>JBEISV010000649.1:0-2138 GCA_040375265.1 Verrucomicrobiales bacterium
CCCGGCACGATGACCAGCGCCTTCCTCGCCCTTCAGTTGTGGCTCGGCCGCCGGGCGGAGGATCTCAACTGCATCGTCGTGCCGTTCGACCAGATCTTCGACGCCGTGAAGCAGGGCAAGGCCGACGTCGGCCTGATCATCCACGAGGGCCAGCTCACCTTCGCCAACGAGGGCCTCGTGGTCTGCGAGGACCTCGGCGTGTGGTGGGGCCGCGAGAACGACGGCCTGCCGCTGCCGCTCGGGGGCAACGTCATCCACAAACGCCACGCCGCGGCGCTTCGCAAGCGGGTCAGCGACATCCTCACGGCCAGCATCCAGTTCAGCCTCGACCACCGGCCCGACGCGGTGGCGCACTCCATGCGCTGGGCGCGCGACATGGGCATGGACCTCGCCGACAAGTTCGTCGGCATGTATGTGAACCACTGGACGCTCGACTACGGCGACCGCGGCCGGGACAGCATCCTGCGCTTCCTCAGCCGTGGCCACGCCATGGGCATCGTCCCCAAGGTTTCCGGCCTCGAGTTCGTGAAATGATCCGGCTCCCGGCGGGCGGCCCTCAGCGCAACCGAACGGCGACCTCGCCTTCGTAGCGTCGAATAAACAGGCCGGCGCGTTCCAGGAAGAGCACTCCCAGCCGCAACGGCGCCTCGTCGGCATGGCTGTAGGCGGATTTCGCCAGGGTCACAAGCGAGTCGACCGGCTGCTCGTCCGCCGCGGTCAGCAACATTCCAGGACGCAGCTTCGCCGCCTCGGCCGGGCCACCCCGCTCCACCGTCTCCACGGCGAAGCCGTTCGGCGTCTCGCGCACGGTGAATCCGGCCCGCTTGCGCAGCAGCGCGTTGTTGAAGAAGACCCGTTCGTCGATCAGCCGGAGCTGGGCGTCACGGTTGCCGCCCTGGCGTCTCAGCCGCAGGCGGACCTCCCGCTTGTCCTTCGCGGTGGTGAGAACCCGATTGAACTCAATGAGGCTGCCCGGCGGCTGCCCATTCACCTCCAGGATCGTGTCGCCAGCCTGCAGCCCCGCCTGGGCCGCAGGACTGCCGGGTTGGACCATTTGGACGGTGAGCGGCCGCGACGCCGGCTTCAGCTTGGCTCCAAACCAATAGCCGTTCACCGATTCGCCACTCAGCATTTCGGCCAGCGCCTCGTTGACGCGACGGATCGGGATGGCAAAGCCGATGCCTTGGCTGTGGCCGGGATTGAGGACGGCGACGTTCAGCCCGATGAGTTCGCCGCGGAGGTTCACGAGCGGCCCGCCGGAGTTCCCCGGGTTGATCGCCGCGTCGGTCTGCAACCAGTCGGCGATGTCCAACGACTCGCCCGCGGGCAGGGCGTCGGCCGGGCGGCGGGACTTGGAGCTGAGGATGCCCTTGGCGATCGAGCCGCCCAAGCCGAACGGGTTGCCCAGCGCGATGACGGTTTCACCCAGCAGCAAGTCGTCGTCCTTGGCAAACTTCAGGGCGCGGAACTTGCGCGGCTGCTTGGGCTTCAGGCGGAGGAGGGCCACGTCCTTGCTCTGGGAAAGCTCAACGCGCTCGGCCGGGATCGCCTCGTCGCTGTCGTAGAACTGCACCCAGATGTCCGCGGCGTCGCCCACGACGTGGGAATTGGTCAGCACGTAGCCGTCCTCGTCGATGACCACACCGGAACCACGAGCGTAGTTGGCCTGGGGCCGCCGTTGGTAGCCGTAAAACTCACGCAGGCGGCGTTCGTAGGCGCTCTCCCGGTCCACCCAACTGCGCGTGGCGATGTTGACGACCGCCGGCATCACCCGTTCGACGGCGAGCACGGTGGCGTCGCGCCGGATGTCGGCCGTCGGGGTGGCCGCCACCGCCTCGGTATCGGCCGGGACCGGGGCCGGTTCCTCGTCTGCCCGCGACAGGCACAGCGAAAGCAACGTCACTCCGGCCCAGCAAGCCAGCCGGTGCCAAACAGGGTTCCAGATCACGGCACGCATCGATTTTGTTCCAACGCGGAAGCTGGCCGGCAACCGGCAGTCCGTCAAAACGAGCAGGGGCTCGGCTCCGAAGGACTGCGCTCTGGTCCGCTTAGCGAAGCAGCGGAGAGCCGCCTCTTCCCGGGCGGGGTGGCTCGCCGGGAGCACCGCGTGAATCGGGTGCCGGAACGGCCGGCGGTGA
>JBEISV010000036.1:0-18442 GCA_040375265.1 Verrucomicrobiales bacterium
TGAAATCCCCCGCCATGATCGAAGGCTCCAGGTCGTTGGCGAACCGGTCCTGCAGCCAGCCCGCCTGCAACCAGCGATCACCGTCGTCGCGCGTGGCGTCCAGGTGCATTCCGATGAACCGGAACGGCGTCATTCCCGGCGGTGCAATGCGGGCGGAAACGGCCAGCCGTTGCTCGCGGTTATTGGGATTCGGCAGCCAATGGACGGTGAAGTTCTCCAATGGCCAGCGGCTGAGGAGCATCATCCCGTATTGGCCGCCCTGAAAGTCGATCGCTTTGCCGAACTGGCCGTGCAGGCCCGTCAGGCGGATGTATTCCGCCGCCTGGTCCACCCGGCCGGTCCGCTCGGTGCCGATGTCAATCTCCTGCAACGCAACCAGGTCCGCCCGGCTTTCCCGGATCAGGCGCGCGATGCGTCCGAGGTCCACCCGCTGGTCCAGGCCTTCGCTGTGATGGAGGTTGTAGCATAGCACCCGCAGTCCGGCCGATCCGCCGAGAGCGGTGCAACCGGTGGCGACCGCGGCGCAGGCGGGGACCGCTTGCAGGAATTGGCGGCGATTCATGCGGCGAGCGTTACCGGGAAGCGGTCTCGTGGCGAGCCTGCCAATGGAGGAGAAAGTGGGTAAGCGCCACCACGACCAACGCGTGCCGGATGGCGCCGCTCGCGATGAGCCCGGGACTGTCCGCCAACGGCACGAGCCGCACCGCGATGTCCTCGCCGTGGTCGAACTCGGTGGCGTGGCGCAGTTCGGCGGCTTCTACCAACACCGTGTGGCAGCGGTTCGACTGGATCGCCGGATTCGGGAAGATGGTGCCCACCAACCGCGCGGGGTCGCCTTCGTAACCGGTTTCCTCGCGCAGTTCCCGTGGTCCCGCCACGGTGGGATCGGTCTCGTGTGGGTCCATGATGCCGCCGGGAATCTCCAGTTCCACGGTGTTAGTGCCGTGCCGGAACTGCTCGATCATCACCACGTGGTGGCTCGGCGTGAGCGCGACCACGTTGACCCAGTCGGCGCAGTCGATGACGAAGAAGTCGTGCTGGCCGCCGGTCCGTGGGTTCACCTTCAGGTCGGTCCGCAGTTGGAAGATGCGATAATTGGCGAGGGCCTTCGTGGCGACGACCGGCCAGGGTTTGATCGGGGCTTCCGGGGGCATTGGGGAGGAAGGGTGTTCAGGGGTTGGCGGTGCGGGCTTGGGCGGCCCAGCCGCCGGCCATCAGTTTCACGAGGTGAATCAGCGCCTCGTCGTGGCTGCGCCCGGTCTCCGCGGCGAGTTGGTGGGCGCGCTTGTCGAGTTGGGCCGCCATCTCGGGGCACTTGGCGGCCGGACAGCCGATGGCCTGGAGCGCCTGGGCGAGTTGTTCGAGTTCCATGACGAAAGCAAAAAGGCGGACGGCCACTGCCGTCCGCCTGTTCGGAGAATGTTCGGTTACGCCACCGTCGAACGCGCGACGATGGTCACGCTTTCGACGTGCTGCCGCTGGACCGGGCGGCTGGGCGACTGTTCACCGGCTGCCTTGCAGGGGGTGGCGGCGATCTGGTCCAGGACGTCGAGACCTTTCATCAGCTTGCCGAACGCGGTGTATTGCTTGTCCAGGAACGAGGCGTTGCCGTGCACCACGAAGAACTGGCTGCCGGCGCTGTCCGGGCTGGCGCTGCGGGCCATGGAGAGCACGCCCTTCTGGTGCGAGCGGTCGTTGAACTCGGCCTTGATCTTGTAGCCCGGATCGCCGGTGCCCCAGCGGGCTTCCTGCTTCGCGTCCTTGGTCAGCGGGTCGCCGCCCTGGATCATGAAGCCGCGAATGACGCGGTGGAACGCGGTGCCGTCGTAGAAGCCCTGCCGCGCGAGCTTCTTGAAGTTCTCGACGGTCTTGGGCGCGACGTCGCTCCAGAACTCGACAACCATGTCGCCGGCGGACGTCTTGATGATGGCCACCTCATCGGTGGCGGTGGGATTGCTCATGGGAAAAACGGGATTACTTCGCCGCCGGTTTGGCGGCGGCCGGGGCGGCGGTGAGGGTGACAGTTTCGAGAACTACGGGAGTCGTTGGAGAACTACCCTGCGGGCCGGCGACGGAGACCTTCTCCAGCTTGTCGAGCACGTCCATGCCCTGCGTCACCTTCGCAAAAACGGTATACTGGCGGTCCAAGTTGGACGCCGTGCCGAAGCAAATGAAGAACTGGGAGCCGGCGGAATTGATGTCCCGGCTGCGGGCCATGGATACCACGCCGCGCACGTGGGGGGTCTCATTGAACTCGGCGTTGATCTTGTAGCCGGGATCGCCGGTGCCCCAGCGGGCCTGCATGGCATCGTTCCGGGTCAGCGGGTCGCCCAGCTGGATCATGAATCCGGGGATCAGGCGGTGCGACTTGGTGCCGTCGTAGAACTTCTCTCTCGCGAGCTTCTTGAAGTTTTCGACCGTCTTCGGGGCGACGCCGGGCAGGAACTCGAAGGTGATGTCGCCGAAGTCCTTGAACTTGAGCACCGCGACCTCGTTGGTCGGCGCGGCGGCCGGGGTGGCGGGCTTCTTGTCTTCGGCGCGGGCTGCGGACAGGGCCGTCAACCCCACGCCCACGAGCAGGGCAGTGAGAACACGTTTCATGGTGCGGGCGGAAGTAGCCACACCGGCCCCCGGCTGTCACGCGGAGTTTGCGGCCGGAGCGGACGCGGGCCTTGCCACCGGGCCCCGCTTTGCGTTCCGCTGGCGGGCGTGGCGCACATCCATGACCTGATCGATTTCACCGTGGCCATCTTCGTCGTCCATGACGGCAAGGTGCTCGTGATCCACCACCGCAAGCTGAACAAGTGGCTGCCCCTGGGCGGGCACATCGAACTGGATGAGGATCCCGAGATCGCGGCCCTCCGCGAGGCGAAGGAGGAGAGCGGCCTGGACGTCGAGCTGCTGGGTGAACGGCCGCCGACCACCGAACCGGGCACCCGGGCGCTCATTGCGCCGCGTTTCCTCGACATCCACCGCATCAGCGAAACTCACGAGCACATCGGCATGATCTACTTCGCCCGGGTCAAGGCTGGGGCCGTGGCGTTGGCCGAGGCGGAACATCACGACATCCGCTGGGTGACGGCGGAGCACTTGGAGACCCTCCAGCCGCCGATGAGCAACGCCGTGAAGTGGTATTGCCGGACCGCGCTGCGTGAAGTGGCGTGAAGTTTCAACCGCCGGGCTGGGCCCCTTAGCGGTCACTGAACCAGTCGTGCCAAAACCGGTCGAGGCCGCGACCAGCGAGCCAGGCGATCAGGGCTCCGCACGCCAGGATGAACGGAATTGCCACCCGGGCCGACGGTTGGGCGAAGATGTCGTCGGACACCCAGAATCCAAATCCACAGCCGGCCACGAAACCGAAGACTCGGTGCACGTTGACCTTGAATCGGTCGTGATTTTCACCGCCGGGCGGAGTTGCGAATGGATCGGGTAAGTCGTCCGGCACGTTAAATCATCGCGGGTGCAAACGGGCAGGTCCAGCGTGCCGGGCAAGGCGCCGTTCACGGCAAATCAAGGGCGGCCGCGGCGCGGTAATCCGCCTGGGCGCGGAAGTATTCGAACGCCGCCTCGATCTCCGCCATCTGCGCATCATAGGTGGCCTGCTCGCGCAATTGCAGGGCCAGCAGATCGGTGGCGCCTTGGTTGAACCGCTCCTGTTCCGCCAGCTGGAGTTGCCGGGCCAGTTCCACGTTCGTCCGGGTGCGGAGGTTCTGCTGGTAAGCCGCGCTGACGGCGGAGAAGACGTCGTTGACCTCGGTGCGGATCCGGTCGCGGGCGAACCGCTGCTCATTGTTGAGCTGTTCCGTCTGGGCCTCGATTTCCGCAAGCCGGCCCTTGGCTTCGCGGCGTTGCAGGGGCAGCCGCAGTTCGACGCCGGCCTGGACCTCGAAGTCGCCCTTGTCCTTGTAGGTATCGCGGCCGAGGTCCTGGCTGCCGGTCACGCCGGCGTCGAGGTTGGGCAGGAGTTGGTTCTTCGCGAGCCGGCGGTCGACCGCGAGTTTGTCGGCATTCAACCGCAAACGGGCGAGCTCAGGACGGCGGGTCTCGGCTTGAAGCAGATCGGTGGTGAACCGGCTGACATCCGGCGGGTCAACCGGCGGGAAACCGGAGCTCAGGCGATCCCGCCCGGCGCTGATCGGCGCGTCTTCCGCGTCGCGAAGGAACAGCGAAAGAGCCAGCGCGGCGGCCTCGAACCGGCGTTGCGCCTGGACGGTGCCGATTTCCCGGGCGACGACCAGGCGTTGATTGTCCGTGAGCACAATCCGGGGGAGCAGGCCCGAACCCGCCTGGCTTTCGAGGGCGGACGTCCGGTCGCGGGCGACCCGGAGGAGTTCCTCGGCGACGCGCCAACGTTCCCCGGCGGCCAGCCAGTTGAAGTAGGCGACGGTGCCGGCGCGGACGAAATCAAGCCGCTGCCGGGCGATCAGCGGATCGGCCAGCTTCTGGTCGAGTTCGGCCTTCAGCAGGTTCGCCCGGCGCCGGTCGATAGCGCCGTCGCGGAGCAGGGGCAGGCGGAAGCCGAGCCTCGCCTCGCCGTCCCGCTGGGTGCGACTGGAGTCGTAGTCCGGCAGACGGTCGCCGCGGGTCAGGCGGTAGCCGCCAAAGACGGTGCCGCCCCAGATGCCGGTGAACTGCTCGAAACCGGAATCCCAGGTCCCGGATTCGTAATAGCCCTGCGGGGTGCCGAACAGGCGGCTGAAGACCGTGAAATCGAACACGCCCTGGGCGCTGCGCAGGCGTCCGGCGGCAATGTCGCGTTCCATCAGGGCCGCGAGCATCGGCGGATACTGGTTGGTCACGGAATGCAGCACCTCTTCCAGCCGCAGCGGGCCGGGAGGGTTGGTCTGCCCGGCGACCGCCCCTGGGAACACCAATGCCAGCCTGGCGCAGGCGAGGCCGACCGACACGATTTGGCGGAACGCACGCATGGCCGGCTTACTTCTTGAACTTGTCGGGCTCACCGTCGGCGACCACCGGGGGGAATCCGTTCAGCTGCCGCCAGATTTCGCGCCAGAGCGGCACCTGCTCCAGCATGACCCAGCCATTCGCGCGAACGCCCTGCCGCAGCCAACGATTGGAGGGCCAGGTGATCGGTTCCTGCCGGCCGGCGCGCTCCTTCATGTCGGGTTGGGCCGCCACGACGATGCGGAAGCGTCCCTTGCCGTTGTCCGTGGCGTCGATGAACACGACTTCGCCGCCGAAGGTCCCGACCGCGACGCCGGGCCAGCCCACGATCTGGATGGCGGGCCAGCCCTCGAATTGCAGCCGGACGGGACTGCCGGGGATCGTCACCCCGTTCGTCTGGGCGCGGGGCCGGACGAGAGGAACGTCGTTGCCGTCAAGCCACAGCTCCACGTAGCGGCTGTCGGTTTCGGGAATGATCGTGCAGATGGGCGAACCAGGGCGGAGGTAGGTGCCGTCGGTGACTGTGACGGTGAGAACGATGCCGTCACGGGGAGCCTCGACCACCTGGCGCAGATTCTGGCTGATCGCGATCTCGATGCCCGCGAGGTCGCGCTCGGCGGCGGCCACCTCCCCCTGGGCGGACGCCCGCTGGGCGCGGAGGCCGGCCAAGGTTGCTTGGAAGTCGTTTTCCGTCCGGCGCAAGGTCGCCTCGGCGCCGGCCTGATCGGCCGCGGTGCTGGTCCGGTCTCGCGTGGCGAGTTCGAAGTCCCGCCGGGATACGAGGCCCTTCGCCTCCAGCGTGCGGCTGCGTTCGAAATTGAGCGCGGCGGTCTCGGCGGCGATCTTCGTGGCCGCCACCCGCTGCCGCGCGACGTCAAGGGCCTGCTGGAGCGCCAGCTCCTGCTGGGCGATCTGAACGGATAGGTCGTCCACCCGGTTGCTGGCAAACGAGCGCCGGGAAGCGATGGCCTCACGTTGGAGGCGCAGGTTGCTCAGCAACTGCGGATCGTTGTCCTGGATCTCAATGATCACGTCGCCCGACTTCACCCGCTGACCCTCGGTGACATGCAGCTTTCGCACCCGACCGGAAACCTGCGCTTCGAGGTTGATTCGGCGATCCAGCGGGTCAAACGCGATTACCCGGCCGGTGCCGTTTACGAACTGGCGCCAGGGCAGGAAGAGGAGTCCGACCGCGAGGACACCGAAGGCGACCACGAGTCCCAAGGCGAGCCTCCGGGCCATTTGGGTGGAGCCGACCAAGGCCATCGCTGGCAGCGCCCCCAAGGGGTCGTCGGCCGTGGCCAGGGAATTATCGCTGGGACGCGGAGCGCTCATGAGATGGTCGGGTGAGGCAGTTGGGTGCCGTCAGTGAGCCGGCCTTCGTTCAGGCAGATCACGCGCCGGCACCGACGCAGCACGTCGGCGTCGCGGGTCGAAACCAGCACGGTCCAGCCGGCCTGGGGATCGAAGAGACGGTCGGCCAGGCTGCCTAAGGTGGCGGCGTCCAAGCCGTCCAGCATCTCGTCCACGAGCAGCAGGCGCGGCTTCTGGGCGATCGCCCGGGCGACGAGGAGCCGGATCTGTTGCCGGCTCGACAGCGGCAAGCCGCCAGACATCAGCGGTGAATTCATGCCCTGCGGCAACGACATGATGTCCTCGAACAGGCCGGCTTTCTCCAGGGCCACGCGGACGTCGTCGTGGCTGAGATCGGGACGGCCAAGGCGGATGTTGTCGGCGATGGTCCCATCCATGATGTCATGCACACGCAGGAGCAGCACTTCCGAGCGGAGTTGCTCCAGGTTCCAACTGCGGACATCGAGTCCGTCCACGGTAATGAAGCCGTGTTCCAGGCGGCGAAGGCCGAACAGCAGGGACAGCAACGTGCTGGCGCCACTCCCTTGGGCCCCGACGACGGCGCCGGATTCCCCTGGGCTGAGCTGAAAATTGAGGTGCGAAAACAGCGGCCGGTCTGCGTGGAATCCGAAGGTGGCATCCTGCACCCGAACCTCCGCCGGCCCGGATCGCCGGCCCGGCGTGTCGCCGTCCTCACGCTCGGTCTGAAGATCGACCAGGTGCCCAACCTTGTCCATGGCCGCCATGGCGTCATACCAGACTTCCAACTGTTTCGGCAGCTTGGCCAGGGCCGCGACGATGGTGGCCACGGTGAGTTCGCTCGCGACCAGCTGGCCCAGGGTCAGTTCCTGGCGCAGGACCAGGATGCCGCCGACCATCAGCAGGCCGACCGTGGAGAGCACTTCCAGCGTCAGCATTCCGGCGATCTGCCGGAGGAGAATGCGGAAGTGGCTGCGCCGGGCATCAAGATAGGTGCGGGCCAGTTGGTCCGCGCGATCCATGGCGAGCGAATAGCCACCGGGACCCTTGAACAGGTTTGGGTGCCGCGCGATTTCCTCGAACCAATGCACGACGGCGTATTTCGCGTAGGACTCGGCGATGCTGGTGCTGACCGCGCCGCGGGCCATCACGAACAGGACCACCCAGAGCAACGCGATGAGCAGGAGGACGAACACCAGCAGCAACGGGTGGAACAAGCCCAGCAACAGCATCCCGATCACGATGCTGAACACCGCGTCCAAGCCGTCCATGAGCAGTCCGGCGGAGGATTTCTGCAGGGTGACCACGTCGAGGAAGCGGTTCACCAGCTCCGGCCCGTGCTGGCCATCGAGCGCTTCCGGCTTCACCCGCGGCAGCCGGTGCCCGAGATCGGCCACCAGCCGCACGAAGATCCGCCGCTGGATCACCTCGGACAGGTAGTGCTTGAAGGCCCGGACCGCCGCCGCCAACGCGAGGCTCAGCAGCAACCCGAGGCTGACCATGACGACCGCCTGGATGAAGGGCCGGGCGGCATTGCCGAAGGCGAGGTTGCTGACCAATGCGTCGACCGCCAGCGGCACTGAGAGGTAAAGCAGGCCGGCAACGAGGCTGAATACGAGGAACACCCGGATGTCGCGGATCTCGCCCTTCAGCAGCGCGCCGAAACGGTGCCAGGGAACCGGGTGGGCGTGGGCGTCCCCGTGGCCGTTGGCCGAATGCCCGCCGCCGGCCAAAGGGGCATCGGGATGGGCGGCCGGTTCGGCGGCGACGACATCCGCGGGCCGTTCGGAGTGCACCACCGCGAAGTCAACCGTGGCCGATTCCGAGGCCACGCCCAGCCGGGCAGCCAAATCCCGGCGAGAAATCGAGTGAGCCAGGCCCGGGCGAAACTGGTCGGCAATCTGCGCCTGGAACAGGCCTGATCGGCGGATGATCAGCCACCGGGACGCCTGCGCGTCCCAGGCGACCAAGGGGGAATCCCGACGGGCCCATCCGATCGCGTCGGCGACGGACAGGCGGACCAACTTCGTGCGCAGCCCCACGAGGGCTGCGGCCTCCGAAAAATGTTCCAGCTGCTCGCCGGCTGGATTACGGGCGGAACTGGCCAAAGCCCGCCGCGCCCGGGCCAGACCGATGTCAACCCCGGTCAGGCGGCCCAACTGAACCAGCGACTGCGCCCAAGCTTCCCAGGTGCGCTCCGCGCCTCCGCCCGGGTTGGTAATTTTGTCAGGAGAATCCATTGCCTTGCATGCCGGTATTTCCCGCCACAAACGCGCCTTAGAATTGCCTACGTTCGCCGATTGGCAAATCGGAGTGGTCTTCCATCGGCTTCCCGATCCGAAATTCGTTTCGGCACGGAGTGCGCCATGGGTAGCTGGTTCCGGCTATTGGGCGGGCAGGAAGTCCACCTTCGCGCTCAGCTCCGGCGTCAGGAACTGATCCGGATTCCGGATCTGCACCTTGATCTGGAGCGTGCCCTTGGCGCGGGTCGCCTCGGGCGCAATCTCGGCGACGACCCCTTCGTAACTCTTGTCCCGGTAGGCTTCGGGGCTCACCCGGCATTTCTGGCCCAGCCGGATCTTGGCGAGGTCGGATTCGCTGACATCGATCTCAACTTGCAGGTCGTTGAGGTCGGCGACCGCCACCAACGAGGTGCTTGGGCCGCGGGTGCCGCCGAAGTTTTGCGGGGTCACGAGTTCATTGGCTTCTGCCAGCTTCTCAAGCACGACACCGTTCACCGGCGAACGGATCACGCACCAATCGAGCCACGTCTCGATGAGCTTGCGGGAGCCGCTCAACTGATTGACCTGCGCCTCGGCGGAGGCGACTGCCAGCCGCGCATCGTCGAGGACCTTGGCCATCTCGACCTTCTGGGCGACGAGTTCCTCGCTTCGCCGCAGGTCCAGCTTGGCTTTTTCCACGGCCACGTTGGCGACGGCCAACTGTCCGTCCACCTCGGCGAGCCGGGCGCGGTTCTCCGCGTCGTCGAGCAGCACGACGGTCTGCCCGTTGGTCACAGAGTCGCCCTTCTTCACGCCGATCCACTTCACGACCCCCATGAAGCGCGGGCTGATCTCGATGCGTTCGCGGGCGATGATGTAACCGCTGACCGTCAGCACCGAACCCTCCACGCGGGCGGTGCCGGCGGAGGCTGCGCTGGACGGCGCCGGCGCGTTGGTCGGATTCCGTTTGGCATCCAGCGCCTGGTTGCGCGCCGCCATTTCCGCGCCGGCCTTCTGGGTCGCCGCCTCGCGGCCGGATTTCAGGCCCGAGCGGACGTCGTCGCCGGTGCGCGGCACCGCGAAGTAGGCGACGACCCCGGTGACGACGAGCACGCCGCCGAAGATGAGCCACAACGGGGTGCGCGAACGACGTTTCTGTTCCGAGGCAATGCGGAGCTTCTGGAGCTGGTCTTCAGTCATGGCGGATAGCGTGGGTGGCTCAGACGGATTTGAGGGCGGCAATCACGGGCAGGCGCGCGGCGCGCAGGGCCGGCAGAAAACTGCCCGCCAGCCCGATCAGCACCGAGAACACCAGCCCTTGGACGACGAGGTCGGGCGAAACCCGGAACTGGAAGATCGTCTCGGAGAAGGACTGGAAATCCATCGTGCCGAAGAAAATGCCCCGGACGCGGACGTAGTAGTCGAGCGTCAGCGAGATGCCGCAGCCCAGCAACCCGCCGCCGAAGGCCAGCAGGCCGCCTTCGAGCATGAAGCACAGCACCACCGACCGGCGCGAGTAGCCGAGCACCCGCAGCGTGCCGACCTCGCGGGTGCGGGAAGCGACGCTGGCATACATGGTGTTCATCGCGGCGAAGATGGCGCCGACCGACATTGCGGTGCCGAGGATGCCGCCGAGGATCTTGAACGGCATCGCGGTCATCGTCTGCTTGGCATAGTAGTCCACCTCGCGTTCGGCCCGGAGCGAGAGGCGTTTGTCCTGATCCACTTTCGCGATCAACGCCGCGCCGGCCGCCGCGTCGCGCGGGCGGATCAGGATGCTGGAATACTGCTCGCGGTCGAAGAGGGAACGGGACTCGTCGGCGTCCATCCAGGCTTCCGAGTCGAACGCGCTGCCGGCGGCGTCGAAGTGGCCGACCACGGAAAGGCGGTCGGGCCCGGCCTTGATTGTGCCGCCGAGCTCGAAGCCCTCGAAGCGTTTCGCGAGACGTTCCGCGACGACCACTTCGCGGTGGCCCGGATTGAACCACCGGCCGGCCGTCAGCTTCACCTGCGGGCGTAGTTCCATGCCCCGCGGCGTCACTCCGCGGACCAGCGTGTTGGCCTCGCCATTCCCGCCCCGGCGCGGCGCGGAGACGATCATGATCAGTTCGGCCGAGATGATGGGCTCGCCCGCGTCGTTGCGCGCGACCTCGTCAAAATACTGGAGCGTCCGGAAATGGTCTCGCGACACCAAGCTGCCGGATTCAGCCTGCGAGCCGCGGCGGACGACGAGAATGTTCCGCGGATCCCCTGTGTTACCGCTGGTGGCCTCGATGCCGCGGGCCAGCGCCTGCAAAAGGACAAACACGGCGACCACCGCGCCGATGCCCGCGACGGTGAAGGCCGTCGTGCGCCAGCGGACGAAGACGTTGCGGAAGTTGTATTTGAGCGGGAGCGCCATGGTTCAATCCAGTGTCTTCAGCCCTTCGACCACGCTCATCCTCGCCACCGAAATGGACGGCCCGACCGCGGCCAGGATGCCCAGCAGTGCGGCCACGATGCCGCCGGTCGCCATGATGCGGGGCGTCACCTCGAAGTAGAGCAGGAAGCCGTTGGTCAGCTTTTGCAGGTTCACCTGGTTCCAGAAAAACCACGCCCCGCCGATGCCGAGGAACGCGCCGAGGGCCGCCAGTCCGAAACTTTCGGCGAGGATGAACCCGAACAGTTCGCGCCGCTGGAAGCCGATGGCCTTGAGCACCGCGAGTTCCCGGAAACGTTCCCGGATGGCCATGCTCATGGTGCTTACCGTGACGAGCACCAGCGTGAAGACGACCACCGCGCTGATCGACATGGTCAGCATCTTCACGTTGCCGAGCATGCTCATGAAGCTCATCTGGAACGCCCGCTCGGTTTCGGTCCGGACCTCGGCCGAGCTGTTCTCGAACGCCTGGTCGATCCGGGTGATGACGTCGTTCGCGACGTCGGCGGATTCGACCCGCACATACCAGGTGCCGACCGTCCCGAGGTCGCCGGTCAGTTCGTCGAGCAGCTTGTGGTGGAAGAACACGTTGCGGTCGTCGACCGTGCCGCTGTAAACGGCGGCGACCTTCAGGTCCAGGTCCACCGGGTAGAACGTGCCGGTGAACCGCATACGGTCGCCGACCTTGAGCCCGTAACGCTCCATGGTGTCTTTGCCGACAAAGCAGGAAGTCCGGTCACGGATGAATTCGTCGTAGTCGCCCTCCCCAATCTTGCCTTCCACGATCAGGTCGCGGAACCGGACCGGGTCCACGGCAAACTGGGCGAAGCTCGTGATCGTCTCGTCGCGGAACGTGCCGCCGAAATAGGTGAACGGGCTCACCGCCACGACGCCGGGGATCTTCTGGATGACGGGCAACTGCTTCACCGGCAACGGCTGGGCCAGGGACACCTTGTTGCGGGCGATCAGGCGCAACGAGGCCGACTCGGATTCCGGCGGGATGGTCAGCTCGCGCTGAAGCGTCATGACCGTGACGAGCAGATTGCACGAGATGGCGACGCTGATGACCGTGAGCAGGGCGCGCCGGCGGTTTCGTAGGGCGTTCTTGGCAATGAACGTGGCCAGGTTCACGCGACGATTTCCCCTTTCTCGAGGTGGAGGCTCCGGGTGCCGTAACCGGCGGCCTTGGGATCATGGGTGACCATGATGACGGTCTTGCCGGCGCTTTGGCTGAGGCTTTGGAGGATATGCAGGACGTCGGATGCCGACTTCGCGTCCAAATTCCCCGTCGGTTCGTCGGCGACGATCAGGGCCGGGTCGGTGACCAGGGCGCGGGCGATGGCGACGCGTTGCTGCTGGCCGCCGGACATCTGGTCGGGGCGGTGGTGGCCGCGGTCGGCGAGTCCCACGAGGGTCAAGGCGGTCTCAACCTGGCGGCGGCGTTCGGCGCGGCTGAGCGCGGTCAGCAGGAGCGGCAGCTCGACATTCTCCGCCGCGGTGAGCACCGGGATCAGGTTGAAGCTCTGGAAGACGAACCCGACGTTCTGGTTCCGCCAATCGGCGAGCTGGGATTCGTTCAGGTTGGCCACCTCGATCCCTTGGACCTTCACCGAGCCGGACGTCGCGCGGTCGATGCCCGCGATGATGTGGAGCAGGGTGGATTTGCCGGAACCCGACGGGCCCATCAGCACCACGAATTCGCCCGGGGTGATGTCGAGGGAAACGCCCGCCAAGGCGGTCACGTCGATGTCGCCCTGCCGGTAGATCTTGGTGAGGTCGCGGATGACGACGATGGGCGCGGCAGCCATAAGGTCGCCGAGTGGTAAGCCACCGGTCGCGCCGGGGCAACTTTCCTGCGCCGGCTCGGCTGCCGGATTGCGCTTTGGGCGAATGCGGCTACCCCTTCCGCCGGATGTCCAAACCCCGTCTCGCCATTGTTGGCACCGGCATCGCCGGACTTGGTTGCGCCTGGTTTCTGCACGAACGCTTCGACCTGACGCTGTTCGAGCAGGCCGACTATGCCGGCGGGCACACCAACACCATCGACGTCGAGGCGCGGGGAGAGCGGGTGCGGTTCGACACGGGTTTCATGGTGTTCAACCGCGTGACCTACCCGAACTTGTGCCGGCTGTTCGCCGAGCTGGCCGTGCCGGTGAAGCCGACGAAGATGTCATTCAGCGTCCAGCACCTGTCGGCGGGCATCGAGTTCTGCGGCTCCGGCATCAACGAATTGTTTGCGCAACGCGCCAACCTGTTCCGGCCGCGGTTCTGGAACCTGCTCTACGTGGTGAACCGCTTCAACGAGGACGCGGTCGCCGCGCTCCATGAGCCGCAGTGGGCGGAACTGACGGTGGGCGAATACGTGGCGCGCCGGGGTTACGGGCAGGATTTCCTCGACCTGTATCTCGTGCCAATGAGCAGCGCCGTCTGGAGCACGCCGCCTGACCGGATGCTGGAGTTTCCGGCGCTGACGCTGCTCCGGTTCTTCCACAACCACGGGTTCCTCGGCCTGCATACCCAGCATCCGTGGTGGACGGTGGACGGCGGTTCCCGGGAATACGTCCGCCGGCTTTGGCCCAAGTTCGGTGACCGGGCGCTGCTGAATTCCCCCGTGGTCGCCGTCCGACGGCTGGCCGGTGGGGGGGCGACGGTCACGACCGCCAATGGCGAGACCGAGACCTTCGACAAGGTCATTTTGGCCAGCCACGCCGACCAGAGTCTCACGATGCTGGCCGATGCGGATGACGAGGAACGGCGCCTGCTGGGGGAATTCCGCTACCAGCCCAACGTGGCGACCGTCCACACCGACGAAGCCGTAATGCCCCGCAACCGGCTGGCCTGGTCTTCCTGGAACTACCGCATCGCCGATGCGGCGGGTGGCGGCCAACCCCAGACGATCTACTGGATGAACGAATTGCAGGGCGTCAGCGACCGCGTGAACTGCTTCGTGTCCATCAACGGTGAGGAATCCGTCCGTCCGGAGCACGTCCTGCGGCAGATTCGCTACGAGCATCCGCTCTTCAGCGCGGGCGCGATCCGGGCGCAGGCACGGCTGCCAGTCCTGAATCGCCGTTCACCGGCGCAGGCGGTCTATTTTGCGGGCAGCTACTTCCGCTACGGGTTCCACGAGGATGCGTTCACCAGCGCCCTCGAGTGCGCCCGGGCGGTGACCGGCGAACCGATCTGGGCGTGAGGCGGGGTGAATTTCCCTGAAACCGACGACGTCTGGCGCGGGTCGTCTTCCCTGTCGGTAAACTCACGTTTGACCCCTTGGTGGGCATTTCGCAGTCTGCACGAAACATGAAGCAACTTTCCGCGCTCGCCGCCGTCGCCCTGTTGGCCCCGGCGCTGCTCCACGCCGCCGACCGCCCCGTCAAGGCGGTGTCCGTGGACGAATGCGTCCAACAGGCGCTGCTCAAGAACCTCGACTTACGGATCGCGCGCTTCCTGCCGGACCTCACCCGGATCAACCTGAAGGGCGCATACGGGGCCTATGATCCGAATTTCACCTTCGGCGCAGGTTACGATTTCAACCGCAGCGCCGGCGTCCAGCTGGCCCCCGGCATCATTACGCCGGCGCTGGAGCAGGACACGGACAGCTTCAATTCCGGCCTCAACGGCTTGCTGCCGACCGGCACCCGTTATGACCTGCGGGGCAATGTGCAGCGCAACCGTGGCGACCGGAGCGGCGGCACCGTGCTGCCGGGCGAATGGGGCTATTTCGACTATTTCGGCGGAGCGACCGCCACGCTCACTCAGCCGCTGCTCAAGAACTTCTGGATCGATAACGCGCGCTGGACGATCCAGCTCGGCAAGAAAACGGTAATTCAAGACGAGCAGTCGCTGCGGCTCCAGATCATCAATACGGCGACGGACGTGTTGATCGCCTATTACAACCTTTCGGCCTCCCGGGAGAACGTCACGGTGCAGGAAAAGGCCTTGGAACTGGCGGAACGTTCGCTGGCCGAAAACAAGAAGCGCGTGGAAGTGGGGGCCATGGCTCCCTTGGAGGAGAAGCAGGCCGAGGCGCTGGTCGCGAGCAGCAAGGCGGACCTGTTGTCCGCCCGGCAGAGCTACCGCATCGCGCAGAACACGCTCAAGAGCCTGATGACGGACGATTTTGGCGGAGATGAAAACCAGTTGGAGCCGAGTGAAAAGCTGGTGCCCACTCCATATGTGTTCAACCGCCAAGACAGTTGGCACAAGGGCCTGACGATGCGTCCCGACATCCTCCAGTCGAAGATCGAATTGGAGAAGCAGCAGATCACGCTGCGGTTCCGCAAGAACCAGCTGTTCCCGCAGTTGGACGTGGACGCCAGCTACGGGGCGTCCGGCCGTTCATCCCGCTGGCCGGGCAACGGAACCACCGGCGGCACCGGTGACTTTTTCGACCAAATCGGGGGCCGGGACAACCCCCGTTATGGCGCGGGCGTCACGTTGTCGTTCCCACTCAGCAACCGGGCGGAACGCAATCGCCTGAAGGCCAGCAAACTGGAGCTGGAACGCCTGCTGCTGCGGCTCAAGCAGTTGGAGCAGACGATCATGGTCTCGATCGACAACTCGATCCTCAACGCACAGACCGCGTTCGAGCGGGTGGAGGCGACCAAGCAGGCCCGGAATTATGCCGAACAGGCATTGGATGCGGAGCAGAAGAAGCTGGAGAACGGCAAGAGCACCAGTTTCGTGGTGTTGCGCCTGCAACGGGATCTTACTTCGGCCCGCTCCGATGAATTCCGGGCGGTGGCTGATTACTTCCGCTCGCTGGCGGTGTTGCACCGGGACGAAGGCGCCACGCTCGAATCCTTGGGTATCCAGTTTGATCCGCAGAAGTAATCCGCTACGGACAGCGAACTGAAAACGGGGCCAGGAACGATTCATGGCCCCGTTTTTCGTTTCTGGGGGGCGTTCGAGGGTCAGTTCCCGAGTTGGCGTCGGATGGAACCGCAGATGCGTTCGCTCCATGAGTTGAGGACCGTCAAATCCGGGCCTTCGATCAGCAGCCGCGCCTTGGGTTCGGTGCCGGAGTAACGCAGCAGCACGCGACCGCCCTTGGGTTGCACGTCGGCCTCGGCCTGCCGGACTAGGTCGAGAACTTCCTCCAATTCCTCGAAGGCGGGCTTGGCGCGGACCTTCACGTTGGTGACGACCTGCGGGTAGCGCTGCCAACAATTGGCCATCGCCGAAAGGGGCAGGTCGCGGGTCTTCATGGCGCTCAGGATTTGCAGGGCGGCGACCAGTCCGTCGCCGGTGGTGCTGTGGTCCCGGAAGATCAGGTGACCGCTTTGTTCGCCGCCGAGCGAGTAGCCTTCGGCCAGCATCAGGTCGATGACGTGCTTGTCGCCGACGGGCGTGCGCAGCACCCGGCCGCCGGCGGCCACGATCGCGGCGTCGAGGCCGGCATTGCTCATTACCGTGGCGACCACCGTCTTGTGGGCAAGCGTGCCTTCCGCGAGCATCTGGAGTCCGGCAATGGCGAGAATGTCGTCGCCGTCGATCACCTTGCCGTTCTCGTCGCAGAGGATCACCCGGTCCGCGTCGCCATCGTGGGCGATGCCAATGTCCGCGCGATATTCCCGCACTTTGCTGGCGAGCAGGCCGGGGTGCATGGAACCGCAGTCCTGGTTGATGTTCGTGCCGTTGGGCTGGGTTCCGAAGCTGATGACGTCCGCGCCCAGTTCCCGCAGGACCATGGGCGACGTCTTGTAGGAAGCGCCGTGACCGCAATCGAGCACGATGCGCATGCCCTCAAGGGTCAGTCCGCGCGGGAAGCTGGACTTGGCGTGTTCGACATACCGACCGATGGCGTCATCCACGCGCACGGCCTTGCCGATCTCCCCGGCGGTGGGGCGGATGTTCTCGATCTCGCCGCTGAAGACGAGTTCCTCGATCTCGCCTTCGATCGTGTCGTCGAGCTTGTAGCCGTCGGCCCGAAAGAACTTGATGCCGTTGTCGTCGTAGGGGTTGTGCGAAGCCGTGATGACGATGCCTGCATCCGCCCGCAGGGATCGAGTGACGTAGGCGACGCCGGGGCTGGGCAGCGGCCCGATGAACACGACGTCCACGCCCATGGACAGGACGCCGGAGGAAATCGCGTTTTCCAGCATGTAGCCGGAGAGGCGGGTGTCCTTGCCGATGACAATTCTGTGGCGCACGCGGTCCTTGGCCTGCCCGACGTGCCGCTTGAAGACGTGGGCGGCCGCCCGGCCCAGCTTGAGGGCGGTTTCCGCGGTGACCGGCTCGATGTTGGCGCGGCCGCGGACGCCGTCCGTGCCGAAGATGCGTTTTGGGGCAGCCATAGAAAGGGGTGAACTATTTGCGAACTTCGCCAGTTTCCGCGGCCGGCAAGCGCTCAACAAGCACTTCCTGCGGCCGGACCGAGACCACGGCCGTGCCTTCCGGCGGATAAACGTGGATGAGCCGGGTGCCCAGCGGGGTGTTTTCGGCGAGGTTGACGAAGGCCTCGATCTCCGCCGACCGGACTTTCTGGAGCACCACCGGGTCGCCGCGGAGGATGATGGTGACGTGCTCCGGTTCCAGCCGGTAGCGCCCCAAGTCCGTCGAGGTGGTGAGCACCGTGAGCGGTAGCCGCTCGAACTGCCGGATCTCGTGGCCGACCTCCCCGGCCGGGTTCAACGAGATGCCCGTGCGGACCGCCAGCCAGATGAGGACGGCCAGAACGAGGGCAAAGAGCTTTTGCCAGCGGTTGATGACGAAGAAATCGCGCCCGAACATGCTAGAATCCTCCGGCCCCATTTTTCGGCAGCTGTCCCTTGGCGAGAAACGCGCGGACACGTTGCCACCAAGAGCGCGGCTCGGTCTGCCGCACAAGCACCGAGGTCAGGAACGCCCGCAGTTCCTCGACGGTGATTCCCCGCACCAGTTGCCCCCGGTAAGCGTAGGCAATGGAACCGGTCTCCTCGGACACCACCACCACGACCGCGTCGGATTCCTCCGACAGGCCGATGGCGGCGCGGTGGCGGGTGCCCACCGACTTGGGCAAGTCCTGCCGCTGCGTCAGCGGGAAGATGCACGCCGCCCGCAGGATCCGCCCGTCCCGCACGATCACGCCACCGTCGTGGATTGCGTTGTTCGGGAAGAAGATCGTTTCCATCATCTCCGGCGTCAGCTCGGATTCGATGGGGACGCCGCCTTCCACCACCTCGCTCAAGTGCTGGTTCTGCTCGATGGCGATCAGCGCCCCGATCTTCACCGGCGCGAGGCGATCCACGGTCTGGATGATGTCCTCGATGTTCTCGCGTTGTTCGCGGGTGGGATTGAAGAGCGGTAGGTTGCCGAGCTCGGCGAGGATCCGCCGGAGCTCCGGCTGGAAGATGACGACCACGGCGATGGCCAGCACCCCGAAGAACTGGTTCAGCAGTGCGTTCAGCACCGTGAGGTCCAGCAGACGCGTGAGGACCGTGAGGGAAAGCAGCAGGGCCAGGAAACCGGTGAACACCGGGGCGCAGCGGGTGCGCCGGACGAACAGGAAAGCGTAGTAGAGTCCGACGGCGAGAATCACGATCTCGACCGCCGGCCGCCAACCAGCCTGGATGACCTGCCCCAA
>JBEISV010000288.1:0-6131 GCA_040375265.1 Verrucomicrobiales bacterium
AAGGGGGTGGAGATCCACGAACTCACGCGCATCGTGAACGCCGACCGGCAGTTCGACGACGCCCGGCCGGACTTCCTCGTGAGCCCGACGAACGACGTGGACCACCTGCCGAACGCGCTATTCCTCAGCGATGGCAGCACCAACGCGGTGACGTCCCACACCAACGCCGGCGTCAGCGGCGTGCTCTCCGCCGCGAATAAGCGCGTCACGCTCACCGCGACGCTTGGGCCGGGCTGGAGTTATCTGCGCGTGCCGGATCCGGCCGGGGCAGAAGCCTTCACGCTCCGGCACGTCCTGCGCGCCGACGGTTCGGAGGTCGCCTTCGGGACCAATGCCTGGACCACCGACCGCATCTTCCGCGGCGGCGACAAGCGCCCGACCGTCATCAACCTCGTCCACATCCTCGACCACAACAGCAGCGGCACCTACACGCTGGTCTATGACGAGGACGCCATCGTGACGTCCGACAATACCGCGCCCGCCAGCGCCGTCGCCGCCCTGCCGGCGGCGAGCAGCGGCACCTTCTCGGTGACCTGGTCCGGCGCCGACGACCGCGGGGCCGTCGCGTTCTTCGACGTGTTTGTGGCCGCGGACGACGCGCCTTTCACGCCCCTGCTGGAGCGCACGGTCCAGACCGGCACCGTCTTCACCGGCGAGGCCGGCAAGCGCTACCGCTTCTACTCGGTCGCCACCGACGCGGCCGGAAATGCCGAACCCGCGCCGGCGGCCGCCGATGCCGAGACCACGGTGACGGTCGTGAATCGGCCGCCGACACTTGCCTACGGCGGGGACGTCACGGTGGAGGAAGGCAACGCGGCCAATGCCGGCGCAACGGCCAGCGATCCCGACGGTGACGCCCTGGCCTTTGCGCTCGTGTCCGGGCCGGCCGGCGTGATCGTGAATCCGACCTCCGGTTTCGTGACCTGGCCCACCAGCGAGAATGACGGCCCGTCCACCAACACCGTGCGGATCCGCGCGACCGACAACGGCACGCCGTCGCTCAGCGCAACCAACGAGTTCCGCGTCATTGTGCGCGAGCTGAACGCCGCACCGGAACTGGTCGCGATCGCGGATGCCGTCATCAGCGAGAACAACCTATTCACGATCCAGCTCGACGGCAGCGACGCCGACCTGCCGCCGCAAGGCCTGACCTACGGTCTGGCCGCGGGCGCACCCGGCGGTGTCACGGTGGATCCCGTGACCGGTTTGTTCAGTTGGCGGCCGCGCGGCAACCAAGGCCCTAGCACCAACCAGATCACGGTCATCCTGACCGACACGGGCGATCCGGCCCGCAGCGTGCAACGCACGTTCACGCTCTACGTCCGCGACACTGCGGCCGAACTCGCGGTCACCGCCGGGCGCACCAATCTCCTGGCGGGCGAGGCCGCGACCGTGCCGCTCAGCCTTGCGGCCGGACCCGAACTCGACGGCCTGACCTTCGTGCTCAGCGGCGACCTCGCCCGGTTGGGCGAGCTATCCTTCGCCGGCTTGGCCGCCGACGTCACCGGCGTGCAGGTGATCCCCAACGCCGACGGCAGCTCGGAAATGCGCTTCACACTCACCGGCGGCGCGCTGTCCGCCAGCCGGCCGCTCGCCCAAGTCACGTTCGCCACTCCGGCCGACGCGCCCTCCGGAAACGTGCCGCTGGCCTTCAGCGAGCTCACCGGCACCGCGGGAGAACGGTATGTGACCCGCACCGCCTCCACGCCCGGCCGCGTCATCGTGGTGAACACCGACGCCGTGCTGGATTACACCGACGAAGCGGCCACGCCGTTGCACGTCTTCGGCCGTCCGGGCCTCCGGTATCGGCTGGAACATTCACCCGTGCTCGGGCCTGGCGCGGTCTGGACCCCGGTGCTCACGGTGACTGCGGACGAACGCCTCGAACGACTGCCCGCCGCGGAGACCGGCACCGGCGGTTATTTCCGGGCCTTCCTCGAATAGGGTGACGTTCCAATGAAACGAGACAGGGCGGCCTCCGGGCCGCCCTGTTTGTTTTTGTCGGGTCTGGCAATTGGCCGTCCGCGCTGCCGTCGGCGACGTGGCGCCAACTCCGACATCCCGTCGCCCGCGAATTCAGCGCCCGGGCAACCCAAGGCGGGCGCGGCTCTTTTCCAACGCCTCGTCAAAGGCCGGAAGTTGTTCCGGCTTCAGCAAAACCCGCACCCGGCCCAGGTAACGCTCCGCCACGGCATGCCGACCCGGTGAGTTCGCCGGCCACGCCTTCGCCTCCTCGGCCCATTCCCGGACGATCGGCCGGACTTGTGCCAACTGGTCTTGGCTCAGCTTCAGCTCCTCAGTCATTCGCCCCAGCATCGCCTCGGCATTCTGCACCCGTCCGCCGCGCGGGATCAGGGGGCGCCCGGCGGATGAATCGGTCCCGGTCTGGGTCGGCGCCGTCATGCGGCCGACGGCAACGCCGCTGGCGAACACTACGGCCACGGCCACGGCCACCCGGAGAGTCCGTCCGTCGGTCATTGCGCAAAATCCTCCAGTGCGCTCGCCGGGGCACTGACGAGTTCGGCCCAGGCCGGCGTGGCGGGCGGGCGTTGCCACAGGAACACGGCCAGGCAAACCGCGGCGGCGGCCACGGCACCCCAGGTGCAAACCCGGTCCCAGATGCCCAGCCAATCGTCAGGCCGGGTCCCCGCCCAACGGGCGGCCACTCGGGTCGCAAAGCCCGGCGGTGGCACCGGCGCAGGCCCGGACTCGGCCGGCACCGACCGTGCCCGGCGGGCGGCGGCGAAGAGTCGTTGGCTGCGTTGCGAGAGCGGTCTCATGGTTGGGTTCCTTCCAGTTCGCGCAGGCGGGCCTGCAAGCGGCGTCGGGCCCGGAACGCCCGGATCCGGGTCACGCCGGAATTCCAGCCGGTGGCCGCGCAGACCTCGGCGATGGTTTTTTGTTCCAATTCCAACTGGCGCAACAGCCAGGCATCCTGCGGCGGCAACCCCGCGAGCAACCGTTCCAACAGCGCCGCGGCGCCACCGGCTTCGAGATCCTCGGTCGCTCCCGCTTCCGCGATCTGTTCCAAGGCCTGCTGTTCGGCTTCGGAAAGGTCCGCCCAGCGTAGCTCGGGTCGGACCTGCTGACGCCGGAGCCGGTCTAGGCAGGTGTTCAAGGTTAGGCGGCTGACCCAGCGTTCGAACGGCACGTCGCCGCGATACTGGTCCAGCCGGCTGAACACTTTGGCAAAGGCTTCCTGCATCAGGTCTTCCGGTTCGTCCCGACGGGGCAGATGGGCCTGGACGATGCGCGCCATCAGCGGATACAGGCGTTCCACCAACTCCCTCGCGGCCGCCTCGTCGCGCAGCTTGACGCGGGCGAACAGGTCGTCGGGACACAGGCAGGCACTTGAATCCGATCCGTCCAAGGGGAATGACGCAACATCCGCCGCCCCGTTACGCGGCGCGGGAGGAAATTGCCGGGGCACCTTGCCCCGGTCCGCCGGCCAAACACCAGCGGCGAAAGGATTCCCCCGGCTCGGGGGCTGTAACGGCGGGGCCGTTTCTGCGTCACTGTCCTTGGAAAGCCCGGACGTCCGGGCCATCCATCAAACATGAGTCCTGGAACATTCGCGCGCCGGTCGGCGCTCCGCCTGGGGAGCCTGCTGCTGCTGCTTGCCTTGGCCGCCCGCCTGCCGGCGCTGGGCGCGCCAGTGCTGTCGCTGAAGGGGTTTGCCGTCACCAACGAGACCGGCCTCATCGTCGCCGCGGATGCCGCCAATGCCGCCGCCGGTTACGACCGCGACGAACTGCACGCGGGCGCGGTTTTCGAGGCGGACAACACCGGGGGCGTCGCCACCAACTTCTGGCTCGCGACCCGGCTCACGCTAGAAGACGCCACCGGCAACCCGCTGTCGTTCGTCGAGGGCGGCGCCACGGTGAGCGAACTGCTCAGTTCCAACGTCTTCAACCTGCCGGCCAACCGGGTGCAGCGGTATCCTTTCCTCCGCAAACTGGCCCCGGCCGTCCCGCTCGACGCGGCGCGCAACCACCGGCTCCGGCTGCGTTACGTTTCCTCGCTGGCAGCCACGCCGACCGAGGCGATCTACGGGCCGACCAATTGGCTGCATTTCCCCGATCCCACCCCGACTGCCAACGACTTCAACCTCGCGGCCGTGGTCGGGCCGCCGGCTTGGGTCGTCACGAGCGCGACGGGGTTCCGCGAGAACCGGCCCAATTTCAGCGCGGACGTGCCGTGGCGGCTGTGGCGTTACGATCAGCCGGGCGTCGCCCCGCAGGTGACGCCGGTCCCCGCGTTCTTCCAGGTGGCGCTGCTGGATCCGGTGGGCGGGACCAACGTGCCGCTGAAACGCAGCTTCTTTGCTCTCACTCCGAGCCTGCCGACCCACGCGGCCGGGGCGGTCACCACGCCGGCCAACATGGCGGGAACCAACCGGATTTCGTTCGAGCCGACGACGGATTTGGTGCCGGATCGAAACTACCGGCTGGCCGTGACGATCGGGTTCACGAACTCCACCGGCCCGGGCGTGCCCTCGGTCCGGTTGGGCAACACCGCCTTGTCCCCGGCGTCCAGGTTGGCCGGCTTTCATTTCAACGGCCGTCTCTACTTTGGAAACATCCGCACGTCGGTGGGGACATTGGGCGGCCTGCCGACGGAAGTAGTCGCCGTGGCCTTGCCGGGCGCACCACCACCGGATTGGCTGCTCCGTGTGGTGGACCAATCGGGCACGGTGGACGGCGTGACGGGACCCACCTTCGGCGGCGGCGAGACAATGCGGGTCACGCGGCGGGCGAACGGCGATGCCGTCTTCAGCGCGGTGCCGCACCAGATCGGCGCCGGCCCGGTGCTGAACGTCGCCCAGGTCACCCTGCTGCCCAATCCGAATCCCGCCGCCGGCACCACCGCCGGCGTGAAGTGGAACCGCGAGGGCGCCATCACGCTGGACGAGCAGGGCGCGCACGCGGAACGGACCCGCGTCGACCTACCCGCCGGGTTCGGCTGGCGGGAGGATCGGTCATCCCGGATCCTGCACGGCAGCCTTACGTTCCGGCACGCGCCGCTGGGGCAACTGCTACTGCCGGAAGGTCCACACGTGCGTTCCGAGCCGCTGACCGCCGTGGTGGATGCCCACCCTATCGGCTTCATCTGCTCGGGTCTCGTCTGGCAGCCGGGCGAAGGCACCTTCGTGCTGACCACACCCCTGCCTTTCCACGTGGCCTTCGGCGAATACGCGCTGCCCGACGGCACCACCAAGAAATCCAACACCAAGGTCTACCAGTTCGTGAACCCGCTGCGGCCCTCGCTGCTGGCCAAGGTGGAGACGTCCCCGGACGGCGTCGCGCGGTTCGCCGGCGATGTCGAATTCACCCCGGCCGGCGACTTCACGGCCCACTTCCCCTACGGCGCCGACATTCGCTGGACCAACGGCGGCCACCTCGAACTCGTGGGCGACCGGCCCGTGGTCGCCGGAGACCTCAGCCGGCTCAACGGCGTGGTCACCGTGGGCGCACCCTACGCTCGGAACTGCCCCGACTGCGAGGCCGCCGGCGTTCCGGACGCCACCCCGCTGATCGCGCCACTCAACTCCCGGCTGAACTTCACCCTGGACGGCGGCCTGGCCGCCCGGGGCACGAACATCACCCTGAGCCACCTCAACTGGGGCTACGTGGCCGTGAGTAACGACTTCGCCCACGGCACGCTGCCCTTCGCCAGCGGCAACTTCCACCTGACCGGCCATCACCTGCGCGGCGGAGAAACCGGCCTCGACGGTGACTTCGGCGGCGCGGTGCTTGCCCTGACCGGCGTGGACGCCACGGCGGTCGCCCGGGTGGAACGACCCGACCTCGTGGGCACGACCAACAGCCTCGACTACCTCGCCGGCGCCCGGGATTACGCGGGCCTGAACTACCGCGCCGACGCCGCGCTCCCGGGTTTCGGCAGCGACCTCATCGCCGGCGACCCGATCCGCTTCCGGTTGGAGGACCGCGCGAAATACTACGTCCGGGCTGCCGGCGTTTCGGGCATCCACGAAGCCGACGAGACGGCGACCTTCAGCGGCCTGAGCCTCTACGGTTACCCGGCGCGGCTGGACACCTACAGCCTTGCGTTCCTCGACAGCCAGAACACCGATTCGCGGACCGACGGGGAAATTGCCGTGCCGGCGCCGG
>JBEISV010000665.1:0-2006 GCA_040375265.1 Verrucomicrobiales bacterium
AATGCGCCCCCGCAACTGGTGCAACTGCGCCAGTCCGAACTGCTCGGCGTTCTCGATCAGCATGATGGTGGCGTTGGGCACGTCCACGCCGACCTCGATGACGCTCGTCGCGACAAGAATCCGGATGTCGCCGCGGCGGAAGGAATCCATCACCGCCTCCTTCTCCTCGCTCGGCCGACGGCCATGCAGCAATCCGCCCCGGTGCGGCGCGAGTTCACGGCAGATCTTCTGGAACTCCACCGTGACGGCCTTCACGTCGTCCTCGGATTCCTCGACGCGCGGATAAACCACGTAGGCCTGGCGACCCTTCTCCAGTTCGCCGCGGACGAAGGCCCAGACCTTCGGCAGGGCCTCCGGCGCCCGCACATGGGTGCGGATGCGCCCGCGCCCGGCGGGCAGTTCGTCGAGCACGCTGACATCGAGGTCGCCGTAGAGCGTGAGCCCGAGTGTGCGCGGAATTGGCGTGGCGGTCATGACCAGCAGGTGCGGTGCAGCCCCGTCGCGCCGCCCCTTGCGGACCAGCTTCTCGCGCTGGGAGACGCCGAACTTGTGTTGCTCATCGATGATGGCGAGCCCCAGCCGTTCGGACTTGAACCCAGCTTCGATCAACGCGTGGGTTCCGATCGTTACCTTGGGCCCATTGCCCGCCGCGCCCCGGAAAAGAGCTTCATCCGTTCCGTCGGACTTCCGGCTGCCTGTCCAAATGGTCACCGGGATGCCCAGCGGTTCACACCACTTCCGGAAGTTCTGCCAGAGCTGTTCGGCGAGGATTTCTGTGGGTGCCATCACCGCCACGTCGAAGCCGCTTTCCAGCGTCATCAGGGCGGCGCACGCGGCGACCAGGGTCTTGCCGGAGCCGACGTCGCCCTGGAGCAGCCGGCGCATGGGCACCTTGCCACCGAAGTCGGCGCGGATTTCGCGGAGCACCCGCTGCTGTGCGCCCGTGAGCGCGAAGCCCAGTCCGGCGAGGAACGGCTTCATGAGCCGGTTGTCGCCGGTGCAGGGCAACGCGCGCAGGCAGCGCTCGAAGTTCAATCGCCGCTGCTGGATCTCGAATTGGAGCCCGATGAACTCGTCGAAGGCCAAGCGCTGGCGGGCGCGGTCGGCGTCGGTGAGTTCGGCGGGAAAATGCAGCGAACGGATTGCCTCGTTGCGTGGGAGCAACGGACGGGCTTCGAGCGCGAGCTGCTTGCCGCGGGCGTCGTCGGTCGGATGGATGCGAATGGCGGCAAGGTCGAGTTCCGGATGCGGGTCGGCGAACTCCGCGCCATGCGCCTGCAAAGCGCGCCAGGTCAAGCCGCGCAACACGCGCTGGCTAAGCCCTTCGGTCGCGGGATAAACCGGCACGATGCGGTTGAGGTGGACCTGTTCCTCGTCGTCCGCCAGCACCTTCTCGGTCTCGGGATGATCCATGGTGCGCGGCCGCAGCGTGTGCAACTTGCCGAAGACCAGCACGTCGTCGCCGACGGCGAAGAACTTCTCCATGAAGCCAAGGTTCCACCACCGGCAATGGAGGCGCGCCGAGCCGTCGTCCACGATGAGCTCGAAGACGAACTTGCCGGACTTGAAGCGGTTCGTGCCCATCGCGACGACCTTGCCGCGGACGGTCGCGGGTTCGCCCTCCTTGAGTTCCCGGATCGGCTGGAAGTTGCGGCGATCCTCGTAACGCCGCGGCCGGTGCAACAGCAGGTCGCCGACCGTCTGGATGTCCAAGCGAGCCAGCAACGCCGCCCGCTCCGAGCCGACGCCCCACACGCACGTCACCGGCGAGGCGAGCGAGGGCGCGGAGGCAGGCTCCGGTTTGGGCGTTTCAGGACGCGGGACGTTCATGGCACCGGCGGAGGCTCACGCAAAGGGGCGAAGACTCAACGCGCGAAACTCTCACCACCTGATCCAAAGGCCGATACCGAACACAGCGCCAAGCCCAAGCAACGCCCAAATGGACGGTTCCGGCACCAGCGGGACACTGGAGAACCGAACACTGTCCACCCAGATCGCTCCTTGGT
>JBEISV010000386.1:0-4721 GCA_040375265.1 Verrucomicrobiales bacterium
CCCTCTGGCACGAGGTCAACCAGCTCATCGAGGAACAGGGCAAGGTGAACCGCTTCCCCGGCCGGCTCCCGGCCCACACGTTCAGCAATATCGCGTGGTGCTCCTGCGGCGGGAAAATGTATGTCCGCAGCAACAACCCGAAGTATGTGTGCCAGAAATGTCACAACAAGATTCCAATCACGGACCTGGAGGGCATCTTCCATGACGAGTTGCAGGTGTTCTTCACCAGCCCGGAAAAGATTGCCCAACATCTGGTCACGGCGAACCAGACCCTCGCCGAGAAGGAAAAGCTGCTGATCACCCATCAGCAGGCCATCCAGTCAGTGCGGGAGGAACTGACCCGGACCCACCGGCTTTACCTCGACGGTCACATCACCGGACAGGGGTTCGGGGAGTTCTACAAACCTGCCGAGGAACGGCTCAACCAACTGGTCAAGGAACTGCCCAAGCTCCAAGCCGAGGTGGACTACCTGAAGGTGAACACCCTCTCGGCTGACGCGGTGCTCACCGAAGCTCGCCAACTCTACGGCCGCTGGCCCACCCTCCCGACCGATGAAAAACGCAAGATCGCCGAAAGCCTTTGCGAAAAGATCGTCATCGGGCACGGCGAAATCGACCTAACCCTCAGCTACCTACCGACTTCTGAAGAAACGACAAAAAGCCAACAGCAGTTGTAGCCGCCGACGTAAGGAGGCGGATTCACCCAAAGACATGCCGCTCCAGTCCGCCTCGTCACCTCGGCGGCTACCCCGTTTACAACGGCTGTTCAGCTGGCTGCTGGGCGTCGCGGCCTTGGCTGTCCTCGCCCTCGTCGGCGGCTGTGTCCTGTTTCACTCCGGTCCCTACCGCCCACCGAAGCCCCTGCCCCGGCCGCCGATCATTGACCTGCACGTTCACACCGCGGGCATCGGCGCGGGCGACAGCGGCTGCTTCATCTCCCGGGAACTGGAGCAGAGCTGGAAGTTCGGCATCTACCTGAAGGCGTTCGGCACGACCCGTGAGGAACTCGCCGCGAAGGGCGACGCATTGCTGGTGGACCGGATTGCCGCCCAGGTCGCCGGCAGCACGAACCTCACCCATGCCGTCGTGCTGGCGATGGACGGAGCGGTAAATGCCGCCGGTGAACTCGACCGGGCCGGCACCGAGATCCATGTGCCGAACGAGTTCGTTGCCCGCGAAGTCGCCCGGCACACCAACCTCCTCTTCGGCGCTTCGGTAAATCCCTACCGCAAGGACGCCCTCGCGCGGCTTGATTGGTGCGCCACCAACGGCGCCGTGCTCGTGAAGTGGATTCCGAGCATCATGCACATTGATCCGGCCGACGAACGGCTCATCCCATTCTATCAGCGGCTGAAGCTCCACCAGCTTCCCCTGCTCACCCACGCCGGTCAGGAACGCTCGTTTACCCATGCCGACGACCGCCTGGCCGATCCCGAGCGACTGCGGTTGCCGCTGCGGCTCGGTGTGACCGTTATCGCCGCCCACATCGCTTCGACCGGCGAGAACGGAGGCGAACGCGACACTGATCGCCTCGCCTGGGTAATGGCCGAATTTCCAAACCTTTACTCGGAAGTCTCCTCGCTCACCCAGGCGAACAAGCTCGGTTACCTCAAGGAAGCCCTGAACCGCCCGGAGTTCGATGGCCGGCTGTGTTACGGCTCCGACTTTCCGCTCATCAACACCGCGCTCGTCTCTCCGTGGCTCTTCAGCCTGAACCTCACCCGGGAGCAGATGAACCGGCTCTCCGAAGTGGCGAACCCATGGGACCGGGACGTGCAACTGAAGCAGGCGTTGGGCGTGCCGCCCGAGGTGTTTGCCCGCACGGAAACCCTGCTGGCGCCGCGCCTGAACCGGCTCCACCTTGGACGCCAATGAGTTTGCCTTCATCGCCGGAATCCACCGCGCCAGAGCCGTCGGCGCCGGGCATGGCCTGGGCTCGGAACACCTGCTCGGCCTTGGGCGTGGTGGGCGCACTCACCCCGTTCATCGCCCTGCTCCGGGGCGCAGGACCTAAGGAGGTCTCCGGCGCGGCCCTCATGATGATGGCCATCTGGGGCGCCTTGCCTTTCGTGCTGGCTCCCGTTGCGGGCCGGCTTGCCCGGCGAACGGCGACGCAAGTGGCCGCGGTCGGCTTCGTGGGCCTGGCGACACTCATCGGGGTGTTGGGCCATTTCGCCGGACTGGTGCCCAAGGTGCCGAACGCCACGGACTCGCTCGCGTTCATCTTCCTCCCGGTGTGGCAATGGCCCGTGCTGTTGCTCGCCGCCGTCCTGGCCCGGGTTGCACCGGCGCCCAAACCGCAGCCGTGAATCCGCAGGCCGAATCGGTCCCACCGTGGCCGACCGCCTCCGTCCAAGGCGACCCGGGCGGGCCGGTGCTCGTCTATCTGCCGGGTGTGCATGGGGACGACACGCTGCTGGGTTCCTTTCGGGCACAGGTGGGCGACGATGTTCGATTGGTGGCCTTCACCTATCCCGTGTCGACGGATGTTACGCTGCCGGAACTGGCGGCGGGCGTCTGGACGCAACTCCGGTCCCTGACGGATCAACCGGTCTGGCTGCTTGCGGAATCGTTCGGGTCGCAGGTCGCCTGGGCGATGCTGGCACAGGCCAAAACCACGCCGGAAACGACGCTGCCCGTCCAGGGGATGATTCTCGCGGGCGGCTTCGTGCGGCATCCTTGGCCGTGGGCCGTCGCGGCGGTGCGCTGGCTCTTGGGAAACCTGTCGCCGTCGGTGATTCGTGGATTCTTCCGGATCTACCCCTGGTGGGCCCGCTTCGCCTATCGGAACGCCCCCGAAATCCTGGCGGCGTTGCCCGAATTCGTCGCCCGTCGGCGCGATCCGGCCGACCAGGCGGCCATGCTCCACCGGTTGCTCCTGATCCAGTTGGCCGACCTCCGCGGCATCGCCCGGGAAACCGGTCTGCCGGTCTATCAGCTCACCGGCTTCTGGGACCCGGTCGTGCCATGGCCCTGGGTGCGGTCCTGGCTTCGCGATGAGTGCCCCGGCTGGCAGGAATCAGTCGTCGTAGGCGGCGCGGACCATGTGGTCCTCGGCACGGGAACGGCGCCGGCGGGCGCTGCCGTGCGTCGTTGGCTCGGGCTCACGCCACGGTCAACGGACCGTCGAATACCGTGAGGCTGATGACCTCGCCGCGCGCCTCGTGGGGACCGTGCCGGACTCCCTTGGGTGCGAAGAAGCAGGTGCCCGGACCATGAGACCGGCCATCTTCCCACCACTCCCCCTGGAGGACGTAGGCGGTTTCATTGGCCAGCGGATGGACATGGGCCGGCACGGTGACGCCCGCGTGGAACTTCCGGAGCAAGGTCACGCCACCGGTCTCGGGATTGCGGTGCAGCACACAGAGTTCGACGCCCGGATAGGGCCCCGGTTGCCATGGGAGGTCGGCCGCCAACGAAACATGCGGAAACATGGCACCACGGTCGCCGTGCTTTCGCCGCTGGCAAGGTCACGAGCCGGGTTGAGTTCCCGGGCAGCCCCGCCACAGTCCGGCCGTGCTTGGCAGCCTTGCAGCGACATTTTGGGAACTCATCCGGGCTCCGTTTCAGGATCCGGAGCTGATCTGGGGCATTGTGCCGCTTTATTTCGGCTGGATGCTCAACGAACTCACGTCGGGCAAGGCCAACTTCACCACCGCGATCCAGACCGGATTCGCGCTCCTGTGGGCGGCGTCGCACTGGATTTGGCAGGCGTTCCAGGCGCATCCGGCCCGACTGGCCGACGCCTCCCACGCCATGCCGGCCGTCAATTGGGCGGTGAACCTCGTCGTGGTGCTGCTCGGAGCGATGGCCCTCTGGGCCGGGCTCCGACGGCGGTATCCGCGCGGTTGGAAATTCCTCGGGCACACCCGGTTCGCCGGCTACTTCATGATCACCATCTTCCCCATCCAGGCGGGCATGCTGAGCTGGAACTGGGAACGCCTCGGCGCGGTGGCGGCCTTCGCCCTGCCGGTGTGGCTACTCACGCACCTGCTGCTGGTGCCCCTGAGGAGATGACGCCCTGTTTCAAGGCATGAACCGAAAAATAGCCATTTCAGTGGCGGTCGGAATCACCGTCTTGATCGTCGCTTTGCTCGCGCTCGGCGCGAGCCGCCCTATCGCGCCGCCGGCCGTGGTGAGCCTGATTGGATTCACCAATTCTCCTTCCGGCGGGCGCATTGCCCGGTTTCAGATCCACAACCAGTCGATGCTGCGGATCGCACGCAATGGCTATTGTCGGCTTGATGGCCGAGTCGTCGATATTCCGCCGACCAAGATCTTGGAGCCCGGGGACACTGAAATCGTCGAGTTGCCACTCGCTTCGCGCTCCGGCGGGACAGTAGAGGTAGTCCGCTTCAGTGGTGTCCGGGATTTCATGTCATTGGAGTTGGCGATCAGCAACGTGGAGGATTGGCTGAAAAAGCAGGGCTGGAACGCCGCTTGGCTGGACACGGCGGAGCGCAGACGCTGGGAGGTTGGCGTGGAGTTTCGCATCGACACTCCCTCCGCAGTGCCCAGCTCCGTCGAGTGATCACCGCGGCAGCCAGAAGCATAACTCCGGAAATGAAAAAATCGCCGGCTCTGGCCCGGCGACTCCGCAGATTCAACAAGCTGGGAGGCAGCTTCTACGCCCCCATACCGTCTTCGAAGCTGCCGGCGGCCTGCGGGAAGCACAGGTTCTTCGCGACGTAGCCGATGCCGTCGGCCGAGCAGAAATCGAG
>JBEISV010000118.1:0-10991 GCA_040375265.1 Verrucomicrobiales bacterium
CGCAGGGCGCCTTCGTCCATGCCGAGCTGCTGGGCCGCTTTACCGTAGGGAATCGCGGCGGAACTGACCGTCAGGAATCCTTTGGCGTGGGCGAACAGCTCCGCCTTGCCGTCGCGGGCGCATTCGTCGGCGAGGCGGGTGATCACACGGTCAAGCAGGGCCAGCGCCCATTCGCGGTCGAAGAGGCGTTCGGGGTTCGTCGGGTCCGGCGGGTCGAGGTGGAAGCGCTCGTCGGCGTCCTGCCAGTTGAGCGACAGGTGCTCGGCTCCGCCGCCGCGTTTCTGGGCCTGCGCGCGGTCCCATTCGTTGGCGAGGAAGTGCTTCAACGAGGCAAGGAGGAAGGCGCGGAACTTGCCGCGCTCGGCGGCGAGGCCTTCGAGGTAGTTCTTCTCCAGGAAGCGGGCGAAGAACGCCTGCACGAGATCCTCCGCGTCCTCCTTCGTCTTCCCTTGCCGGCGCACGAACGCGTAGAGCGGATACCAATAGGTCTGGCACAGCTCGGCCAGCGCCCGTTCGGAGTGCGGTGACGACTTGCGCCCGGCCGATAGCACCATCGTCCAACGGGTAGTGACGAACACGTCGCGCGGGGCGGACGTGGAGGTCGGATCGGAAGCGGGGCCAGACATGGTCACGGAGCCGCGTTGGAGTTGAGCACTTCGCGGTAGCGAATCCGAACGCCAGCCTGATCCTGGGTCCAGCCGAGCACTTCCAGGATGCCGGTGAATCCGCGACGGGTTCGGAGCGCGTAGGTGCCGGTGGACAGGAGGTTTTCCGGTTCGGGTTCCTGGTGCAGCAGTTCCCAGCGGTAGGCGACTTCGAGGGCGGTCGTGGGTTGCCCGTCACCGGCGAGGGGCACGACCGTGAGGTCTTGGCCGCTCACCACCGGCATCGGATTGCCGCCCAACGCCTCCAGGTCCCCGCCCATGGCCCGCCGGAACTCGTGGTATTCCCGGGTGGAACGATCCAACCCGCTCGCCGAGCCTTTGCGTGCCTCCGCCGGAATCGGATTCGCGGCCATCTTTGCCCACAGAGGTTCCAACCCGCTCACGGACACGTCGCCGCCCTCCGCCAAGTTCCACCAGTGAAACGTCCCGCCGCCGCTTTTGGTCAACACCGCCTCGTGCTCATCGCCGAAGCGGATGGGCCCGGCGCCGGCGGGCTGCGGATTCAGCGCCGCGAGCAGTTCCACAAACTGGCCGCGTTCCCGGTCCAGGCCGCCTAGGTCCAACGTGGTGACGTCCATCGGCGCGGCAATCTGCGGGGCGAACAGAATCCGCCCGGCCAAAACCAGTGCGACCTGTTCCTGCACATGTTCGGCGCTGAGCCGGGCGAACGCCCGTCGTCCCGAGTCGCTCAAACGCAGCACGATGACGCGCGTGTTGGAAACTGGATCCATTCGCCAACTGGCGCCGGCGAAGGCGTCCCCTCGTAGCCACGGGGTCTTGGCCACGCGAATGGGCTGGCCCTCCGCCGTCGTCAACAGTTCGAAGGGGACGGTAGTGTCGCCCATGGGCACGACCGGACGAAGTTCCAAGGTGGCTGCGGGGGGCGCTGCGGGCTGACGCGCGCCAGAGCCGCGCGGATTTCCCCCCGGGCGCACGACCCGCTTTAGCCGCACCGTTGCGCCGGGACGTTCCGGATCAAAGGCGACCAATTGGATCATCCCGTAGCCTTGCTCGCGGGTGCGGTAGGCGTAGGTGGAGGGGAACTCGCCCGGACGTAGCTCCTTCAACGTCCGCGGGTGAAAGGTGCCCCGGTGCAACCGGTTGATGACCTCCTGGGCGGTGAGCGTGTCCCAGTCGGCGTTGCTGAGCGGGGCGAAATCGGCGTCCGCCACCTGCAACTCGCCGCGGCCGGCGACGGCATCGAAACCGTTCTCCTGCGCCCAGAGAATATTTTCGCCGATGCTGGCGAAAGGATTCGCCGCCGGAACGGCCACCGGAAACGCGGCAGTCAGGCCGGTGTCGAAGTCGATCAGTTCGTCGAACGTGCGTTCGGTGGGCTCCGCCAGGCGGAGCTGCTCCCGGCGCGGCAGGGGGACCTTCGGGTTCAGGGCGACGTTGGCGAACTCCACCCACTGGATCGGGCGCGATTGGAGCCGGAACTCCTTCACGTCCGCGAGGTCGAGGCCACGGAACTGCATCACGAACACCATGTCCTGGTCAGGTCCGCCCCCAGTCCCGGTCCCGGTGCCGCCGTCGGAATCGTGTTCCCGGCCTTGGTGGTCGATGGCCACCAGCCGGTGACTCCACAGTGGATCACCCCGGCCACAGAGATAGCTGACCTGAAGTTCGTCGCCGGTCTTGGCGGGCACCCCGACAAACTTGAGCCGCCGCTTGGAATCGGAAACTCCTCCCTGCGGCGATTCGCGCCAAATTGGGCCGGCCATCGAAAGGGCCGTCTGCCAATCGCCGATTCCCCAGGCGATGCGGATCGTCGTCTTCGTCATACCGACGGGGAACGACACGAGGTAGCGTCGGGCGTCTGTTACCACGGACTTCCCATCGCGGACAACTTCGTCCGCCCCACTGTGACCGGAGGAAGCCAGCGCGGAATCGAACTCGATCCGTTCCACCGAGTCCCCGCGCAGGCCGGCGAACTGGAGCACGAAGTTCCGGAGGAGGGCATTTGTCGCCGCGGGTTCCTCGACCTCGCGGACGCCCAGAGTGAACGACGTCTGCGCGCCATCGGCCTGCCACCAGCCGTTGGTTGCGGAATCCGGGGAGGAAACGCCCAGCAGCTCCGCCGTGCCACCGCCGGGATGGCGAACGAGCGACGTGCCGGTCGCGGGATTCCACTTCGCCACCTGCGCAGCTTTGGCGCCAGCGTTTCCACCCAATCTTGGGTTGATCAGGTGGGTCTTGAGGAAATGGCTGCCCACGGTGAACGCAAGCAGACCTGCGACCATTACCGCGTCCACGAGGTGGCGGCGGCGCGGCGACGGAGGCAGGATGACCGTGCCGTTGGCGGCGCGCGGTGCGGACTCATCACCCCAAGGTTGGTTCATCGTCCGACGGATCGCCCAGATCGCCATCATGGCGGCGGTCACGAAGCCGAGCTGAGTCGTGGCGTATTCGGTCCCGGTAACCCAGCGCACCGCCTGCTGCGCGAGGGCACTGGCCATCAGGATGACGAAGAATACCCCGAGTGCGCCCTGGAAGTTGACCTCGCGCTCGCCGTCGCGCTCGACCACGGCGGGAATGCCGAGCCAGCGGAGGTAACGCACGCCGGGCTTCGGGGCTGTCTCGCCGGCTTCAGCTGTCGCCGGTGGGCCGAACTTCGCCGCCGCGGGCGTCTCCACTACCGTCGCCACTCCGGACTTTACCTCGCTCGCCTGCTGGTAGCGGCGCGCGGGATCGTTCTCCAGCGCCCGCAGCACGATCTCGTCGAGCCGCACGTCCACCTGCACCTTGCGCGACGGCGGGGCGAATTTCCCGAGCGGCAGATCGCCCGTGAGCATCTCGTAGAAGACGACGCCCAGCGAATAGATGTCCGCGCGGTGGTCCACGGCGAGCGGCCGTTCCACCTGCTCGGGCGCCATGTAGTGCGGCGTGCCCATCACCTGGCCCTCGACCGTGAGGCGCGCGGCTTCGGGATCGTGCCCGAGAATCTTCGCGAGGCCGAAGTCGGCGATCTTCACCCGGCCCTTGCGGTCCACGAGGACGTTCTCCGGCTTGATGTCGCGGTGGACCACGCCCTCGTCGTGGGCGTATTGGAGTGCGTCGCAGATCTGTGGGATGAGCTGGAGCGCCTCGCGCGGCGAGAGTCGGCTGGCCTGTTCGAGCTGACGGAGGTTCGCGCCGTCCACGAACTCCATCAGGAAGTAATGCAGCGCGCCCGCCTGCCCGAACTCATGCACGGCGACGATGTTCGGGTGGCTCAGCCGGGCCAACGCCCGGGCCTCGCGGTTGAAGCGTTCCTCGAAGTTTGCCCCGTCGCCACCGGCCGGCAGCACCTTGAGGGCGACGAAACGGTCCAAGGCCGGTTGCCGCGCCTGGTAAACCGCACCCATGCCACCGGCACCTAGCAGGCGGAGGATTTCCAATTGCGGGAACAGCGCCGCGATCTCGGCCAAGGCGGGCGGCACGAACCGGCCCCGCGGACCGCCCGCTCCCGCTCCCGTCTCGGCGCCCTGCGCCAGCAGGCAGGCCGGGCAGAGTCCGGCCGGCGCGCCCGACGGCAGCGGACGCGAGCAGGTGGGGCAGTTCGTGGCGGAGCCGGCATTCACGGAAGACTTCATGGCTGGTAATCCCTTTCTACCCGCCTCAGAAGCATTTTCCGGAAGGTGTTACCGGAAATCTCATCGGAAGTTGGGAAGCCCGCCGATCACCGCGGCGCCCCGAGGCATTCGCACGCTGTTCGCCCAAGAATTTGCCGTTGCCGACATTGCTACTTTGTGACACAAGGTAGCTTGCTTGGCACTCATCCGATCCGGGTGGGCTGGGCGACGGAGACAATTGTGCCTCTTCACGCATGAACACGAACGCCCCGGCGGTTGGCAGCGGCCCCGCCCCCAACCCTCTCCACGCTCCGTCGCCACGCCTGGCCGCCGTCCCGGTCGCGATCGGCCTGCTGTCCTGGGTGGTGATTGCCTTCGGCTTCCTCGGCCTGCGGATGCTAATGCAGGAACGACCGCAGTTCGTCGGGCCGCCGATGCGTTCCCCGACGAGCGAACTGGTTCAGGAATCGCCCCGCGTCGTCGTTCGCCGGGTGACCGACGACATCGCGGCGATCAAGCCGGCGCAGCCGGAGTCGTCCGACGTTCGGTTCGACCTGCGCGGGCACCGGGATCATCGCGGACTCCGGACCGTCCTCGACATGTCGGGCAGCGTGGTGGCCCGGCACGTCCTGACGAACGCCAACGAGGAACCGCTGTTCATCCTCTTCAAGTGCCCACACCCACGCGCTGGAGACAGTTCGGGGCAAAGCCTCCAGGCGGGCGGTCTCAAGCTGCAAGCCTCCGTGCCCGGAACGCAGGAGAACACCAAGGATGCCTGGCTCTGGACCGGACAGCTCGCCGCCCACGGTTCGGCGACCCTCGAAGTTTCCTACCAGGTGGCCGCGCTGAAAGGCGTGAACTACCGGATCACCGGCCTGGGCGGTGATCCGGTGAAGCGGGTCCGGGTGGAGTTCCGTCGGCAGGACCTGGACTCGATGCGTTTCGAGAGCGGCGACGGCGCGATTCCCGCGACCCACGAGCCGGTCGTCTGGGACCGGCGTGATTTCCTCGCGCCGGATACCTTCTCCGCCGCCATCGTCGAGGGGCGCAACCTGCACGACTCGCTCGGGCAACTGCTGGAGATCGGACCCGCCGTGTGCCTGCTATTCCTCGTCGCCGTGGCGGCGGTGGTCGGCGCCCGGCGGCGGCTGACGGCGGTGCAGATGCTCACGATCAGCGTCGGCTATGCGCTGTATTTCCCGCTGATGATCTACCTGAGCTCGCGGTTCTCCTTCGCGGTGGCGCTGGTCATCGCGGTGGCGGTGCCGGGAGCACTGCTGGTGAATTATGCGCGCCTGCACTGGGGTGCCCGCCTCGGCCTCTTGGGCGGACCGCTGTTCCTGGGGCTTTACCAGGTCTTCCCCACTTTGGCCGCCTTCGCGGGCTGGAACCGCGGCATGGTCCTGCTCTGCCTGGGCGTGGTGACGTTTGCGGTGCTGATCAACCTCCAAAACCAGGCCCTGAAGCAGGCCGTCGCGGCGGCGGCGCTGCTGCTGGGCTGCTCCACTGGCGAACGAACGGACGCCGCCGAAGTCCAGGTGATCCTGCCGGCGCAGCTGGCGACGGCGTTGGCCGAAACCAACCGGCCGCCCGCCCCGCCACTGCTGTCGTTCGCGGCGGCCGCTTACCGGGTGAACCACGAGGCGGGCTACTTCCGCGTGGAGGCCACCGTTCCGTTCCGCGTCCTGCGGCCGGGGGAAGCCCCGGTGGCCCTGTTTGGCCAGCCCGTCCATCTGCAGTCGGGGACCCTGGAGGCGGCGCCGCCCGAAGCGGCCCAGCTGGTCTCGGTCTCGAACCGGCCGGCCCTGCTCGCCCAAGGCGGTGGCGCGGGGACGCTCCGGTTCTCCTATCGCGTCGCCATTGGATCGCACGACGGCCGGAAACAGGTGCAAGTCCCCCTGTTGCTCGGGCCGCCGGGCGATGTGCGGCTCGAATCGGTGCGCGGGGACCTGGAGAACGTCACCGGCAGCCTGTGGGCCAAGCAGCCGCAGGATAAGCTGACGCGCTACGAACTCGGGGTGGCGGGCGAAGACGTGCTGACCCTGGAATGGCGCGAACTGGCGGACGCCTCGGGCACCGCCCCGGCGGCGGACGCCGCAAAGGGCCTCTACGGCATTGGCATCACGCTGGCACAGCACCTCACGGTGATCGGCTCGGACGGCAGTTGCACCCACTTCGCCGAGTTTGAGCTGCCCGCCTCCCCGGCGGAAGAGTTCCGGCTGCGCCTGCCGGCCGAGGCGCGGCTGATCTCCGTTTCGGTCAATGGCGGCGAAATCGCGGCGCCGGCGCTGGAGAACCAACTGTGCCGGCTTCGGCTCTCGGAGCGCGCCGCCCATGCGACCGCCCACCGCCTCTCCTTCCGCCTGGCATATCCGCCAGTCCGCCTCGGCTTCGTCGGCACGCTGGAACTGCAGTTGCCCGAAGTGTTCCAGACCGCGGGCACGCTTGGCTGGACGGTCGCCCTGCCGGCCGGCTTCGGCACGCAGGTGGTCGCCGGCGGACTGGAAACACAAAAGGCGCCGGCCGACCTGGGCCGCTTCGGGGACTACGGCCGCATCCTGCGGACGAATGCCAATGTTCACCTCGCCAAGGACCTCGCCCCGCCCGGACCGGTGAACCTGAGCCTGCGCTACCGCCAGGCGGTGCCGGTGCTGGACGGACCCTGAAAGTGCCGAACTGCCCCAACCGCCATTCAGCGTGGCCGCACTCGCCGTGCTGAATGGCGCGGGCAACGTGCTGCCGGTCTGCCCAACGCCGAGGGCGCGGGCAGGCCAAACCAAGCTTCCGAAGACTTGGACTTCCTCTTCGCTCCGACGAAGCGAGCCGGACAGAGCCCGGTTTCACCCCGTGGCTCGGGCCCGCCACTGCGGCCGTTCGAAACGGGTGGGACTCTGATAGGAACCGAGAGCGAGCGCCGGACCGGTGGCGTCTGGCGACCAATTCCAAGGGCTCACCACGGTGAGCTGCCGCCTTTGCAGCGGATAGATCCGCGTCGGTCCCCGGTCGATTCGCAGCTGGACTTCGGCGGGTCGGAGTTCCAGGAGCAGCTCGTGGTCCTGGCCCGGCACCGCGGTGAAGTCGAAACCATCTTCGCCCTGGGTCGTGCGGCCGTCGATGGACTGCACGCCGGAACGGTGCCGCGACCAGCCGTCCACCTCCGCGGAGCCGAAGCCGGCCGGGTGCCGGAAGAACAGCGCCACGGACTCGGAGCCGCCGAGCCGACGGAACTGCAGCCGCAGCTCACCGGTCGCCGGCAGCGAATTCGCCAGCGCCAGGAGACACACGGCGTCGCCGGAGACGATCGCCTCGCCTTCGCGACGCCAGGAGCCGGACACGGTTGCGGCGGCCAGGTCCGCCGGCCATTCGAGGGTCTGCCAAGCGTTGTCGTCGGGTTTGGCGGCAGTGGCGGCGGGATTCCGCGGGCGCAGGAAATACCAAGCCAGTCCGCCGCCGAGTCCGGCGGTCAACCCACCGAGCAGCAGCGTCCGGCGCGGGAAAGCGGCGGCGGTGGTTGCCGGGGCCGGCGGACGCCCGACGGCTCCGTCGAGCAACTCTTGCCAGGCGACCAAGCTGGCGGGCCGGTCGGCGGGATTCGGCTTCAGGGCGCGGAGAATGGCAGCGTCGACCTGCGCGGGAATTTCGGGCCGCACCGTGCGGGGCGGTTCGAAGCTGCCCAGCGGCAGGCGCCCGGTGAGCATCTCGTAAAGGAGCACGCCCAGCGCGAAGAGGTCGGTGCGCGCGTCCGTGTCCGCGCCGGACAGTTGTTCCGGCGCCAAGTAGCCCGGTGTGCCCAACGTCGCGCCGGTGCGGGTGAGCCGTGGTGCGCCGGGCGCCAGCGACAACGCCATGCCGAAGTCGGTCACTCGGACCTGTCCGGCAGCGTCCAGCAGGACGTTCTCGGGCTTGATGTCGCGGTGGATGACGCCTTCCGCGTGCGCCGCCGCCAACGCCGCCGCGACCTGCCGGATCAGCGTCAACGCTTCGTCCAGCGGCAAGCCGTTCGGCGAGGCCCGCAACCGGTCGCGGAGGCTACCGCCCTCGACCAATTCCATGACCACGGCCGCGGTGCCGTCGGGCAGGCGGAGGAAATCATGCACCGTGACCAGGTGCGGATGCCGCAGCCGGGCGAGCAACCGGGCCTCGCGTTCGAGCCGTTCGAGGAACCATTCCTCCGCCAGCAGCTCGCGCCGGACGAGCTTTACCGCCACTTCGCGATCCAGGCTGAGCTGGCGCGCGAGGAAAACCTCGCCCATGCCGCCTTCGCCCAACCGTTCGAGCAGCTCGTAACCGGGAATCTCCGGGAGGCTCACCGGAGCCGGGGTGCCATCACGAGAGCCCAAACCCTGCGCCATGAGCGCAGCCGGATTCAGCCCACGCAAACGGCGAGGAATTCTGGACGTTGGCGGGTCGCCGGACACGCGCTGAGTTTCTCAGGAAACCCGGCGCTGCGGAACCATTCTTTGCGCTGCGGCTGTGTGTTTCATTGCATGGTTAGCTCGCCCGCCTCCATGCACTCTGCAGCCGACCTCGGCCTCACCCTCGTTCCGGCCCAATGACTTCCACGGGTAGCTTCTCAGGAGGCCGCTCGGTAAATCTGTCAGTCATGCTGTCCTCACAGTCTGCGTCTCTGCGGACAGCCGCAAGAATGCCTGCTGAAGAGCGGCGTAGCGAGCACGGACATCGCCGAAAAACTCCGGGTCAACGCCGAACCTCGGCCAATGCTCGACGATGTAGCCGCAAATGCCTGCAAGCTCAGTCGCAACTGGAGCCAACTCGCGTGCCTCATACTGGAGTCGGTGCCTCAGTGTGCCAGCGAAGCCGGTGATGAACTCACCCTGAACATGGCCTGCGTCGAGGCCGCGAATGAACTGAACCGCCGCGTGGACGTAATAGCGAAAGGCAACTGGCCCCATCCACATCAGGTCGCTCTCGTAGTAACTCGGCTGCTCTCGAAACAGCGCGACAGCCTCGTGGAGACTCCTGCCGAGGAAATGCTCACAGGCGACGCGACCATCCAAATCGTCGTGCGGGCAAATCTCTTGGCGTGTCGGTAGTGGCATGAGCGTGAAGCGGCCCAACATTGTATTCGACTGCAGGACTGCATTGATAGCCGACGTCCGACGCAAAGGCTAAATCCCGCCAAACTGTTGTCGATCCGTTTGCCGAAGTTGCCAGGTCTGAGTTGTAGAGCCCGACAGAAACCGCAATTGGCCGCGGTGATTAAGAAGCGTCGCCGCTTCCATCCTCCCAACTGTCCATCCGGACCATCATCCCTCCAACACCCGCAGCAGATACGCCATCTCCTCGTCCACGCTGCGCTCGTCGGGTTGCGTTTCGCGGACCTCCTCACGCAGGTCGTCGCGGAAACGTTCACGCAGGCGGTGCAGCGCGACCTTGAAGGCGCCGCCACCCAGGCCGACGGCCCGGCCCGCGGCGGTGTAGTCGGCTTCGCTGCCGCTGGCGGTCAGGAACGGGCGTAGGGCCGCGTATTCGGCGTCCTTGCCGCGACGAGTGTAGGCGGCTTCGACGCGGCCGAGGGCGCGTTCGAGGAGCGTGAGCGCCCATTGGCGGTCGAAGAAATGTTCCGGCGTTTCCTCCGAGGCGGGTTCCTCGCGGAACCATTCCTCGGCTTCGGCGGCATCGAAGGAGACCACCCGGCCGCCGCCGCGGCGTTCCGCGCCGCCCTTCACCTGCTCGTCGCGCAGGTGCCGGCGGAACACGGTCAGCAGGAAGGTGCGCAGGCGGCCGCGTTCGGCGTTGGCGCGGTCGAACAGGCGCTGATGCAGCACGGCGGCGAAGAAGCCCTGCACGGCGTCTTCGGCATCGGCCGGCGCGATGCCGCTGCGGCGGGCCCAGGCGTAGAGCGGGAACCAGTAGGCGGCGCAAAGTTCCTCCAGCGCGGCGTGGGCCGTGGCGCCGTCGCCGCGCGCCTGGAGCACGAGGCTCCAGCGGGTCGGGGCGAAGGCGGCGGGAACTTGGGAATCGGCCGGCACGCGAAAAAAGTAGGGGCGGAGGTGTAACCGCGCCAGCGGCGTTCCCAAGAAGGGGGTGCACGATGAAGAAGGAAACGTTAGTGACGTTCGGAAGAAATTGGGCACCCGTAGTAGACGAGGTCACGGGGCTTACTTTGGGGAAAGTGAGCCTCCTGAAGTCGGCTGAAGAAGCCCGCCCTCACCCTGGTCCTCTCTCCCAGGGAGAGGGAATCGCTGGCTTGGCTGATGCGACTCCACAGGGCTCGCTGCCGAGGACTGCGTCGCGCCTCGCTGGATCGGAGGGTCTGGCGCGTGGGGGTGTTTCGCGCCGTGATCGTCTCCCTCTCCGCCCGCCGGAGCGGGGGGAGAGGGCCGGGGTGAGGTGGGTGCTAAAAGGGTTGCGAACGTTGCTTGGCTCAACTTCGGTCCGCGCGGGACAGCCTAACAGGCTGTCCTACTTTGCCGGCGGGTGGAGAGCCGCCGCTCCGGGCGTGCTACTGGCATTCTCCCTACGGCCGGCCTTCGGCGCCGAACCGCTCGTCTCCACGGCGGGCTTCCTGAACGCGGCGCGGCCCGAGGTGCCTGGCACGTTGCTCAGCCATCCCGTGGCGAACGGTTCCTCCACGCTCGGGCGCACGACGACGATCAACTACGTCAATGGCTGGCTCATCATCGGCGGCGAGGGGCCCGGTTCCGCCGAACCCTACGACCTGATCAAGCGGGTCTATGACATTTCCAATCCGGCCAATCCGGTGCGCCGGTATCCGTTGGACTTCGGCCTGGACTACCCCGGGAACCGC
>JBEISV010000359.1:0-5024 GCA_040375265.1 Verrucomicrobiales bacterium
CAGTCGAGGTTGTAGATGAGCGTGGCGCCGTCCTTGAACGGGGCGTTCAGGCGGTCGTAGGCCGCGAACTCGCCGTGGCCGTCCACGAACAGCAGCGACATGCCGCGCCCGCCGTGGGCGGAACTCGCGGTGCCCTTCTGCACGTTGTTCCACTTGCCCCGGGCGCTGGCGAAGCACGGCGCGATGGCCTTCTTCGACGGCGCCTTCACCTCGCCCACCTTGCGCACCCGCAGCGCCGCCCCGTCATCGGTGTGGTAGAACTGGTTGTAGTAGTAATACGAGCAGGGGAAGAGGAGCTGGTTCGTTGGGATCGACTTCGTGGCGATGGCCCACTCGACGTTGAAGGCGCGGCCCTGTTCGGCCGGACAGCGGTAGAAGCCGCGGGCGTTGGTGCTGATGTAGGGGTCGAGCAGCTTGAGCAGGTCCACGAAACCCATCTGCGGCCAGTCGCGGCCGGAGAACGGGAACTGGTCGCGGTTGTCGCCGGTATAGAGCGTGTAGGTGATGCCGAGCTGGCGCAGGTTCGACGTGCAGCGGGCGAGGTGCGCCTTGGCCTTCGCCTTGGCCAACGCCGGCAACAGCATCCCCGCCAGGATCGCGATGATGGCGATGACCACCAGCAGCTCGATCAGCGTGAAGGCGGCCCGGAGGCGCCCGGAAAGGTGAAAGACGGATGCGGGCGGGGCGAAGCGCATGGTGGGAGGCTGAGCGAGCTGGCTACCCGAAGTCGAGAGCGGTAACTCAGGGACACGGACATCTTGCAACTCCGTCGTCCCGCTATTCCATCGTGACCCGGACGAACCGGGTCGGGTGCGCGTCGTCCGGCGGGATGGTCACCGTCGGGGGCGTTTCCGAAAGGATCGTGAAGCCGTGCGTCTTGACCCAGACCGGCTTATCGAGACGGTCGGTCTGTTCGACGGTGATCTTCTTGCCGGGGATGCCGGGAAAATTCAGCACCAGCCCGGAGCTGTCCACGCTGGGCCTGACCTTCGGGTCCACCAGCTTGATGCTGCCGAAATTGGTGGTGACCTGGTAGTTGATCAGCCGCCCGTCGGGATCGCGCAGGACGGGTTCAACGGCATAAACTCCCGCGGGGCTGTTCGAGGTCGCGGAGGTGATCCAGTCCACGGTGATGCGGTCATCATTCAGCAGGCCCGTGATTGCCCCGGTCGGAAGCCAGTTCGTTGATCCGACCGCATGGATCAGGATTCTGCCGGTTAGCCGCAGTTGTCCGGGCGTGACCGTCAGGTTGATCCAGTTCGTGGCCGTCCGGGCCGGAAACATGCAGTCGTCGGCCACGACTCCAATGCGATGATTGCCCGCCGCCGAGACGGCGCCGTAGATGCTCGACGCATCGATGGTGTAAAATCCGGGCTTAAGGCAAGTTTCGGCGCCGATGATCTTGGACAAGGCACATGCATTGGTGAACAGGGGGCTGAAACGGCGCGAAATCGTCACGCCGTATCCCGTTTGCACCGTGACCTCCGCCAAAGCCTGGGGAGGAATCGAATTGGTGAGTGGCAGCCGGCAAAGGACCGGTTGGTATCGCGGTGCTGGGAGATACGAAAACGCCGGAATGACCACGGAATCATCAGCCAGCTTAAGCGGAGGGATGAGGGCGCTTCTTGCGGGGGGCGTCGTCAGGCCGGTCATCAGCCCGGAGCCCGTCCGCGCTCGCCGCTGGAGTTCACCGGTCACGCAATGCCAGCGATACACGGCCGTCGAGGTCGAATGGCTCAGGCCCATCAACCATCCATCGGCAGTCACGGTCAGTCCGCTGCCGGGCGCGATTTCGGGCTCATCGCCGCCTTTGCTCGTCAAGGCCACCTCCATCCGAGCCGGATCCACCGGTAGTTGGCCGCGAATAATGCGAAGGATTTCTCCGCAGATTTCGTTGGTGATGAGGGTTGACGATTGGATTCCCCGGGCCACATAGAGGTTTCCATCGGTGGCTTCGACCAAGCCACCCGCCAGCCGAATGTCCGGGCGAGGGCGCACGATCCGGGCGATGACCTGGAAGCCAGTTCCATCCAGCGCGAGACGGAAAACCCCGTCGTCGCCTTCTTGATCCGGACCACTTCCTTCGGCCAATCCGTAAATGAAGCCGTCTTCGCCTTGAAGCAGTTCAGGCCGGAAACGCCAGCGGTGGCCTGGGGCGCCGCTGATTTCATGGACGATCCGCAGCGTGCGGCTGGCCGGGTCAAAAAGGAAAATGGTGCCCAAGTCCGCCCCGCCGCCGCGCGTGGTAGTCCCGTAAAGCAGGCCGTTGCCGGCCGCCATCAGGCCGCTGCGGGTAGAAGTGTCGCCGTCATGGCCGCCGGGCAGGGTGGCGACCACCTCGAACGTGCCGTCGGCAGGATGAAGCCGGTAGAGTTTGGGTGAGAAATCATGCCGATCACCCTGCCGACTGGTGCCGTAAAGCCAACCGTCGGCGCCGCGAACGAGCGAGCCCGAAGGATTCAGCACATCGCCCTCGCTGCCGGTGAACGAGTGCAGAATGGCATTGGTGGCACCGTCCTCGCTGGCCAGGAAAATGGTTCCGGCATCCACCACGCCGCCATATCGGCTGACGCCAAACAGCCGGCCCTCGCCATCTCGGACGAGTGGTCCGGCGAGTGTGTTGCCATCGGAACCGGTGGACCCGAGGGTGCGAATGGGACGAAGGCCATGCTGGCCGGGGCGGAATGAAATGATGCCCGAATCGCTGGGTGATAACAGGGTGCCGTCGGCCGTCTTGATCCAGCGGTAGGTGCTGCCCCACCAGGGAATCTCGGAATTCTGGGTCAGCACCTCAATCCCTGCGGGAGTGGCCAAGTCCGCGTTGCGAGGAAGTGGAGTTCGGTAAACTCCGGCCAGCCCATAACCTTGGTCCCAACCGCCCGCGACCGTTCCATAAAAGTAACCATCGTGCTCAACCGGCCGACCATAGAGGGCGTGCAGATGGCCATTCACTCCACAATCCATTGGCCGAGGAGACCAACATCTTCGGTAATGGGGCGGAATGCCCACTACTGTTGCCGGCCCGTCGGCGTTGAACCGATACAATGCAATGTAAAAGAATTCGGCAGCCGTGCCGTAGATATGCCCATCGCTTCCCACGGTGAGGGCGGAGCGGCTCTGATTGGGGTCGGAGTAGCTGAGCTCAAAGGGAAAGCGATACCACAGGCTCGCTTCAGTTCCATCCGGGCGGCAACGCACGATGCCGCCTCGGTCGCCCTCTCCACCCGTTTGCCCCAAAACATACAGCCAGCCGTCATTTCCTTGGGTCACGCCCCGGTTGAAGTTCTTCAGCCCGGTCGCGGCCAAGGAGTGGAAGACCGGCCCGGTTCCGTCGGACTGAAGGCGATAAAAACCGTCCGCGGTGGTCACGCAGAGCGTGTCGTCGGACAACTGCACGACCTCCGAAAGCAGGGCTTTGGACATGCCTCCGAGGGATCTCACGTTGGTCAGTTCCCCAGAGACCGGGTCGTAGCGAAACAGCATCGTTTGGGTCGTCGCGACATGGACAAACACTAACCCTGCCCGGGTAACGGACACACTGCTCGGGACTCTCTCGGTGCCAGAAACCAAGTCGCGATGATTCTGCCAGTCGCCGCCATCGGCCCTCACGCTGAACAGCACGTTGGTGTGTTTCCCCGCATCGGAGTAGAGGGGACCGGCTACGGCAACACCCCAGATTCTCCCGTCGGGTGCGACGCCAATGGAAGCGACGCCAGAGTTGAAGTCCCGTTCTCCGTTCCCAAACCGGCGGAGGATTCCCGACTGGCGATCCGCCTGGGTGGTCGGTGGCAGCGGAATCAATCCGTTCGCCAGCTTCGGCAGCCATCGGGGTTCGGCGGGCAGTCCCAACTCGATCGGCTGGTTGGTTCCCACGGCCAGCTCCTGCTCGAACTGGCTACTCCCCCGGGAACCGCGGATATCCCGTCGCCAGCCGTAACGGACGCTCCCGTTGCCCTGCTTCAGGGTCAGTGCCAGGAACTCGCCCCAAAACTCGTTGGGCGAACCCGAAAGCGGGACAAATCCGGCCGGATTCGTGGAATCCAACCTGGCTCCCAGGGGAGTCCGCACAGGATCAACGGGCCGCCATAGCCCGGTTGAAGTCAGGCCGTTGGTATATGACCACTGGGTTACCCCGTTTTCATCCACCCAACTGCATGACTGCGACCAAAAACTCACGTCCGCGAACCCGTCGGCATCTAAATCCATCGGGTCCGAACTGCTCGAACAATTCTGCCACCACGGCTGCGCAATGGCCGTCAACAAGAGAGGCGAGCAGCAGAACGCCACCACCAGGTTCCAAATCAGCAGGGGCAGGCCACACGTTTGCAGACGAATCAGTCCGATAGTTGTCATGGCTAGTGACTTCATCGGACTGCTGCCGGGCCGGCGATTCAAGGCGGATTTGTCGGAAGTGGCCATTTGCCGCGTCGGCCTGTCATCCTGAGTTTTTCCCTGTAACCTCGTCGCACAGCCGCCTCAGGAAGCGGGTGAATGAACTCGGAACCGTCTGTCCCGAAATGTCCCCAGTGTGGCGCCGCCATTCCGGCGGACGCCCCGCAGGGACTTTGCCCGCGCTGTGTCCTGCTCGGGGCCGCCACCTCCACCGACGCCGGCAAACCGGTGCCGCGCACGGAGCCGCCTTCGCCGGAGGCCCTGCGCGCGGCCTTCCCGCACCTGGAGATCGTCGAGCTGATCGGGCGCGGCGGCATGGGCTTCGTTTACAAGGCGCGGCAGGCGAAGTTGGACCGCCTGGTCGCGCTCAAGCTGCTGCCGCTGGAATTGGGCGCCGATCCGCATTTCGCGGAACGTTTCCACCGCGAGGCCCGCGCGCTGGCCCGGCTGAACCATCCGGGCATCGTGGCGGTTTACGACTTCGGCGTGAGCGCCGGGTTCGGTTACCTGCTCATGGAGTTCGTGGACGGCGTGAACCTGCGCCAGGCGATGCAGGCCGGCCGGTTCACCCAGCGCGAGGCGTTGGCGCTCGTGCCGAAGATCTGCGAGGCGATCCAGTTTGCGCACGAGCA
>JBEISV010000581.1:0-2772 GCA_040375265.1 Verrucomicrobiales bacterium
AAGTTGCCATCCGCCGTCACCGTCATCGGGCCGGCGATTTCCCATTCACCCGTGTCGTGGTTGAAGCTCCATAGCGCGCTCTTGGCGCCTGGGGGCAGCTTCTTGCCGGTCTTGGGATCCGGCAGGTTCGGGAACCGCACCGGCACGGGCTGATCAAAGTTCTGCGGTCCGTCCGTCTGGATCGTGATCACCAGCGGCAGTTCCAAGCCAGACGGCAGCGGCTCCGGCAATCGATCCGGCGAAACTGGCGCGATGCCGACCCGGCCGCCGCGGACCCCCTGCTCGTTGAAGAGCGCATTGGGCGGCACCGACACCGTGACGCCGGCCAATTCCGGGTTCGCCGCCAGCGTCTCCGGGGCGAAGGTAACTATGGTTTCCTCGTTGGCCTTGATCGTCTGCAACGCCCCCGCCGGAACCAGCGGAAGGAAGATCTCGCCGCTGCCGCCGGCCAAGTTGGTTTCCACGCCGGCAATTGCCTCCCAGGCCTTGCCGACGAAGGGATAATAGGCTCCGCCGGGCCACTGGCTGCCTTGGGCCGTCCGCCCATCCACATGGACGAAGAACCGGCCGGCGGGCACGGGCTGGAGCTTGAAATTGCCCTGGGCATCGGTCGTGGTCCGGAGCGTTTCCTCCGCGCCATCCACCGTGACGATGACGCCCGCCAACGGCAGATTGACCGACCCGCCGCCGGCGCCCGGCGCCAGTTCCGAGGCAAAAACCCGGCCAATGACCGCGGTTCGCCCAATCGGCGTGGTGGCCAAGGTGTCGAATGTGAACACGTTTGTGCCGCCGGGTTCGCCATTCCCGTCCGCGTCCAAGTCCAAGCCGTTGCTATCCTTGAGGCCGTTGCCGACCAACCGCACCGAGACCCGGGCATTCGCCGGCAGGTTTTCGAGGTAGAACAACGTCGCCTTCCGCCGATCGGACGCCAATTCCCCCCGGGAAAGGATCTTCCGGCCGCCGAATTCCGCCCAGAATTGGTCGACCGACAGGGTTGCCGTCGGCCCCAACGGCGCGGAGAAGTAGGCCACGGTCTCGCGCGTCACCGCGACGCCATCTTCACCGGGCATCGGCGACGTTTCCGCGACAAACGCCGGGTCCGGCTTGATGCCCAGGCTGTCCTGATACTCTTGCAGGAACGACTTGCCGTTCCCGTCGGGATCACGGGTGGCGTCCAATGGCTCCAAGGGGTCCAGCAGCCCGGAAAGGTTCAGCTCGTAGGTGTCCGCGATGCCATCGTTGTCGGTATCGAGGCTTTGCCCGTTGGGCACCCGCTGCACGCGAAAGAAGGCCAGGTTACCCGACACGGGCTGGCGGGTCGTCAATTTGCCCGCCTTCGAAACCTCGACTGGAACCGAAACGCTGCCGAGCGAATTGCCCATCAGCAGCCGGTTGTAGGCATTCAGCTCGGTCGGGAACGTCACCTCCAGCCGGCCGTCTCCCAGCAGGCGGGCCTGCTGGACCCGAAAGTCTTGTCCCGCCGCGACAAAAGCCCCGCCGGCCAAGCCAAGCGCGCACGCAAACTGGAGAGCGGATTGTGGGAGCCTCACGGTAGGCTTCAGGCTATAGGAACCGCCCCCAGAAAAAGCAATGCCGTTGTTCCCCCGACGGCCAGATTTTACAAACGGAGTCCGCGCCGGCTCTCGGATTCGGCCACCACCGATCCTCCACCAACGCGTTTACCGGGCTGCCCCTGCGCCCTGAAGTATCTGCCGCGTGTTGCGGACGTAGGACTTCGCCTTTTCGTCGGCAGGATCCAACTCGGCGGCCTTCTCGAAGGCCACTAGGGCTTCCTCAGGCCGCTTCAACTGAATGAGCACGACCCCGAGGTTAAGGTGCGCGCTGGCGAGGGCGGGCTGACGCCGGATGACTTCGCGAAACTGCTCGGCGGCCACCGGAAACTGCTGCTGGCGCCCCAACTCGATCGCCAGGAAGTAGCGGGATGGAACGTGGTCGGGATTCAGCCGGACGGCTTCCAGCCAATGGGGAGCGGCCCGGTCGGGTTCATTGGCGCGCTGCCACGCCTCCGCCGCCATCAGTTGGGCCGCAAACAGACGGGGCCGGCTTTGGGCCAGCCCTTCCGCGGCCTCGGCCGCCGGCCGGTGCTGGCCAACCGCCGTTAGCAGGCGGCTCAGGTTCTGCCAGGCGATGGGTGTGTTCGTGTCGCGGGCAACCGCATCCCGGAGCGTGGCCAAGGCGTCGTTGGTGCGGCCTGCGCCTACCTGCACCAGGGCGCGGTTGACCCGGGCCACCGTGAAGGTCGGCCGGAATTCGAGGGCTCGGGCAAAGGCGACTTCCGCCTCCGCATACTTCTGCTGCTGGCCAAGGGCCTGCCCCAGCCGATCCCAGGCCTCCGGAAAATCCTCGCGCAGCGCGATCGCGGCCCGGAGGTGCTGCTCCGCTTCGGCCGCGGTGGCGGCCTTCGCGCTCAGCACGTCGCCCAGTTGATAGTGGGCGATGAGGTGGTGCGGCACCTCGGCGACGACCTGGCGCCACTGCTCGACGGCGGACTCGGTGTCGCCGAAGCCGGTTAGCAACTTCGCGTATTGGTCGCGCAGCATCCAGTCGTTGGTCCGCCGTTCCAGCGCGGCCCGGTAAAGCGCGGCGTGGCGTTCGAACTGCGTTACCTCCAGCGCGGGTTTCAACCGGGTCGTTTCGACCAGCAGCACGCTTTGCTGTTCGGCCGAGTTGATCCGGTCCGTGAACGGCGGCCGCTGCAACCGCGCCTGGATGAGGTCCGCCACCCGCGCGCGGTTCCAGTCGGAATACGCC
>JBEISV010000097.1:0-12253 GCA_040375265.1 Verrucomicrobiales bacterium
AGCCTGTTTGACCTGCGCGATCCCGCGGTCACGGATCGGCTGGTCGGAACCTTTGAGACCCCCGGCCTGACCTACGCGGTCGCGCTCTACAATGGCTTGGCCTTCGTGGCGGATGGCGAAGCTGGCCTGCAAATCGTCAACTACCTCGCCTACGACAATCAGGGCGTTCCCCCGACCATTACCCTGCAACCCGGCCTCACCCTGACGGGGCCGACCACCGGGCAGGCCGAGGAAGGCAAACTGATCCGGCTGACCGCGCTGGTGAGCGACGACGTCCAGGTCCGGAACGTCGAGTTCTACCTCGATGGCGAGCGCGTGGTTACCGACGGCAGCTTCCCCTACGAACAGCGCCTCATCTCGCCGCTGATCACCCCCGAGAAGAGCAGCTTCACCCTGCGGGCGAAAGCCACCGACACCGGAGGCAACTCCGCTTGGTCCGACGAATTTGCCATCACCTTGGTGCCCGATGCCACCCCGCCCCGGGTCACGCAGACCTCGCCGGCGGCCGGCGACATCGTCGGTTCGGCCAATCTGGTTAAGGCGCAGTTCAGCGAACCGCTCGAATCCGACTCCGTTACGGCGGACGTGTTCTTCCTGAAATCGGCCGGCCCCAACCAACTCATCGGCGATGGCGACGATGCCCTCGTGGAAGGCGGGGTGTTGGAGTATCGCAGCAGCGCCAACGGGGTGTTCCTGCAATTCGCGGAAAGCCTGGCGCCGGGCCTCTACTATGCGACGGCCAAGTCGCCCATCGCCGACCTTGCCGGCAACCCGATGGCGGCGGCCAAAGTCTGGCAATTCTGGGTGCTGGGAGCACAGGACACCGACGCCGATGGTATTCCGGACGTGATCGAGGCCGAACTCGGTTACAATCCGGACAACCCGGACACCAATAACAACGGCGTGCTGGACGGCGACGAGGATCAGGACAGTGACCAGCTCCGCAATCGGTGGGAACTGCTCTACGGCTTCGATCCGCGGGTCCGGGATTCGGACGACAACGGAGTGCCGGACGCCGCGGAAGACGGCGACTTCGATGGTTTGGATAATCGCGGCGAACAGACGGCCGGGACGAATCCGAAGAATGCCGATTCCGACGGCGACGGCTGGGATGACAACGGCGAAGTTCTCCAGGGGCTGGATCCGCTGGAAGGCAACAGCCGCCCTAGCCTGACGGTTGCTTCGCTGCCGGTCAGCGTCCTCAACGCTGCGCTGGTCCCGCTGCCATCCGACTTGGCGGTCAGCGTCAGTTCGCAGCCGGTGAGCTATCTCAACGCGGCCTTGCCGGCGCTGCCGGCGAACCTGCCCGTGGCAGTGGTTTCCGCGCCGGCCAGCTACTTGAACGCGCTGCAACCCGAGCTGCCGCCGACCACCCCGGTCTCGGTGAGTTCGCCGCTGGCGAGTTACCTCAACGCGGCGCCGGTGCCGGCGCCCCCCGATCATTTCGTAGTTTCGCCGGTCGTCGCCTACGAGCGGCAACCGGGTGTTTCCGGCAACTTTTCCAATCCCAGGTAATCCTATGAAGACGTCCTGTTTCAGTCGGCTGCAACAAACCCTCGCCTGCGGGGTCGCCACCCTGTTGGGCCTTGTCGCGGTGCACGCGATTGATCCCGACCTGCCCTACAGCATTCCCGCCGCCGGCGCCGGCGCGGATGGGCCGCTAACCTTCCGGGAGATCATTCCCAACGGCCGCGCCTACGTGGACATGGTCTATGTCCCGACGACCGGAAAGATCCTGCTGTTCGGCGGCTACGTGAATGGCGAAGTGGGCGGCACTTGGGAATGGGACGGGACCAACTGGAAGCAGCTCAATCCCGCCAACAGTCCGACTCCCCGCTACGGCCACCGGATGGTTTACGATGCTGAGCGGGCGGAGGTGCTACTTTTCGGAGGTCAACGGAACGGCACCCTGAACGACACGTGGGTGTGGAAAGACGGGAACTGGACCGAAAAGGCACCCACGACTTCCCCGCCGGCCCGCTACTACCACAACATGGCCTACGACGCCCACGTAGACCGGAAGAAGGTTGTGCTGTTCGGCGGAGCCGGGGCGAATGACGAGACGTGGACTTGGGACGGAACCAATTGGACATTGTTGGCCACGGCCACGAAGCCGCCCAACTATCAGAGTGTCGGCATCACCTTTGATGGTGCGCGTGGCGAAGTGGTGATGTTCAACAATCAGGACCAGACGTGGACTTGGAACGGCACCAATTGGAATCTCAAGTCGCCGGTCCAAACCCCGGGCGGCCGGAACGCGGCGCGGTTGGCTTACGACCCGGTGCGCCGGGAGTCAGTCTTGTTTGGCGGCGACAACCGCAGTGACACTTGGGTTTGGAACGGAACCAACTGGACTGCGCGGACCACCTCGCCAGTTCCCGCCCGCGGCCAGTTCGCAATGGCTTGGGACGCCACCCGCAGTGTGGTTGTCGCCTATGGTGGTTATACTCCGGGCGAAAACCCCTCGGCCGACACCTACCTTTGGAACGGGACCGACTGGGCCTTCCACAGCGGCCGGACCCAAGTCTTCGACATGACGTCTCGCCCCAGCGGAATCTGGAATTTCACGACGATTAACGTGCCGTTCGGAGTGACGGTTAATTTCAAGCGGAACGCGGGCAATACGCCGGTCCGATGGTTGGCCACCGGTGATGTGGTGATCGACGGCACGGTGGACGTAAGTGGAGACCGGGGCGCCAATACTTTGGGCCTCGGTTTGGTCGCCCAAGGTGGTCCCGGCGGTTTCCCGGGAGGTCGGGGTGCGGTCCGGAAGGACCAATCCGGCAGCAACGTCGGCAGCCCGGGTCAGGGCCCCGGCGGCGGATTGCCCGGCACTGAGCAGCAGACGAATCCTCAGAATCTTCGGGATGGGCAGCCAGGCAACTATAGCGACGCGGGTAACCCGGGAAGCTACGGCAATGTCTTCATCCAGCCGCTTGTCGGCGGTTCCGGCGGCGGTGGCGGTTCCTCGTCCGACAACACCAGCGGTGGCAACGGCGGCGGCGGCGGCGGGGCCATATTCATCGCGTCCTCCCGTGACATCGTCATCAACGGTGGCATCGACGCCAACGGCGGCGACATCGACTACTCGGGAGCGAGCTATGGCGGCCGGGGTTCGGGCGGGGCCATTCTGCTGCGGGCGGACCGAATCTCCGGCAATGGCCAATTGGATACCTACGGTGGCAATGCCGGCTACCACAACGGCCGGATTCGCCTGGAAGCCTACTACCGTCAGCTCGCCGGCCAGACCCGCCCGGTCAGTGTGAACAGCGCGCCCATTGCGAACACGGACTTCAACACCCTGGGTGTCCTGACGGTCACCCAGGTCGCCGGCCAGAACGTCGCCCAGCCGCCCAGCGGAAACACCCTGACTCCGGATGTCATCTTCACCGCGGCCGGACCCATTACGGTCCGCGTGAGCGGCGTGGGGATCCCCGCCGGCACCCCGGTGAAACTCCGGATCACGACCAGCGAGGGTGTCATTCCTGCCGGCCCGGTGAACTTGGGGGCGGACAACACCGTGGAATTCACAGGCGTCAACGTGCCGGCCGGCATTGGCACCGTGCAGGCGTTCGCGGAATTCCAGGTTTCCAACTGAGCTCGAAACCGACCTCGGAACGAAGACGGGCGGCCGCTGGGCCGCCCGTTTTGCTTTCGGGAACCCGCAAAAAGCGCTTTGACGCCCCCCCTGACCCGGATAACGTCCGCGCTCCGTCAAATCGGAAGTCATGGACAAAGAGCGCAAGCTGATCATCGCCGGCAACTGGAAGTGCAACAAGACCGTCGCCGAGGCCCTCGACCTCGTGGGTGGCCTTAAGCGTGAACTCGCCGCGGTCAAGGAAGTGGACATCGTCGTCTGCCCGCCCTTCACCGCGCTCGAGAGCGTGTCGCGCGAGATCTTGGATTCCAACATCCGCCTCGGCGCCCAGAACATGGGCGAGAACGCTTACGGCGCGTTCACCGGCGAGATCGCCGCCGGCATGCTCAAGGAATTCTCCGTCGGCTACGTCATCCTCGGCCACAGCGAACGCCGGCAATATCAGAAGGAATCCGACGCGCTCGTCGCCAAGAAGGCCGCCGCCGCCCATGCCGCCAATCTCGTGCCCATCGTCTGCGTGGGTGAGACGTTGCTCGAACGCGAGGCCGGCATCACCAATCAGGTCGTTGAGACCCAGGTCCGCGGATCGCTCGCCGGCCTGTCTCCGGAACAAGTGGAGCGCACCGTGCTGGCCTACGAACCCGTCTGGGCAATCGGCACCGGCAAGACCGCGACCAGCGCCCAGGCGCAGGAAGTCCATGCTTTCATCCGCGGGGTCCTGACCGCCGTGCATGGCGAGGCCGTGGCCAAGCGCGTCCGCATCCAATACGGCGGCAGCGTGAAGGCGAACAATGCCCGCGAACTGCTCGGCCAACCGGACATCGACGGCGCCCTTGTTGGCGGTGCCGCCTTGGAAGTCCGTTCGTTCGCCGACATCATCAAGAACTCGATTTAACCGCTCCCTGCCATGTCGTTGCTGATCAATCTCCTGAGTTTCGTCCTCGTCGTCGTCTGCCTGTTCCTCGGCCTGCTCATCCTCGTGCAGTTGCCCAAGAAGGAAGCCGGCATGGGCACCGCGTTCGGTGGTGATGCCGCCGTGGCCATGTTCGGCGCCGGTTCGGGCAATGCCCTGTCGAACCTGACCAAGTATGCCGCCGGCGCGTTCCTGATCCTGTCGCTGGTGCTCGCCTCGCTGAACGCCAACGCCAGTAAGAACCGCGCGGAAGGCGTCAAGAAGCTCGCCGAGCAATCCGCCGCCGCGGCCCCGGCCGTGCCCGCGGTCAATCCGGCTATGAGCCTCACCACGCCGGCCGCGACGAATGCCGTGACGCCCGGGAAGTGATCCGCAAAACTCCGGCCGCCATGCCGGATCCCGAAAACGCCCCTCGCACCAGCGCAGGGGCGTTTTTCGCTTTTGCAATCTCCCCGAACCGATCACCCCGCGGCCCTCGCTGGGGTCATTGGTCATTGGTCATTCTCTTTTTTCTGTGCGCCTGCCGGCCGTTGCCGCCCGCTGACCTGACGATCCTCAACGGCTCGGACCCCGGTTCATTGGATCCCCTGCTGGTCAGCGGCATCGAGGAACTCCGGGCCGTCCTGCCGCTCTTCGAGGGGCTGACCAGGCCGGACCCGCAGAACGGGGAGGCCAAGCCGGCCCTGGCCGAGCGCTGGGATCTTTCGGCCGATCGCCGGACCTACACTTTTCACCTGCGCCCAGGAACCGTCTGGTCCGACGGCGCGGCCATCGGTGCGGACGACGTGGTGTATTCCTGGCGGCGCGTGCTTGAGCCGACCAATGCTTGCCAATACGCCTCGCTGCTGTTTCCCGTTCGGGGCGCAGAGGATTACCTCCTCGGTCGCACGCGGGACTTTTCCACCGTGGGTGTGCGGGCGCCGGAACCGCGGACGATCGAAGTGACCTTGGCGAATCCCTGTCCGTGGTTTCTCGACCTGTGCGCCTTCCAGACGTTGGCGGTCGTGCCCCGGCGGGCCATCGAACAATTCGGTGACCAATGGATCATGCGGAACCCGCCGTTCAGCGGGACTTACACGCTGGATTTCTGGCGGCTGAACGACCGGGTCCGGCTGCGACGCAACGAACGCCATTGGGACTCCGCCAATACCCACTGCGCCGTCGTGGACCTCCTGTCGGTCTCGTTGCCGACCACCGCGTTGAATCTCTACCTGAGCGGCCAGGCGGATGTGATCTGGGACAAGCCGTTGGTTCCGGCGGAGCTGTTGACCGAACTGGAGCCGCGGCCCGACTACCACACGTTCCCGATGCTCGGCAGCTACTTCGTGCGCCTCAACGTCACACGACCGGCGCTGGCCGACGCGCGGGTTCGCCGGGCCTTCTCGCTGGCGGTGGACCGCGAACGCATCGTGCGGCGCCTCGCCCCGGCTTGCCTGCCCGCGGAAAATCTCGTGCCCACCGGCACCGCGAATCATCGCCCCGGACCGGGCGCCCGGCGGGACCCGGAACTTGCCCGTCGGCTGCTGGCCGAGGCCGGCTTTCCGGGCGGCAAAGGTTTCCCGAAGCTGAGCTACCTGTGCGACAGCTCGGGCGGCGGCGGCGCGCGGATGCACGAGCGCGTGGCGGTGGAATTGCAATCCATGTGGCGTGAGGAACTCGGCGTTGAGGTCGAGATCCGGCAGATGGAAAAGCAGGTCTATCTCGTTGCCCAACGGCAGCTCGACTACGACTTCAGCCGCAGCAGTTGGATTGGCGACTACAACGATCCCAACACCTTCCTCGACCTCTTCACCTCCGGGAATGGCAACAATCGCACCGGCTGGAAAAACGCCGACTACGATCGCCTGCTCACCGAATCCCAGACGGCGACCGACCCGGAACAGCGGCTCGATCTGTTGCGTCGCGCGGAGGCGCTGCTGGTGCAGGACGAGGCACCCGTGATTCCGCTGTGGTTCGAGGCCGGCTTCACGCTCTACGATCCGGCCAAGTGGTCCGGCATCCATGGCAACCTGCTCGACGTTCACCCGATTCACGCCATCCGTCCCGTCGCGGCGAAGAAGGCGCCCCGCTGACTTGCGATGTATTTCCTCCGCCGCATCCTGTTCCTGGGTCCACTGCTGCTGGTCATCAGCCTGCTGTCCTTTGGGCTGCTGCGTCTGGCGCCTGGCGGACCGTTTGACCGTGATCGCGCACCGGCTTCCGAGGAAATCGAGCGCCAACTGCGCGCCCGCTATCACCTGGACGAACCCATCGCCCGCCAATACCTGCGGTGGCTCGGGGCGGCGGTGCAAGGCGACCTCGGGTTGTCCCTGAAGTATCGGAACCACACCGTCTCCGAGATCATCCGCGACGGCCTGCCGGTGTCGTTGATGCTGGGCCTGCTGTCGTTCGGGTTCGCGGTGGGTTTCGGCGTGCCGCTGGGATTCTACTCCGCCGTCCGGCGCGGGGCGTGGGGCGATTGGGGCGGCAGCTTCGCGGCCCTCGTGTTCATCTGCGTGCCGAGCTTTGTCGTCGGGCCGCTGTTGGTGCTGGTCTTCGGCCTCAAGTTCGGGTGGTTTCCCGTCGGGCTCTGGGGGGCACCCCTGCAGGCCGTGCTGCCCATGGTCGCGCTCGGGCTCTACTTCGGCGGCCGGGTCGCGCGGCTGATGCGCGAAGGCATGACCCAGACTCTGCAAAGCGAGTTCATCCGCACCGCCCGGGCGAAGGGCCTGGGTGAATTCACGATCCTCACCCGGCATGCGCTCCGGCTAGCGATTATGCCGGTGGTGTCTTACAGCGGCCCGATGCTGGCCGACCTGCTCACGGGGTCCTTCGTTGTCGAGAATCTGTTCCAGATCCCGGGCATCGGCGTGTTCATGGTGAACTCCTCGCTGAGCCGCGATTACCCGCTCGTGGTCGGTCTGGTGCTGCTCTACGCCGTCCTGTTGCTGGTCCTGAACCTCCTGGTGGACCTGACCTACAGTCTCCTTGATCCGCGGGTGCGCCTCGAATGACGTGGTTCCAGTGGGACACGGGTGCGCTGGAGCCATCGAGTTCCGGGGACGGATGTTGGCCGAATTCGGTTGCGGCTGCTGCCGCACGTTTCCGTGATTCGGACTTGTTCTAGCGCCCGGGTCCGCTTCCATCAGGCCAGTTATGCTGCCGCCCGTGGTGATTTTTTCCGATCTGCTCCCGCCCAAGCGGGGAGGGCTCGCCGATCACACCGCCGCGCTGGCGACCCACCTACACCAAGCGGGCCACCAGGTCACCGTCATCAGTTCGGTCGGGGTCGGCGGGAATACGCCCTACATGGTCCGGCCAGTGATGGACGACTGGCGTGACGTCGCGCTGCTCGCGGCCGAACTGACCGCCGTGCCGTCGGATGCCGTCCTGATCTGGCAATACGTCCCGCACATGTATGGCCATGGCGGCGTCAATTCCCAGCTCCCCGCCTTCATGGGCTGGCTGAACCGCCTGGGCCGCCGGCAGGTGGTGATCGCGCATGAGATCGCGGCGGACTATTCGTGGCACCCCGGCCGGTTCTGGTTTGCGTGGAACCACCGGCGGCAGTGGAAAAAGATCCTCCGCTACGCCGACGCCATCCCGATCTCCACGAGCCGCTGGGTCGAGGAATGGTCGGTCAAACGGCCGGACGTCGCGAAGAAGTTCTTCACCCTGCCCTCGCCCAGCAGCATCCCCCGCGACCCAACCCTGACCGCCGAGGACCGCGTCCGCTGGCGTCGGGAAAACCGGCTGCCCGAAAACGCCAAGATCATCGCCTACTTTGGCACCTACAGTCCCGCCAAGGGCATCCCGTGGGTCATCGACGGCTGGCGTTATTCCCTCCGCGCCAACCAGCCCGTGGCCTTCGTGCTCATCGGGGCCGCCCCGGAGATTCCCCTTTCGTCCGACCTGCGGGCGCTCTACCGGTCGCTCGGCTATGTGAAGCCCCATGAAGTGTCCCGCGCCCTGCACGCGGCCGACGTCGTGGCGCTGCCCTTCACCGACGGCGTCAGCGAACGGCGCACGACCCTGATGGCCGCGCTCGATCACGGTGTGGCCGTCGCCACCACGACCGGGCACAACACGGGGACGGCCCTGCAGAAAGCGGACTGGATCGCGCACGTCGGCGCCGAGGACCGCAACGGCTACATCCGGCTGATGCAGGAACTGGTGCACCTCGACGACAAGCGTTTGGTCATCGCCGCGGCCGGCAAGGCTCACCACGACCGGGAGTTCGCCTGGCCTGTGGTGGTGCAGCGCCTGCGCGAACGGATGAAGTAGGCGCTGGTTGCGGGACCTTGTGTCGTCCACGAGGGCTCAGCAAGGCGGTTGCCCGAACCGCCGGTTTTGCGGGGCAAGCCGCGTATCTTTCCGGCAGGCAATCGCCAAGCGGGACGTTCGCCCACAGACCGAATGGGCCACCCGTTCATTGCGGAGCCACGGCCGGCGTCAGCGTGGCGGCGACCTTGCGGCCCCACAGTTCCAGCCGGGGTTCGCGGTGGGTTGCGCCTTCGCCGAGGTAACGCTGCCCGACGGCGTCCCGGAGCACCCGCTGCTGAGCGGCGAGGTCTCCGCGCCGGCCATAGAGTTCCATGAGGTTCGCCAGCACCCACCGCGGTGCCCCCTTGTCGCCGAAGAAGGCGTCGCCTTCCTTCACCGCCGCCCCGGACTTGAAGGCCCGGGCGGCGAAGGTCTCGAAGCCGGTGTCGTCGCCGAGGTCCCACTTCAGTTCGGCGAGGCGCATTTCGTGCAATGCCCGGCGCTCGGGATCGGCCTCGACCAGCGCCTGAAGCAGACGATGGAGCTGGTCCGCACGCGGCAGGTGGACTGACGAGCGCTGCATCCGGTGGGCGCCCATCAGGAGCTCGGCATAGGTCCGCAGCACACGCAGGTCATCGAGGTGCGCCTCCAGCTTGAACTCCGGCCGCTGGGCGAGGCGCAGCACCTCGGCATCGGGCGAACGGGCCGTGCGCCGGAGCTGTTCGAGCATCAGCAGGGGCGTGGAATTGGTGGGTTGCAGCTGGAGCCAGCGGGCCATGACAGAGCGCATGAAGGGTGGCGCCGGGAACTGGTATTCCACGTAGCAGGCCGTGAGCGCCTCGAGGTCGGCCGTGGCCAGGGGTTCCCGGGCCAGCCAGGCGCCCAGCAGCGTGCGGGGGCGCGGCGACAGGGTTTCGGAGACGTCGAACAGTTTGCGCACGACCCCGCGGGCGAAGAATCCGCGTTGCGCCGCGTATTCCAGCACCGGCAGGAAGTCGCTGTGGGCCACCGTGTCCACCTCGGGCAGGAAGGCGCCGGAATCGAACGGCAGATGTTCAAGGGCCAGCAGGGCGGCCGGGCGCTTGAGGCCGGTCCGGAGCAGGTCGGCGGCAACCTTGGGCTCCTGGAACCGTCGCGCGAGCGCATCCAGGTCCACCTTGGGCGGCTGCTGGGCGCCGACGAGCAGCAGGTCGCCGGTGGACGTCTGCCAGATGCTGACCTGCGGGAACACGGCGCTGAAGGTGCCGACGACGATGTCGAGCGTGCGGTCCTCGGTCTCGTAAACCTGCACCCACTGGGCGATGAGGCCGTCGGGTTTCAGGCGCGCCCGGCAGTCCTCGTAGTATTCCCGCGAGAACACCGCCGCCACGCCGGCCATCCACGGGTTGGACGGCTCGGTGATGATGACGTCGTAGAGGCCGGAGGTGGTCTTGAGGAAACTTTTTGCGTCCTCGATATGCAAACGCGTGCGCGGGTCCTTGAGCGCGCCCAGGTTGGCTTCCCCGAAGTATGTCCCGGCCGCTTCAGCCACTTCCGGGGAGATCTCCACGACATCCACGTGGGCCACGGTGGGGTGCTGGAGGGCGGAGCCTACGGACACGCCGCTGCCGAGGCCGACGACGAGCACGTTGGTGGAGTCGGGACGCAGAAGCAGCGGAATTTGGGCGGCCAGAATCTGGGTGGACAGGTCGCCCTTGGACGAGGCGTCGGTCTTGCCGTTGACGCGGAGCAGGTATTGGCCGGGCACGCCCGGGCGTGATGTGTCGAGCACCGCAACGGTCGAGCCGGCGCCGTCGCGGTGGTAGGACACGTTGATGGCGGCAATGCCCGCGCGGTATTCCGCTACGGTCGCGGGTGGTCGCTCGGACCGCCACAGACCCTGGGCGAAGGCTTTTTCCCATCGGGGTTCCAAGACCACCGCGGCGGCCACGGCAAATCCCGTGGCCACGACCGGCACCAGCCACCAGCGGGCGCGCGGTCCCCGCCAGTCCCGGCCGAGGATCATCACGGCGATGGCGAGGTTGAGCACAATGCCGAGGGCCAGGGTGGCCGCGAGACCGAAGCGGGGCAGGAACACCAGGCCAGTCAGCACCGCGCCCAGCACCGTGCCGCCCGTGTTGATGGCGAACACCACGCCCACCGAACGCCCGGTGCGGTTCAACTCCGTGGTCGCCACCCGGCTGGCCAGCGGCAGGGTCATGCCTAGGCACATGGCCGGCACAAACATGACGGCGAAGCAGACCGCGATCTGGATCGCCTCGTAGGCCGCAAAGGCCTCCGGCCGCCGCGCCAGCAGGCCCGCCAGTTGGCTGAACCAGAACGGCAGCAGGTCGTAGAACCACAGCGAGCCGAGCAACGTGAGGGCCAGCGCTAGCTCCGCCCACGCGAAAGCCAGCAGCGTGCGGGCCTGCCGTTTCCAGCGGTAGATGATCCACCCGCCGGCGGCGATGCCGCTGATGAACGTCGCCAGCATCAACGAATACGCGTGCGTGCTGGAGCCGAGGGCCAGTCCCAGCAGCCGGGTCCACGCCACTTCGTAAAGCATCGCGACGAAGCCCGACACCCCGATGCCGATCAGCGCCAGCCTCAGTTCCGCCGGCGTGAAGGTTTCGTCCGGCCCCGTCGAAACTGGCGCCGGCCCCGCGTTCATTTCCTCCTCGCCCTTGCTCAGGACCAGCGCCACGAGCCCGATCAACAGGCTGAGCGTCGCCCCGAGGTAAACCGTGATCTCGAGCCCCAGCGACGGAATCCACCACCAATCCGCCAGGATCGTTCCCGCCACCGCCCCGCTGCTGTTGATCGCGTAGAGCGCCGCCACCCTCCCGCGCAGTTCCGCGAGGGAGCGGGTCACGAACTTCGTCAGCGCCGGCAGCGTCGCGCCCATCAGCACCGTGGGCAGCAGGATCGTGAGCGCCGCAAAGCCGAACTGGAGCGCCAGCCGGGTGCCGCCGGTGGGTTCTGTCCGTCGCACCACCGCGACGAAGCCGTCGTGCACCAGTTCGTAGTAGCCGGGGAACAGGATGGCGAAGACACCGATGCCAAGTTCCAGCCCGGCATAGAAGAGCAGTGGCCGCTTCAGTCGGTCCACCCATGCGCCCAGCCACGCATTGCCCAATGCCAGGCCGCCCATGAACGCTGCCAGCACCGCAACGACCGCATAACTGGTGTGGCCCAAGAACAGCGCGAGATACCGGGTCCAAACCACCTGATAGAGCAGTCCGGCCACTCCGGACACGAAGAAGCTGCCCAGGATGACGAGGAAGGCAGCCCGCGGGGAAAAATTCACGGGCCGACGCTAACCGGGAAAAATTCGGACGGCAACCGGCGGACGGACACCCACAATTGCCTCGACGCCTCGTTTGCCTCCGGTTCCATCGGCGGCCCGGCGCTGTTGTTCAACGGGTAGCCGAGCATCCACTCTTACCTCATGGCCCATCGAGTCCTCTGTCTCGGCGAATGCATGGTCGAACTGGCCCCGGCCGACGCCGGCCTTCTCCGGC
>JBEISV010000075.1:0-14081 GCA_040375265.1 Verrucomicrobiales bacterium
CTCGCGATGCCGCCGACACCGATGATGGGCAAGCGTCCCTGCGTGTTCCGGAAGAGGTGGCGGATCACCTCCGTGCTCCGGCCCTTGAGCGGTTGGCCGCTGAGCCCGCCGGTTTCGCGATAAAGGAGCGTGGCCACCGCGTCGCCCGTGGGCGGCCGCGCAATGGTCGTGTTGGTCGCGACGATGCCCGCCAATTGCCGGCTTTGGCTGACTTCCACGATCTCATCCAAGGCCTCGAAACTGAGGTCCGGCGCAACCTTGACCAGCAGCGGCTTCGGCCGGCCGCCGTGGGCAACAGCGAGTGCCGTGTTGCTCGCCTGCAAGGCGGCGAGGATTTCGTCGAGGGCCGATTTGTCCTGCAATTGACGCAGATTCGGTGTGTTGGGCGAACTGACGTTCACCACGAAGAAATCCGCGAGCGGCCAGAGCGCACGGAACGAATTGGCGTAGTCGGCCACCGCCTCGGTCAGCGGCGTGATCTTGGACTTGCCGAGGTTGATGCCGACCGGATGGGCTGGCCAAAGCCCGCGGGCGCGCCAGTCGGTCAGCCGTTGCGCCAGCGCGGGCGCGCCGCCGTTGTTGAAACCCATGCGGTTGATGAGCCCCTCCTCCGCGAGGACCCTGAACATCCGGGGCTGCGAATTGCCGGGCTGCGAGTGCCAGGTGACACCACCCAGTTCGCTGAAACCGAACCCGAGCGCCCGCCACGTCGGCACCGCAACGCCCTGCTTGTCCATGCCGGCACCGAGGCCGACCGGATTCGGGAAGCGGAGCCCCATGACGTCCACCGGCAGGTCCGCGACGTCGAAGAGGGACTGGGTGAGCCGGGTCAGCGGCGGGCAGCGCCCCACGGTGGCGAGGGCGCGCAAGGTATTGTCGTGCGCCGGTTCGGAATCCTGGAGGAACAGCAGCGGGCGCAGCACTTGACGGTAAAACCAGCTCATCGGCGGCGGCACGCTCGCAAACTGAGGGGCGGGGCGCAACGCGAGGGTGTGATCGGCGGAACGCGGCCCGGGGTTCCGTCACGCCGAGGCGCGCAAGGGAAGCACCTTCCGGCCGAAATCGCCGCGGAGGATGTCAATGGCCCGGATCACGGAGCGGGAATCCATTTCGTGGACTTCCAGGCCTTGGCCGATGTCGCTGAGCAGCGTGATCGTCAATTCGCCACCGAGGTGCTCGCGGAATTCCTCCAGGCCCGCCACCACGAGCAATTGGCCGTGCTCGTCCGTGTGCAGCAACTCGCTGGCGAACAGCTCGAAACCGAGCCGTTCTAGCAGGCTGAGCACCCGGGCGGCGGCGTCAGGCGCGAGCAGTCCGCGCAGCCGGGCATAGGTCACGTCGAGCGCGATCCCGATGGCGACCGCCTCGCCGTGGCGTAGCCGGTATTCGGAAAGTTGCTCCAGCTTGTGCGCGGCCCAGTGACCGAAATCGAGCGGGCGGGCGCTGCCCATTTCGAACGGATCGCCACCGGTGGCGATGTGGTTGAGATGGAGTTCGGCGCTCCGAAATATGAGCCGCCGGGTCGGCTCCGGCTCGAACGCCGCGAGGGCGGTCGCGTGCTGCTCGATCCAGTCGAAGAAGGCCGCGTCGCGAATGCAGGCAACCTTTACCGCCTCGACAAAGCCCGCGCGTTTGTCCCGGAGACTGAGCGTGGCCAGCAGGCTGAAGTCATTGATGACGGCGAAGGGCGGGGCAAACGTGCCGACGAAGTTCTTTTTCCCGAAGGCGTTGATGCCGTTCTTCACGCCGACCCCGGAATCGTCCTGGGCCAGCGTGGTCGTGGGAATCCGGATCAGCCGCACCCCGCGGTGGGCGGTCGCAGCAGCGAGCCCCACCATGTCGAGGAGAGCCCCGCCGCCGACCACGATGACATAGTTGTGGCGGTCCACGTGGTAGCGGTCGATCAGCGCGTGGATTTCGGAGACGCGGAAATAGGCGTTCTTGACCGCTTCGCCGCCGATCATCGTGACGGGCGGGCATACCAGCTCCAACGACGCGGAATGGGCCGTGAAATAGCCGGCGATCTGGTCGATCAGGCCGCAATCGGCCTGGGCCAAAGCCTCATCCACCACCACCAAGACCTTGGCGCGTCGGGCCAGCGGACCGCCGGCGCCGGCCACCAGCACGTCATGCAAAACAGGGTTCTCCTCCCTGAAGACGCCTTCCGTGAAATGAACCTGATGCCGCCAATGCACGGTGACGGTGCGTTCGATGATGTGCATGCGTATTATTCGGACGGTGGCATTCCGACGCAGCCGGGCGAGAAATATTTGGCCGGAGATGAGCCCGTTGCCGCTTGGAGATGCGCCAATTGACCCGCTTGGGGGGGAGTTGGCAAAGCCCGCGAGCTTGCGCAGCTCAGCGCAGCGCGGAGAACTTGCGGATGATCGCCATCATCGCGTCGCCGTCGGGCGCGGTTTCGAGCTCCTTCAGGAACTCGTCCTTGCGGAGGACCTTGGCGATGCCGGCCAAAGTGTGCAGGTGCTTCTGGAACTGACCCTGGGGAACGAGGAACAGGGTCACGAGATGCACCGGTTGGTTGTCGAGCGCATCGAAATTCACGCCGGCCTTGGAGCGGCCAAACGCGGCGACGACTTCCGTGATCAGGTCCGTGGAGGCATGGGGAATACCGATCCCGAAGCCGATGCCCGTGCTCATCGAGGTCTCCCGTTTCTTGACCACGGCGGTGACGGAGTCGCGGTTCTCGGGCGAGATCTTGCCGCTGGCCACGAGCACGCCGATGAGTTCGTCGATGGCGTCCCAACGGTTGGTGGCCTTCAACTCAGGCACAATCTGCGGGGTGGATAGGATGTCGCCGAGATTCATGCTGCGCGAATGTGGGTGGATTTCGCCGGAAGCCGTCCGCGGGTTCAAGCCGGGACTTTGGATTGCGGCGTAAACTTTCCCTCCGACCTCGTTCGGAAGACGGAGCTTATCACTGAGTGCGAGCCTTCCGGGCGGCGTCCATCAACAGGCTTGCCCGGCCATGCGGTTTACCAAAGCTTCCCGCATGTTCTCCTCCCGCCGAAGATTCCTGGGCACTTGGCCCGCGCTCCCCTTGCTGGCGACCACCTTGGCTTCCGGCCAACGGACTGCCGCGGCCGAGCCGTCGCCCACGGCTCTTCCGGCAGCGCTCAAGCTCGGCCTGGTGACCTACAACTTGGCCAAGGATTGGGATGTGCCCACGATCATCCGCCAATGCACGGCCGCCAAGTTCGACGGCGTCGAACTCCGCACGACCCACCGGCACGGCGTCGAGGTGACACTAACCAAGGAACAGCGCGTGGATGTGAAGCGGCAGTTTGCGGACTCGCCGGTGGAACTGATGGGGCTGGGCAGCGCCTTCGACTACCACACGCCCGATCCGGCGCGCTTGCGCGCGGATGTGGCCGCGACGAAGGAATACTTGGTTCTCGCCCACGATGTCGGCGCATCGGGCGTCAAGGTCCGGCCGAATGGCTTGCCCAAGGAAGTTCCCGTGGAGAAAACCTTGGAGCAAATCGGGCGCGCGTTGCTCGAACTCGGCGAGTTTGCCCGGGGATTGGGGCAGACTTTGCGCCTGGAAGTTCACGGCGGGGGCACCTCGCAGCTGCCGCACATCCGGACGATCATGGACCATGCCCGGCATCCGAATGTCGGCGTGTGCTGGAACTCGAATCAATCCGACCTCGACGGGGCCGGCTTCGAAGCAAGTTTCGACCTGGTGAAGGATCGAATCGTGTCCGTTCACCTGCGGGACCTGTTCCTGGCCGAATACCCGTGGCGGCGGCTGTTCACGCGGCTCACCGAAACCGGCTTCCGCGGTTACACGATGGCCGAAATTCCCGAGAGTGCCGATGCATTGCGGGTCATGCACTACTTCCGCGGCCTCTGGCTCGCGTATCAGGGGCGCCAATGACCGCCTGGGGCTGGAAACGGCGGTGACTGAGGAGGTTCCCGCCGGCCGGATTGGCGGCGCGGACGGCGGATTCCGGCTAAAAGAAGTGCCCCGCGTGCCGATGAGCCCTTCGACGGCAACTTCATCGGCCACTTCCGGTCCCCCGGCTAATTCCCGGCCGGGCCAGAGCGAGCCACTCAACTGAATGACGAATCGTTGGAACCAGCGGGAGAAACACATCGGCATGGGAGCCAGCGGTATTCCGCCGGCCCGCCCGTGCGCCAAACGGCGGAACATCGCCGGCCCGCCCAAGCGGCACGATTCGGGGACCGTCGATCCGTGGTTGGCGATGGATGTGGACCTGTTCGTCCGGCGGGTAAGTCCTGGATTTTCGCAAATATCCGGCGTGCCGGCCCCTGAGTTTGTCGGTCAGCCGATTTTCAATGTGCTTGGGCGCCTGGGCGTCGAGGCCAAGGCGCTGGACCGCGTCTTCGAGCTCGCGGTGAAGGGGCGCCCCTGTTTCGTGGAGCTGCCGCCCGGTTCCATTGGCCGGGCATCCGACCATTTTGCGGTCGAAATCCGGCCGATCCCGGAAAAATTGGGCTGGGTAATCCGCTACGTGGCGGTGGCCTGGACCATGGAAGGATTGCAGGCGGCGCAGGACAGTCCGGCGTGGATCGGTGCCGGTGCGCCGGTGCTGAATCTGTTCGACGAAGCTTCCCCCCTTGAATTCCCGCCGGCAGGCCGTTCCCATCGCCGAGTTCGCAGGTCGCAGTTGGGCTGCGACGGCGACGAACCCAACGGTTAACGCACAATTCCCCCGCATGGCAGCCTCCCCGAACAAGCTTTCCCCGCTCCGTATCCTGATTGCCGAAGACAATGAGGTGAACCGGCGGCTCGCCTTGTTGCTGCTCAACCGATTGGGCTATACCGCGGACGTGGTCGTGAACGGGCGGGAGGCGGTCGAAGCCGTCCGGGACCGCCCCTATGACGTCGTGCTCATGGACTGCCACATGCCCGAGCTGGACGGTTACGCGGCGACCGGCGAAATCCGCACGCTGACCACTGGCGCGGCGGATCGGCCTCGCCCCCGCATCATCGCGGTCACGGCCGCCGCCATGAGCGGCGACCGGGAAAAATGCTTGGCTGCCGGCATGGATGATTACGTCACCAAGCCGGTTAAAGCCGACGCGCTGCGGGCTGCCTTGGAACTGGCCACGGTGTCCGCGCCGGAGCCGACACCGAGCTTCGCTGCGCCACAGTTTGAGGGAGAAAGCGAAGCTGAACTGCGGCAAACGACCGACAGTTTGGCCGCGGAACTTGGCGGTGATTCCGTGAAGGAATTGGTGGAGGCATATCTCACCGACACTCCGGAACGGCTGAAGGAAATGGAGCAACTCGCCGGTGGGGAAGATCAGGTGACGTTGCGGCGCCTGGCCCATTCGCTGAAGGGCACCTCCACCTTGTTCGGGCTCTCGCGTTCCGGTGCCGTGGCCGCGACGTTGGAAAAGGAGGCCGCGGCCGAACAGAAAGCCGATCAGGTCGCGCTCGTCCGGGAATTGACGGCCTTGTTCTCCAGTTCGCTGCCCCTGTTGGAACGGCGAATTCGCGAGCTCGTTCCCGGCTGACGCGTCGCGTCCGGAGTGTTTTTCGCGTCAGGCAAGCTCGCGGACCAAGGTCGCCAACTGGCGGCTGAGCACGCCATAGTCGCAAAGCTGCCGGGCAATTCCCGGCAACGCGCGCCGGACCTCAAGGAGTTCGCGCCGTTGGCAGAGGAGGCGGATCCGTTCGGCAACCCGCTGCGGATAGCGGCGGTCCACTTCGCCCGTGAAATCGAGGAGCATCAGCTCTGGCAGGATGAGGGCCGCTTCACCTACCCGGCTGGCGAGGATGAAGCATTCCGCCGCCATGTATTCTGGCAGCTTGCCGGTGGTGCGCACTCGGCCGGGCAAGTTGTCCGTCTGGGTGGACATCGCCACGTCCATCACGCGCAGGTAAACCGGCACCTCGGGGTAGGGGATTCGGCCGGTGAAGACCACACGATCGAGCAAGCCCAACTGGGCGGCGCGTTGCCGGAGCCAATCCAGTCCGTTGCCGTCCCCGATGATCAGGCCTTTGACCGGTTGGTCCCGGAGCTGGGCAAGCGCTTCAAGCAGGTCCCAGCCGTAACAGATTTGGAGACGTGGGCTCCAGACCGTGGAGCCCATGACTCCGAGCACAAACTGGCCCTCAAGGCCAAGTTCCCGCCGCAGCGTGGCGGCTGCGGCGGGCGTAGCGCCGGCCTGCTCGGCAAATCCATCGCGGATGACTTCCACCCGCCGAAGCCCGCGTTGCGCCAGCAATTCCCGGTGGCGGGTGCCGCGGACGATGACGGCCGTGGCCCGGCGCTGGGCCGCTTGCTCGAAAAACCAGAGCCACGGGAGCTTCAAGCCGGCGCCCACGCCGGACTGCTTGGCCATCTCGAAGACGGCATCGCCCGTGTCGAGCAGGTAGCGTTGACCCCGGGTGATTGACCACCAGGGCGCCATCACGGCGCCGGGCAGGGCGGTGTTGAGCACGTAGAGGAGGTCGGCGGGATGGCGGGAAAGTTCCCGCTGCCATGCCGCGGCAGTTTCGGCGCGCGAACCGCTGCGGAAACAAAAGCGGATTCGTTCCGGCGCCAGTGCCCGGGAGAGCCCGCGGGCCCGGACGGATTCAATGCTGTTGGGGCCGCCGTGAACGAGGAAGGTTACGCGAGGATCGGATTTCATGCGGCGCTGCGGTCATACTTTCCGCGTAGGATTTGTTCATAGACCCGGGCGGTCGCCTCGGCGCATTCGGCCCAAGTATGGCGTTCGATGGTCAGGCGGCCGGCTTGGCCAAGTTGCCTCGCCCAGTCAGGGGTGACCTGGAGCTGGCGCAAGGGGCGGGTAATTGTCTCGGCCGAGTCGGGGTCGCAGAGGAGTCCGTTACGACCGTCCTCGATGAGTTCCGCGGCGCCCACCCGATGGCCGACCACCACGGGAACGCCGCTCGCCATCGCCTCGGCGACGACCATGGCAAAGGTATCGTAGCGGCTGGGATAGACGAGGACATCGGCCACCCGGTGAAGTCGTTCGGGACGTGGGTCCGGACCGTGGAAGTGGATGCGGCTGACAACTCCCAGACGTTCCGCTTCAGCCCGGTAGGGATCGAGGCGGGACCGGGACACCACCAGCAGGCGGGCGGATGGGAATTGCAGAAGTTGGGTGATGACGTCCCGCAGCCCTTTTTCCGCTTCCCCCATGAACAGCCAGAGCCAGCTTTCAGCGGGAATGGCCAATTCCGACCGTAACGACTCGCGTTCACCGGTGATCGGTGGCCGGAACCGTTCCACATCGGTGCCGTGGTAAATGACATCGAGCGGACGTCGCCACCGGTAGTGCTGCCGGATTTCCTCGGCGACGACCCGTGAGATGCCGATTACCTGCTGGGCTTGGCGTTGCCCGTAGAATGCCTTTTCGAACGGGGCGACCAACTGGGTGAATAGGCGGGCCTTCAGTCGGCTGCCGGCCATGTGGTGTAGGCGGGCGGCATTGCAAACGTGCGCAGTGATGAGGTCCGTGCTCCAGCAGGTGAGGCCTTGCGCATGGATCAGGTCAGGTCGGCTCTCACGGAGCGGTCCGCCGCAGCGGGCAAGGAAGGAAACGATGGTGGTTGCGACGTTGCGCCGCCAAGCGGGAACCGGGAACGACCGGAGCTTCGAGAGCGGATCCGAAGTGAAGCTGGCGGCAACCACCGAAAAATCGAAATGACCCGCGAGGCGGGTGCTCAGTTCGGTGCAATACCGGCCCTGGCCGTAGCCGGTCGAGTAGTCGTGGACCACCAAACTGATCCGTGGCCGCCGGGACACGTTTGCGCTCATGTCACTGGTTATCGGCTTTTCTCCCGAAGAGGCGGCGCGTCTTGCCCATGTGACTTGGACGAGCCGGCAGCCCGGGTTCCGAACTGGCCATGGAATACAACATGCGCCGCCGGGGCGGAGTTTCAACCGCTGCAACTTCCGGCAGGTCAGTAGGTGCCTGGGCGGGCACCGGCACGGATGCAAAGAACGGGATCAGCCGCGGGTCTGACCAGACGTTGGCGGGATTCACCTTCACCAGCAGCGAGTGGAGGTTGGCCAAGCGGCTCATGGCCCCCAAGAAGAACCACGTGAGTGCGCCGCCGGGAACTCCCAGGAATGGGGATCCAGTTCCCACATTGACCACCGCGATTACAAACACCGCTCCGGAACAAATGGAAAGGATCTGCAGGGAAGTATTCCGGAAACGGAGCATCCACCGCACCGACTCGCGGATGCCCACGAAGAACAATGCCCCGAAGAAAACAAGCCCCGGGATGCCGAAGTCCACCGCAATCCGGCCCAAGTCGCCGTCGACCAGTCGCACGTCCCACGGAGGTAGAATGCTCCCGAAGATATAGGGGACACCGTGGCCCGAGCGGCCCAACCCACCGCCAAGCGGCAGATCTGAGAGCGATGCGATTCCCGGCAGGATGACAATCGATAGCCGCCCCCACCACTCCGCAGGATTGAGGATGGTGGAAAATCGCTCCAGACGGGCGCTGTCCATCAGCGCTCCTAGCCCGAGAACGGAAAGCACGGCTCCAGGGATTGCCACGAAGCTCACTAAGCGCTCTCGGCTCCAAGCAGTTGCTATGATGCCCATCATCAACATCGCAATCGCCGTGCGCGCCCCGGAAAGGTTTATCCCGTAGAGGCACAACCCCAGCACCACGGCGTAAAGCAGCCGCAACATCGGCTTGACCTTGGGCTGCGTAAGGTAGGCAAAAGCAAGGATGCCTCCCGTTGACAGGGTGCCGCCGAACGCCCCCGCGCTGACAAAAGTGGAGAATGCCCGGAGTCCGCCGCCGCCGTCGGCGTTCGCGAAAAATGTTCCGGACAGTCGCCGAGCGAGGTCAGGATTGGCCGCCATCATGGCACGAATTTCTTCCGGTGTTTGTCGCGCACCGAAGTAAACGGTGATCGCGCAAAGGGCCATCACCAGGAAAAGAAGTATTTCGATCTGCCGGACACTTCGGATCACATGATACCCGAGCAAAAATACCAAGGGTATCACGACCCAAGCGCGGAATGCTGCCAACGCCGCCAACAAGGGCACACCCAGTGGAATTAGGGCGTAGGCGACAGCCACGCCGCAGAGCACCTTAAGTTGCGTCGCGACCGGATTGTCGCGGGGGAACCATGAATCTTTCGCAGCCCCGGTGAGCGCCAATGCCAAGGCCATCGTCAGCGGCAGGTCAAAGGCGAAGGTGGAGACGAGGCCGGTATACTTGTATTTGATCCAGCCATGGAAGAAGCCGATGGCGATGGCGGTGAGGAACAGCCAATTGGCGGCTGTTGCCCCACCGAACAACGCGTTCAGGCGTGCCGAAAGGGGGGCATTGCCGACCAGCGCGCCAACCCAAAGCGGAACATGCGGCGCGGTGCGCGGTTGCGGGCTTTCCGACGAGCCGGATTGGCTAACTCTGGGTTGACGCACGATATCAGGTTGGTGATTAGGTTCGGTTGAGGTAACCCTCAGCCGATTGATGCGACCACCGTGTGGTAAGCTGCCATGGTGCGGCGAACATGTTCGTCAATTCCGAATCGGCGGAGGCATTCGGCTTTGGCCCGTATACCCCGCCGGCTGGTTTCAGCCGGATCAGCCAAGGCGGCCGCAAGGAGGCGGTTGATTGACGCCTGATCGCCAATGGGCGCCAGCCAGCCGGTTTCGCCGTCAAGGATGATTGCTGCGGGGCCGACCGCTGCGAAGGCTATCGTCGCGACCCCGAGCGCTTGGGCTTCCGCCACGGAGAGCCCGAAGTCTTCCTCGTGAGCAGGATGAATCGTCACGTAACTGGCAGCCAGCAAGCCGGCGACGTCGGCGTCCGGAATGAAGCCGGTGAAGGTGACCCGGTCGGCGATGCCAAGCTGCTTTGCCAAGCTCTTCAGCTCCCGCTCATAGTCCGATTCCTGTCCGAAAAGGGACCCGCCGATTATGACTCCATGGAGGTCATGGCTGGCCGTCGCGGCAATCGCGCGGAGGAATTCAATCTGCCCCTTGTAGCGCTGCAGCCGGGCTCCCATCGAAACCCAACGGGCCTTTGCCGGGAGGCCGAATCGTGCCGCCAGTTCCGGACGAGGCGTGCCTTTTGCCAGCACCGTGGCATTTACTCCGGGCCAGATCACTTCGACCGGCGCGTTGACCCGCGGTCGATAGAAGTCGGCGGTGCGTGGGCAATTGGCCAGCACGTAACGAGTGGGAATCGCGAGGATTGCCCGGGTTGACCAACCCGGGTGTTCAAAAGTGTGCCCGGTCCAAACCTCTGGCACGCCTGCCGAGAGGGCAGCCAGACCGCCGTAAACATGGGCCCGGAACCCATTGCTGTGCAGCAGTCGGAATCCGTGCCGATGCGTCAGGCTGCGGATTTGGGCAATGGCTTGGGTGACCCGATGAACTTGCCGCATCCGGTGTTCGCGTAGCACATGGACGCGGACGCCGATCTCCGAAAGCAGCGCTTCCAGCGGGCCCGGCCGAAGTTGGATGACGTGGGGTTCAAATTGGGACCGATCCAGGGCCCGGAGGCACTCGATCATCAAGGTCTCGGCCCCGCCCTTTTCACCGACACAGGAGATCCACGCGAACGGTATCGGGTGGCTCACGGCGCGGGGGTGGCTTGCAGTTGGCTCTCCAACATGCGGGTCAATTCCCGGAATTTGCCCACGTTCTCCGGCCGCAACGCCATCAGCAGGCGATGGGCCTCAAGGCAGCATTCAGCCACCTGCTCCCGCGAGCTGCCTCCCGTTGGCACTTCCAGTTGGGGCGGCTTCGGCGCGGGAGACGCGCCGGCCTCAAGGACCTCGACCAGCGGCAAAACCCCCAAGCTGTCCAACAGGTCACGTATCCGTTCGTTCGGTTGGACCAAGATAAACCGCGGACAGTTGTCGGCGGTGCGGGCTCCTAGCCGGGAGGCCAAGCCGGCCAGCACCCCGGAAAATGTGCTGTCCATTAGCAGGCATCCGGAAAGGTCGAGGCAAAACTGGGGAACGCCTTCCCCGTGCAACCGCTCCACCAGGGCCTTGAAATCGCGGGCACCCTCAACCGCTGCCCGGCCGGTCACCTTAATGAAGGCGGTCGGCGGTTCGACGAGGTAGGTCAATTTGCAGCCAGGGAGAGGCATCGCGGTCTAAAGATGCGGGCGCAGTCCTGTGGGTCAAGGACAGGTCAGGGGGTCACTGGCAGCCGTTCCTCGGACGCCTCACGCTTCATGAGGACACCCTGTTCCTTGTAGGCACGCAGCACGAAATGGGTCGCGGTCGAGAGCACCCCCTGAATGGTGCTGAGCTTCTCGGAAACGAACGAGGCCACCTCCCGCAAATTGCTCCCTTCGACCTCGACCAAAAGGTCGTAGCCGCCGGACATGAGGTGGCAGGAGCGGACCTCGGCATACTTCGCGATGCGTTCGGCCAGTTTGTCGAAGCCGCCGCCGCGCTCCGGGGTGATGCGCACTTCAATGACGGCGCGGACCAGATCTCGGCCCAGTTTCTCCTCGTTGAGGACCGCCCGATAGCCCAGCACGACCTGGCTGGCCGATAGCTCCCGCAATCGGTCGCGAACGTCGGATTCCGTGAGGTTTAGCATCGCCGCCATCTCGGCTGGCGCGAGCGATGCATTCGAGGTGAGGAGCTTTAACAGCGGTTCCATGTGACGGAGGAATTGAACGCCCGCGACGGTTTGACCGGAAGGGAAATCCGCAGTGTCGCCCCGAAGGTTAACCAAGCGGACCGTAGATGTCATGGCACCGGCTGCTGGGGTTGCTTCGATTTCTCGGAGAGAGCGGAAGGGAGATCGAGTAACATGGAAACCATCATCAAAGCATCTCCTATCAAACCGCGGCGCAAGTTCGCGGCGACCTTCAAGTTGGAGGCGGTCCGGAACTGGCAGGCCAGCGGCAAATCCGCCGCCGTGGTCGCCAAGGAGCTGGGGCTGGCGGAAAACCGGCTCTTCGCCTGGCGCAAACTCCTGCCCGCCGCCGGGGGACGGCGGCGGGGGATAAGCCCGCGGTCTCCCAGCTTCAGGCCCGGCTCGATGCCGCCCTGCGGGAGATCGGTCACCTGCGCGGGCAGCGGGACATTCTAAAAAACGGTGGGCATCCCCTCCGAACCGCCGCCGAGCGCTTCGCACGGGTTCATGCGATGAGACACGACCATTCCATCGCCACGCTCTGCGGGCTCTTCGGTGTTTCCCCCAGCGGCTTCTACGATTGGGACCGCCGCCGTGCTTCGCCTGGTCCCCGCGCCGTGGCGGACGTCGCGCTCGCCGGGCAGATCGCCGCCATCACCTACCTCTCCACTGCCGAAGGCTGGCTCTATCGCGCCGGCGTCATGGACCTCCACAGCCGCCGGATCGTCGGCTGGGCCATGAGTCCGACCATTGACTCGGCCCTCGTTCTGTCGGCCCTTTCGATGGCCGCCTTGCATCGGTCCCGTCCTCCGGGACTGGTCTTCCACTCCGACCGCGGCGTCCATTATGCCGCCGCCAACTTCCGGGCCGCCCTCACGGCCGCCGGTCTCACCGCCTCCATGAGCCGCCGCGGCAACCGCTACGACAACGACGCCATGGAAAGCTTCTGGAGCACCCTCAAACTCGAACTCGTCTACCGTCAGGAGTTCCAAACCCACCAGAAGGCCAGGGTCATGATCTCCGGCTTCATCGAGGACTTCTACAACCGCCATCGCCGTCACACCTCCCTCGGCGGCCTTTCCCCGGCCATTTTTGAAACCAAAAACAACTAACGCAGAGTGCCTTTTTCTCTGTCCGTTTTTTCGAGGTAGGCCCACTGCCTTTGGTCCGGCCTTAGCGATGAGTTCCATCTTCAACCGCCGGGGGATAAGGGGTTAGTCTGACGCCCGACGGAAGGAGCCGAGGCGGGCCAGCGGGGCGCCGCAGTTCCGTGCTGGATCCACTCGATGAAGACCATATTTTGTCTAGCCGAAGACCGCCGCGGCGCCGAAATCGGCCTCAAGCTGGCCATACTGTCGGTCGCTGAACATTGTCCGGGCAGCCGGGTGGTTCTATTCCGACCGCAGTCGGCGCCCGGCTTTGCCGATTGGTTGCGCGGATTCGCGGCGGTGGAACTCGTGACAGCGCCGCTAGAAGGAGCCAGCAACTGGAATTGCAAGCCGCACGCGCTGCTGAAGCTCCTCCCCGAGTTGGACTCGGAGAGCCAACTCGTCTGGCTGGATTCGGATCTCATGCTGACCCGGGACATTCGGCCGTTGCTGGCCGCCGTGGGAAGGGACGGCGTGGTGGTAACGCAGGAGCCGGTCAACCAGCCCTTTCGCGGAACGGAAGTCCGGACCCGCGGCTGGGATTTGCCGCTGGGGCGGGCGTTTCCAGACTCACTTAACAGTTGTTTGGTGCGGGTGACCGACGCCCATTCGGCATTCTTGCAGCGTTGGTTCCAGCTTCTAGGCGATCGCCGCTATACCGCGGTCGCCTCCCTCCCGATCGAACGCAAACCCGTTCACCTGTGGGGGGATCAAGATGTAATGGCTGCCTTGCTGGGCGCGGAGGACTTTGCCCAAGCGCCCGTGCGGATGCTGCGTCACGGGCGGGAAATCCTGCATACCGGAGGGGCTTTGGGATTCACTCTGGGTGAGCGGTTGCGTGGTCTCGCGCTTCCGCTGCCCGCCGTCCTTCATGCCATCGCTGGAAAGCCCTGGGTGCTCCTCCTGCCGGAAAACCGGACGCCCGGACGCTTTGCGTGGTTTCGCCGCCTGCTTCAGGAAACTTCTCCGTTCGTGGCCTACGCCCGCCGTTACCGCGACCGGGTGGACGAACCCATGGTTTGGCTGGATTACCGGACGCTCACCGGAACTCTGCTGAAGCTACTCGGGTTGGGACATTGGGCGCTGCGCGGGCTGCCCGTCACTCTCGTTGCGACGTTGGCACGCCGGGTGAGACGGATGGGCTAGCCTGAACCTTGCGCCTGCCCCCGTTCAGTTTCCTGCCGCCTGCGGTTCCTCATTTCTTGCCGCGGCAACGGATGGATGCGGCACCAGGGACATCGCCCGGCCGTGCGCCAGAAATTCACGGCAAATGGCGAAGAATTCCTCCCGGCTCACGGCCCGGCGAATGCGGAACAGAAATTCGGCGCCGACCGCGGCGGTGGTTCCCACTCC
>JBEISV010000298.1:0-5966 GCA_040375265.1 Verrucomicrobiales bacterium
CCGCCGAGGCTGGCATCGGACAACGCCAAGGCATCCTCCGTCTCTCCCAGCCGGCCAAGAACCACCGCCTTCGCAGCAAGGAGTTCGGGCGCTTCCGGAAACCGCTCCAGCGCCTTGTCGGCCCACAGCCGGGCTTCCCGCAGCTCGCCCAGTTCGATCAAGGCCCGCACTTGGCCGGTCCAGGCCGCCACGCACTGCGGATCATACTCCAGCACCCGGGCAAACAGCCGGAGGGCCGGCTCGAATTCGGCCCGGGCAAAGGCCGCCCGCGCCTCCGCGTGCCAATGGTCGGCGCCCCGGCCGGTCTGCGCGGACTGGGTGGCCGCCGGACCGGCGTCGAGTTCGAGTTTGCCGAAACGGCTCATGCGTGGTGGGACGAGAAGGAACCAGCCTCGGCGGCTACGGCCAACGAAATTCCCGTTCGGCAGGTCTGCAATCCGCGGTTCAACGCCGTTGGAGCCGGGTCCGGATGAAGGACCGGTCATGCGCCGGCAAGGGGGGCCAGCGGTGGATCGGGTTACGGCTCTGTTCCTGGCGCCACCGGCGAGTTTCCACGACCCAGGCCCGCACGACTGCCGCCCCTAGGACGAGCCCGGCGCCCAAAATCAGGCCCGCCTGGTCGACTATCCACGTGCCGCCCGGCAGCCAGAACGGCAACAGCATGATGGCCAGCCAAACGAGGCTGGGAATCAGCACCACGAAGGCACCGGCTGGGCCGCGGGTGCGGAGAAGATCGCCAAAGACGCGCCACATATCGGAAAGGGATTGTGTCGGTTCGACCGAGCTGCCGGAGATTCGTTCCGAAAAAAGATTACCCGCGTGAACAGCGGCTTTCCGATTGCCCATCCACGGCACTTCCGTCCGGTTCCGGACCAATCCGACCGCCGCCGGTGCCCAATTGGACCACCCCGGAGGCCGCCGTGGTGCCAAGGCGGACCATTGCGACCGACGTTCGCCGGGCCGCGGAAGTTGGCATTACGGTTGCAGTGACCAGATCAGCTTTTGTCCGCAAGCGCTGGGTGGCGGGTGCGGACGGGCGACGGGCTTCGCCTGACCGCGCTAGGGTCCGTCGCCTTTAACCTTTCGGGGCTTCGGCGGCCGGCTCGGATTCTTCCGGGCCGGCCGTTTGGCTTTCGCCCGGGCCGCCGCCACGGTGACCGCCTTGGCCAGCCATGCGGCCAACTCCGACGGATCTTCCAGCACGTCACCCGGCAGCTCGTGGTAATCCATCGGCTTGGTGCCTGGGCCAAACGGCTGGAACGGCGGCATCCCCCGGGCCTCGAAGTCGGCCCGGTTCGCGTCGCCGGTCTTGAAGTAGAGCGTGTCGTTGTCGAGCAGGGCGAAGAAGCGGTCGTCCGCATACACGCCCACGCCGCCGAACATCTTCCGCCACGTCACCGGGCGCACCCGGCCGAGCTGTTCCAGGACATATTCCCGGTAGGAATCGCGCACCGCCATGGCCCGACGATGCACGAACGGCTTCGTCTTTTGCCACCCTTCCGTGCAGGCTGCGCCGCGCACCGCGATGAAGCTCGTCGTCTTCGCCCACGTCCCGCCGCCGCACCATGGCCAAAGCCAGATGGTGCAGTATCTCGTGGACGGCTTCCGGGCCGATCCTGCGCATGGGATCGAGGTGCTGCACGTGGACGCCCGCCTGTCAGACGACCTCACCGACGTGGGCTCGGCCCGCGGCGGCAAGCTGACCAAGCTGCTCGGCCATGTCCGCGAGGCGAGACGGCTGGGTCGCGAACACCAGGTCCGAACGCTTTACTACGTGCCGAGCCCGCCCAAGCGGAACTCGCTTTACCGCGACTGGATCGTGCTCGCGCTGCTCAGGCCGTGGTTCCGGAACGTCATCTTCCACTGGCACGCGGTCGGGCTCGGCCAATGGCTGGAAGACGTCGCCAACCCGTTCGAACGCGCCATCTCGCGCCGGCTGCTCGGCCGGCCCGCGCTCAATCTCATCCTGTCGAAGTTCAACCAGCCGGACGCCGACAAATTCCAGCCCCGGGCGGTCGCGATTGTCCCGAATGGCGTCCCCGATCCGTGCCCGGAGTTTGACCTGACGCTGGCGGAACATCGGCGCCGGCGATTGGCCGAGCGACAGACCCTACCCATGAACCAGGGGTGCTCCGACCACCCCTCACCCTCTCCAGCGGGTTGCGGCGCCACGGCGGACGGCGAGGCGGCAACCCCCATGGAAGTAAGGGTCCTGTTCCTCGCCCTGTGCTCGCGCGACAAGGGCGTGCTCGACGCCGTCGAAGCCGTCCGGTTGGCCAACGAACTCGGCGCCCGGCTGGCGCGGCCGTTGAAATTCCGTTTGCTGGTGGCAGGAACCTTCCCCACCCCGGACGTGGAGACGGAATTCAAGAGCCGGCTGACCGATCCGGCCTTGGCCGCCTGCGTGAGCCACACCGGCTTCCTCGGGCCGGAAGCCAAGGCCGCCGCGTTGCGCGACAGCGACGTGTTTCTGTTCCCCAGCTACTTCGCCAACGAAGGCCAGCCGCTGAACCTCATCGAGGCGATGGCGTTCGGCCTGCCCCTCGTTTCGACGCGCTGGCGGGGCATTCCCGAGATGCTCCCAGAAAACTATGCCGGCCTGGTCGAGCCGCGGGACCCGGCCGCCGCTGCGCGGGCATTGATCACCGTGGTGCAAACCGAGGACGGCCTGCGTTTCCGCGAACGGTTCCTCGAACGCTACCAATTGGCGGCGCACCTACGGACGCTGGCGGCGGCGCTACGGCAAACCGAAAACGATTCCGAGCCGAAAGTTGCGAACTAAAAGCCCCTCGGTGTTCCAGCTTGAGGCAAGTTAGCTCCAGAAGATAAGGCCCAGTAGCACCCAAAGCAGCGAGCCAATTGCAAAGGGCACTCCTCCAAGCCACATGAGCCACTTTTTCTTCCGCTGCCAGCCGGAGGCCAACAACGCCAACGAAAATGTCCAAACCAAGAATGTGGACACGAGGAAGAAAACTGCGCCAATGACGAAGATTCCGGGAAAGGCCAGGCAGATGATCATCGCCGCAATTTCGCGCACGCAATGGTGCTTACCCGCCGCCAACTTGTTGTGCGAGGTCCAAATACTTCGTGCACTTCCGGAACTGAGAGGAGCATCAACCCCGACCAAATCCCGGCAATCCTCACGGCACGTTTATTCGCGGACCTCAACATTCTGCATTCCCCCGGAACCCATTGTTCCGCCAAACTCCCCGGCTCCGGCATGAACGACGCCCGCGTCGAGGAACTGAAAGCGCTGCTGCCGCGGACCATGACGCACGACTGGGTGCGGCTCGGTTCGCGGCTCGTCCGGCTGCTCCGCGACCGCGCCCACACCGCACAGCACGACGCCTTGCTGGACCGCCTGCTCAACCAGGCCCGGCAATCGGCCGAGTTGCGGGAGCTGCGCCACTTGCACGTCCCGCCGGTCAGTTATCCGCCGGATTTGCCGATCACCGCGCGCAAGGACGAGATCGTCGCCGCCATCCGCGCGCACCAAGTTGTCGTCATTGCGGGCGAAACGGGTTCCGGCAAGACCACGCAGATTCCCAAGATGTGCCTCGAAGCTGGCCTGGGCATCGAGGCGAAGGTCGGTTGCACCCAACCCCGGCGGGTAGCGGCGCTGTCCATCGCACAACGCATCGCCGAGGAGCTGAATGTCCGCTGGGGCCGTGAAGTGGGCTGCAAGATCCGCTTCGACGACCATTCGAGTTCCGAGACGTATCTGAAGCTGATGACGGACGGCATCCTGCTCGCCGAGACGCAGGGCGACCCGCTGCTGTCCGACTACAACGCGCTGATCATCGACGAGGCGCACGAGCGTTCGCTGAACATCGACTTCCTGCTCGGCTACCTGAAGGGCCTGCTCGCCCGCCGTCCCGACCTAAAGCTCGTCGTCACGTCGGCCACGATCGACACGCGGGCATTCTCCCGCCACTTCGGCGACGCGCCGATCATCGAGGTGTCGGGCCGGATGTTTCCGGTGGATGTCATCTACGCGCCCTACGACCACGAGCCGGATTCGGAGGAGTGGGAAGCCGCAACGGGCCATGCCTACGGCGGAAATGTGGACGTGGCCCGCCCTCACCCCGGCCCTCTCCCCGGGGGAGAGGGCCGGGGTGAGGGCGGGCTTCCCACGCGCAGCGCCATCTCCTCGGAAACGCTCCAGCTCACCGCCTCCATCCGCGCCGCGCTGCGCGCCGGTGCCGGCGAACTGACCTACGTGGACGCCGCCGTCCGCGCTGCCGAGACGATCCTTTACGAGTCCAGCTTCGGCGACGTGCTGATCTTCATGCCGGGCGAGCGCGACATCCGCGAAACCAGTGACCAGCTCGAAGGCCGTTTCGGGCGCGAGGCGGAGATCGTCCCGCTTTACGGTCGGCTCAGTTCGGGCGACCAGCAGCGGGTATTTGCCCAATCCTCGCGCCGCAAGCTCGTCATCGCGACCAACATCGCCGAGACGTCCCTGACCATTCCCGGCATCCGCTACGTCGTGGACGCCGGCCTCGCGCGGATCAGCCGCTACGCACCGCGCACCCGGACCAAACGGCTGCCGGTCGAACCCGTCTCACAGAGCAGCGCCAACCAGCGCAAGGGCCGCGCCGGCCGCGTGCAGGACGGCGTGTGCGTGCGGCTGTATTCGGAGGAGGACTTCAAGGCGCGCCCGCCGTTCACCCAGCCGGAAATCCAGCGGGCCAACCTCGCCGAGGTTATCCTGCGCATGAAGGCGTTCCGGCTCGGCGACATCGAGACGTTCGCCTTCGTGCAGCCGCCATCGCCCGCCGCGATCCAGGCCGGCTATGGACTGTTGCAGGAGCTCGGCGCGCTCGACGAGCAGCGTGAGCTGACCCCGCTCGGCCGCGACCTCGCGCGCCTGCCCATTGATCCGACGCTCGGCCGAATGCTGCTCCAGGCGCAGTCGGAACACGCGACGCGCGAACTGCTCATCATCGCCGCCGGCCTCAGCATCCAGGACCCGCGCGAACGCCCGCTCGACCAGCGCGACGCCGCCGACGCCGCGCACCGCCGGTTTAGCCATCCGCAGTCGGACTTCCTCACGCTGCTCAACGTCTGGAAGGCGGTTCACGACCAGTGGGAGGCGCTCCGCACGCAGGGTGCCCGCCGCAAGTTCTGCAAGCAGCACTTCCTCTCCTACCTGCGGATGCGCGAGTGGCAGGACCTGCACGCCCAGCTCGAAGGCGCGCTGGAGAACCTCGGCGTCTTCCAGGACGAGGAAGGCCGCGGCGCGGCCCAGGCCACCGGTAAGGCACCGCGCACCGAGGAGCAGTTCTACCAGGCCATCCACCGCTCCATCCTGGCCGGCCTGCTCGGCCACGTCTCGACGCGCGAGGAGCGGAACCAATACAAGGCCGGCGGCAACCGGCAGGTGATGATCTTCCCCGGATCGGCCCTCTTCGAACGCGGCGAACGGCCGGCGAAGAACCGGTTCGCCAAACCCGAGAAGAATCCCGCACCGAAACCCAAGTCGAACCAGCCGCAGTGGCTCGTCGCCGGCGAGCTGGTCGAGACCACGCAGCTCTTCGCGCGGACGGTCGCCGGCATTGATCCGCACTGGATCGTCCAGCTCGCGCCGCACCTCTGCCAAGTCACCCACCAACATCCGCACTGGAGCGCGAGCGCCGGCCGGGTGCTCGTGGAGGAGATCACCCGCTTCCACGGGCTCGAGGTGTTCCGCCGCAGCGTCGCCTACGGGAACCTCAATCCCGCCGACGCCACGGCGATCTTCATCCGCTCGGCGCTGGTGGAGGAAGATCTGGAACCGCCCACCCGCGGTCGTCCGGAGGGGGCGGAGGACGGCGACGAGCGGCGGCGACAACGCGCGGACAAGTCGGCGCCTGACGTGTCGGATCCCTCACGCGGAGCGCCGGCGAACCTCTCCGGCCTCGCGTTTCTCGACCACAACCGCCAAGTCCGCGAGAAGGTAGAAAGCTGGCAGACGCGACTGCGCC
>JBEISV010000524.1:0-3252 GCA_040375265.1 Verrucomicrobiales bacterium
AGAGAAGACGCGTTTCGGATACTTCTCGCCGCTCCACCAGAGCACCTGGTCGAGCCAGTGAACGCCCCAATCGCCGAGCTGGCCGTTGCCGTAGTCGAGGAAGTTGCGCCAGCCGCCGGGATGGATGCGCGAGTTGAACGGCCGCTTTGGCGCCGGGCCGCACCACAGGTCCCAGTCCATGCCCTCGGGCGGTTCGGTGTTGGCGCTCGGCTTTTCCCGGCCGCCGCCGCCGTGGGCGAACAGGCGCACCATGCCCACGTCGCCCACCGCGCCGGACCTGAGGAAATTCATCCCGCTCACGTGGTGCGGCCCGATCCGCCGGTGCAGTCCCACCTGCACGATTCGGCCGCTGTCGCGCGCGGCGCGGAGCATGGCCCGGCTTTCGTTGACGGTGTGGCCGGTGGGTTTCTCCACGAACACATGCGCGCCGGCCTTCACCGCGGCGATGGTCTGGAGCGCGTGCCAGTGGTCCGGTGTCGCGATGATGACGATCTCGGGCTTTTCCTTGGCGAGCAGTTCGCGGAAGTCGTTGAAAGTCTTCGGCTCGTCGCCGTTCAAGTCGGTGACCTGCTCGGCCGTCGTCTCGCGGACATTGGCGTAAACGTCGCACAGCGCGACGACCTTCACCCGGCCACTGGCGATGGCTTCCTTGAGGATATTCCGGCCCCACCAACCGGAGCCGATGAGCGCCGTGCGGAACTTCTTCCCAGGCTCGGCCGTCAGCACAAACGGCGCGGCGGCGAACGCCGAGGTCGCGAGGGCACCGGTCCGGAGAAAGCGGCGGCGGGTAAACGGAACTTCGGGAATCATGATTGGCGACGGCACCCGACGAACCGGACGCCGGCGGTAATCATTTTCATCTGCGGGCGCGGCGCAACGGGCGCTTTGTCCGATCGGGATTCCGGATCCGGTCGGGACGAGCCCGGCTACAAAACCCGCGTGCGACCCGGCTTGGCGACAGGATACGCGCCTGTGGTGTCGGGCGCGACTGGAGCGGCGTGTTCGAGCGAGGTGATGTGGTCGAGTCCCGGGGCCAGTTCGAGGTCTGAGGCGAGGGCTTCGTCATAGGTCAGCTGCCGGCCGGATTCGACGGCCATACGACCAAGGATTGCGGTCATGCACGAGCGGACGCTGCGTTCGACCTCGTTGTAGGGCTGATCCTCGCGGATGGCGGCGAAGAGCAGGTCATGCTCGCGCTGGTAGTGGTCGCAAGGTTCGCCCCGGTAGCTCCACAGAAGCTTGGCAGGAGTGGGTTCCCAGCCGTGGAAAAGGCGGGGATTGGTCTGCCCCTCGCCAAGCACCGCGCAGCCCTTGGTCCCGTGGAGCACGTCGCCGAAGAAGTCATGGCAACCGGACTGATGGCGGCCCTGGGCGAACATCTTTGTTCCGTCCGGGAAGGCGAATTCGACGGCACAGTGGTCGAAGAGTTGGTCCGGATCCTCGCGCACTTGGCGGCCGCCCATGCCCTGGGCGTTCTTGGGCCAGGCGTTCTTGGCCCAGCAGCAGACGTCGAGGTTGTGGATGAGCCAGTCCACCAGGAATGAGCCGTTGAGCCAGGTGAAGTTGCTGTAATTCGCGAGCTGGTGGGCGAGTTCGCCGGTGCCCGGGCGACGCGCGGTGAACCCCACCGGCCCGTGCATCCGATAGGCCCAGCAGGTGATCAGTTCCCCGAGGGCGCCGTCGTGGATGCGGGCGATGGCTTCCTCCAGCGGCCGGTAGTGGCGGCTCATCAGGCCGGTGGCGACCTTGAGGTTTTTGGCCCGGGCGACTTGGTTGGCGGCCAGCACCCGGCGGATACCCGGCGGGTCCACGGCGAACGACTTTTCCATGAACACATGCACGCCCTTCTGCGCGGCATATTCAAAATGGATCGGCCGGAACGCCGGCGGCGTTGCGAGGATGACCAAATCGCCTCGGCCCAGGGAATCAATCGCCTGCTGGTAGGCATCAAAGCCGGCGAACTGCCGTTCGGGCGTCACGTCGACCCGGCCGGGAAACTGCGTCGCGAGCGAACGCGTCGCGGCCTCCGCCTTCGGGGCAAAGACGTCGGCAACGGCCCAGAGCCGGACCGGTCCGGCGGTGCTGAGCGCGTTGGCGGTGGCGCCTCCCCCGCGCCCCCCGCAGCCGACCAGCGCGACCTTGATGGTGTTCGCCTCGGCGCAGTAACCGGCCCGTGGCAGGGCCAGGGTTCCGGCGAGCGCGGCACCGGCAACGCCGGCGGCGGAGGCGTGGAGGAATTCGCGGCGGGTGGTGAGGGCAGGGGAAGGCATGGTTTTCCGGAGTTGGGGAGTTTAGCCGAACCGGGCCGGAGGAAGTTCCTTCGGGCCTGGCCTGAATTTGCCGGGTAGGCCGCCTGAAGCCGGCGGCTGGCGCGCCGACCCCGTCGAAGACACCGCTTCCGGCGGGCGGTTGGCGCGGTGCGGCGTGTTCATCCGCCGCCAAGCAGACCGGAGGTCTGGCGGCCGGTGTTTGACGTGGGTCAAATCGACGGCCCGTCACAAAGACACGTGGCTCCAATCCGAATTCCCGGCGGAAACCCTTCGCCCGGCGGATTGACCCGACTTGACCTGCATCAAGGTCGCCAAGTGGCTTCCGGCCAAGGTCCGGACATGCTGACTCACGTCCTTTCGGTGCTTGGTTGGCTGCTTTTCGCGTTGGCGGCGCTGGCGGCCGGGCCCGGGTTCCCTCAGCCTCGGCACGGACTGCACTTCACGAACGCCGTCCGCGTCTGGGATGAAGCCCTGCCGCTCGGCAACGGCATCTTGGGCGCGCTGGTCTGGGGCGATGGCCAGCCGCTGAGGATTTCCCTCGACCGGACGGACCTCTGGGACCTGACGCCGGTGGCGGAATTCCAGTCGGGAGACTACAGTTACGCGACGATGCGCCAATGGCATGCGCAGGGGCGGCACGCCGACTTGGTTCGGGTTTACGAAGCCCCCTATAACCGGCCCGCGCCGACCAAGGTGCCGGCCGGCCGCATCGAAATCGCGCTCCCTGCTGCGGCCCGGTTCCTCGACACCTCGCTGACGCTGGGTGACGCGACGGCGGAAATGCGCTTTGCCGACGGACTCAGCGCCCGGGTCCTGGTCCACGCCGTCCAACCGGTCGGCCTGATCCAGCTCCGCTCGGCCAACGGAGTCCGCCCGGTGCCGGCGCTCCGACCGCCACCGTTCGGCGGCACCGTGACGAACGCGGCGGCCGGCGGCATCGGCGCGGGCGATCTCGCGCAGTTGGGTTATCCGAAGCCGGTTC
>JBEISV010000561.1:0-2975 GCA_040375265.1 Verrucomicrobiales bacterium
CGCCACGTCTGGAGGAACACCACGACCACGATCACGACCAGCAGGATGGCCTCGACCAGCGTGTGCAGCACGGCCTCGACCGAGGCGCGGATGAACTTCGTCGGGTCGTAGTTGATCCGGTAACCCACTCCCGGCGGGAAGCTCTTCTTCAGCTCGGCCAGGGTCCGGTAAATCTCGTCGGCGGTCTCCAGCGCGTTGCTGCCGGGCAGTTGGAAGACGCGCAGCGAAACCGCGTTGTAACCGTCCATGTAGGTCTTGCTGGAGTAATCCCGCGCGCCGAGTTCCACACGGGCGACGTCGCGCACGCGGGTCACGTCGCCGTCCGCGCCGGTCTTCACCACGGCGTCGCCGAATTGCTCGGCGGTGAGCAGGCGGCCCTGGGCGACGAGCGTGTATTGGAAGTCCGTGCCGCTGGGGACCGGCGGCTGGCCAAGCGCGCCGGCGGCGATCTGGAGGTTCTGCTCGCGCAGCGCGCGGGTCAGGTCGCCGGCGGTCAGCTTGCGGGCGGCCATCTTCTCCGGGTCGAGCCAGATGCGCATGGTGAAGTCCTGGCCGCCGAGCGAATTGGCGTCGGCCACGCCCTTGATGCGGGCGACGCGGTCGCGGACCTGGAGGTTCACGTAGTTCGCGAGGTAGGCGACATCGCGCGAACCGTCGGGACTGTAGAACTGCGCGGCCAACGTGAGGTCGGGCGACTGTTTGCGAGCGATGATCCCTTGGCGGCGGACGTCCTCGGGCAGCCGCGACAGCGCGGAGTTCACCCGGTTCTGCACCAGCACCTGGGCTTCGTCCAAGTCGGTGCCGAGCTCGAAGGTGATCGTGATCTGCGCCCGGCCGTCGCTCGTGCTGGACGACGACATGTAGAGCATGCGCTCGACGCCGTTGATCTCCTGTTCGAGCGGTGTGGATACCGTCTCCGCCAGAGTTCGCGCGTCGGCGCCCGGATAGGTGGCCGAGACGATCACCGTGGGCGGCACCACGTCGGGATACTGCGAAACGGGCAGGCTGAAGAAGGCCAGGCCACCCAGCAGCGTGATGACGATGGACAGCACCGCCGCGAAGATCGGCCGGTCCACGAAGAAGCGGGCGATGTTCATGGCCGGGCGGCGGGCGTGGCGTTGGTGCGTGGGATGACGGCCGGCGCATTGGTCAGCATCGGCACGAGCTGCGCGGTCACCGGCTGGCCGGGGCGGGCCGTCATCAGGCCGGAGACGATCACGCGGTCGGTCACCGCCAAGCCCTCGCGGACCACCCGCAGGCCATCGAGCAACGGGCCCAGCTTCACCGGGCGGTAGGTGGCCGTGTCCTGGGCGTCCGCCACGAGCACGTAAGGCCGGCCCTGGTCGCTACCGAGCGCGCTGTCACGGACCAGCACGGCGGCATACTCGCCGTTGCCCGGGATGCGCACCCGCGCGAAGAAGCCCGGCGCCATCAGCTTGTCGGCATTGGGAAACACGGCCCGGACCCGGATCGTGCCAGTGGCGGGATCCAGCTCGTTGTCCACGAAGTCCACGTGGCCCTGGCGCGGGAAGCCCGTCTCGTTGCCCAGCGCCATCTCCGCCGGGATCTTTTCAAACAGCGCGCTGGCCCGCCGGCCTTCGCGGTAAAGCTGCCGGTAACGCAGCGCCGACGCCTCGTCCACCAGGAGGTAACACTGCATGGGATCCAGCGACACGATGGTGGTCAGCACCGTGGTGCCCGCGGAATTGCCGCCGGAGACCAGGTTGCCGGCGGTCACGCGGGCGTTGCTGATGCGGCCGGAAATCGGCGCGCGAACCTCGGTGAATTCCAGGTCCAATTCGGCGACCTTCAACGCGGCTTCGGCGGACCGCACCGACTCATTGGCCTCGGTCGCGGATTTCACGCGGGTTTCAAACGTGTCGGTCGAGATCGCCTTGGTCGCGGCCAGGCTTTCGGCCCGCTTGGCCTCGCCCGCGGCCAGTTCGGCCCGGGCGCGGGCGGCGCCCAGTTCGGCCTTGGCGCGGTCCACCACCGCCTGGAACGGTCGCTGGTCCAGCGTGTAGAGCCGGTCGCCCTGCTTCACGTCGCCGCCTTCCTTGAAGTGGACCTGCTCGACGTAGCCCGACACGCGGGCGCGCACCTCGACGGTCTCGGGCGAGACCAGGCGGCCGGTGAATTCGTCCCATTCGTTGACGGTCCGCGGCAGGGGCAAGGCCACGGACACGGCGGCCGGGGCCGGCTTGGCGGGCGGGGCGGCGGGAGGCTTGCAGCCGGCCAGCACGGAGGCGGCCAGGCAGGCCAGGACGAGGATAGGGCGAAGTGACTTCATGCGGGCGCGCCCGGGCCAGGGCGCCGGCCGCAAGACTGGGGCAACTTCCGGCTTTGCCTAGGCGATTCCCGGAATATCGGTCCGGCACACCGTGTCTGACCGGGCTGGAAGACTTGCGGTGATTCCGCGCCCGCCGGTGGGAAATGACCTCATCCGCCCTGCGGCCGGGCGGCAGCCCGGCCCTACCGAACGCGGCTTGCTCCCCGTCAGGGTCGTCGTGCCGCACCGTCACCCCGCCAATGCCGCCAGCAAGGAGCGCAGTTCCTCGTCCACCTGTCCGGGCTCGGCGAGGGTCTGAGCAATCTCGTCGCGCAGCAGTTCGCGGTAGCGCTTGCGCAGGCGGTGGACGGCCACGCGCAGGGCGCCTTCGTCCATGCCGAGCTGCTGGGCCGCTTCACCGTAGGGAATTGCGGCGGAACTGACCGTCAGGAATCCTTTGGCGTGGGTGAACAGGTTCGCCTTGCCGTCGCGGGCGCATTCGTCGGCGAGGCGGGCGATGACACGCTCCAGCAGCGCCAACGCCCATTCGCGGTCGAAGAGGCGTTCGGGGTTCGTCGGGTCGGGCGGATCGAGGTGGAAGCGTTCGTCCGCATCCTGCCAGTTCAGCGACAGATGCTCGGCGCCGCCGCCGCGCTTCTGGGCCTGGGTCTTGTCCCATTCGTTGGCGAGGAAGTGCTTCAACGAG
>JBEISV010000069.1:0-14751 GCA_040375265.1 Verrucomicrobiales bacterium
CCCTGGCCGGGTGTTCGTGCCACGTTTGGCCCCGTCCGCGGACGGGCAATCGGATGAGCGACCCGGCCCAGTTCGAACAAATGGTCCTGGCATATCAGGACATGGTCTTCTCCACGGCCCTGCGACTCCTCGGCAATGAAACCGAGGCTCAGGACGTGGCTCAGGAGGCGTTTGTCCGTGCCTGGAACCATTGGCACGAGCTGGTGGGCAGCGCCACGATCGGCGGCTGGCTCAAGACGGTGACGCGCAACCTTTGCCTGAATCATCTGCAACGTTATCGGGCTCGCTGGAAGATGTTCAGCGACCTCGGTTCGGAGGATGACGAAGGGGAAACCCGGGAAGTGGACTTCGCCGCGCCTGAAACGCTGGACCAGACGCTGCTGACGGCCGACCAGCGTGAATTGATCGAGGACGCGCTGGCCAAGCTGCCTGCCGACCAGCGAGTGGCACTGGCGCTCTACCATTTCGAGGACATGGATTACACGGACATCGCGAAGCAACTGGGAGTTTCCCTCGGGAAGGTGAAGACCGACATTTTCCGCGCCCGCGAAGCCCTCCGAAAAAAACTGCAACCAGCCCGCGACTCCGTGGGTGTATAGAACTGTCGAGCACGATGAACACGAACCCCTTGAAATCGGATGCGGGAGGCGGAATCCAGCCGGCGGCGGTCCGGCTGGACGCTGCCTCGGGCATCCGGATGGAGGGCAACGACGCATGAAACCCAATCGTGATCCCCATGATCCCTTGGCCGCTTGGGCGGACCAAACCCTCAAGCAACTTCCGGTGCGCCGGGCGCCGACGACCCTGATGCCCCGAGTCTTGGCGGCCTTGGCCCGTCAACGGGCCCTGCCGTGGTATCAGCAGCCGTGGTTCCGCTGGCCGCGCCACTTCCAAATGTTGGCGTTCGTGCTCGCCACTGGCTTGGTCGCGGGCCTCGCGTGGCTGATCATTCCGCACGGCGACACCGTGACTTTCGCCGCGGCGAAAAACGCCGCCCTCCAGTCCGAATTGGTCCGCCCGGTCACCGCCACCGTGACCACGACCGCGGACATTTTCGGCACGCTCGGGCACGCGGCCTCCCTCCTCATGAAAACCCTCCCGATGTGGACCTGGGCCGCCGTTGCCGGCGGCGCCGCGTTCATCTGGTGCTCCACGCTGGGCCTAGGCACCGCCGCCTGGCGCCTCGCCTCGCCGCAACGCTAACACTGGATCAACATGACCTTTCCCAGCCTGCGACTGATTCCCGCCACAACCCTCCGCTGGGCGCGGGGACTGAACGTCCTTGGGGCCTTGGCGGCCCTCGTTTTCGGCCTGAACTGCACGGCGCCCGCCCGCCTCACGGCCGCGGAACCCGAGGTGGTGGAAAAGGCCGTGATGGCTGCGGCCGACGCAGCGGTGGCCGCGGCGGAGGAAGCCGTCGAGCAGATTGAGCAGGCCATCGACGAGGTCGAACGCGAGGCCATGGAGGTCGACGACGAGATGGATTGGGGTGACGTGCCGGAGACGACGGGCGATGACGTCGTCCTGGTGGGACAATCGGTCACCGTGGCCAAGGACGAAGTCGTGCCGCAGGTCGTCGTGACGCAGGGGTCCGCCACGATCGACGGGGTGGTGACCGGCGACGTGGTGGTCATCAGCGGCAAGGCCCGAATCAACGGCACCGTATGGGGCAACGTAGTAAACGTGGGTCGCGGCGTGATTCTCGGTTCCGGGGCAAAAATCCGGGGCGATACCGTGGGCGTGATCGGCGGCATTCGCATGGGCACCAACTCGGTCATCGGTGGCCAGGCAGTGGGCATCATTGGTGGCATTACCAAGAAATCCGGTGCCCGAATCCTCGGGGACGAGGTGCCGATTGCGTTCGGCCCGATCAGCGGTCCGGACGGACTGGATTTGCCGGAATGGTTCAAGCGGGCGCTCGAAACGAACTTCAAGGAACTCGTCCTGCTCGGCCGGCCGCTCTCCTTGGACATCGGCTGGGTCTGGGTGGTGTTGGCTATCTTCCTGGGGATTTACCTGCTCTTCGGGGTGCTATTCCCGGCCGCCTGCGAACTGACGGCGAACACCTTCCGCCAACGGGCGCTGACCTCCGCGCTGGTTGGGTTCCTGATGGTGCCGCTGGTGCCCTTGGTGCTCATCATTCTGGCGGCCTCCGGCGTTTTCACGATTGTGGTGCCCTTCCTGGCGGCGGCGGTTTTCCTCGGCGGCCTGCTGGGCAAGGCGGCGCTGCTGCTTTACCTCGGCCAGTCGATTGGACGGCAGTTCAAGACCCAGTTCCCTCCGCTGCTGGCGATCCTCGTGGGCGCGGTGCCGTTGACGCTAATTTACCTCGTGCCGTTCCTCGGGCTGCTGGTGCTAAAGGTTACTGACGTCTGGGCGCTGGGAGCCGCGACCGTCGCGCTGTTCGTGGGCTTCCGGAAGGAACGTCCACCCGCCGCCGCCGCGTCGAATCCAGTCACCGTGGTGCCCACCTCTAGCGGACCGGTGACGCCCGGCAATCCGATGCCGGCCCAAGCCTTGGGAATCGTGCCGGCGACCGGAGCGGTCGTTGCGTCCAGCCTGGCCACTCCGGTCGGAGCTGCGACCTCCGCGCCGCCGACGGAACCCGTGCCGCCGGTCGCCGATGCGGGCTTCACCGAACCCGTTCGCCCGGTCGAACCGCCGCCGTTCCGCGAACCGGCCTTTGCTCCGGCAACCTCGGCCACCCCGGTGCTGCCCGAGGCGATGACCCTGCCGCGGGTCGGGTTCAAGGACCGCTTCCTCGCGACCTGCATCGACTGGATTCTGCTCGCCCTCGTGTGCGGCCCTTCGGGCGTGATGGGTTACTTCATGATCCTGTTCCCGCTGTATTTCGCCTGCATGTGGGTGTGGCGCCAGACGACCTTCGGTGGAATCGTGCTCCGGCTCAAAGTCGTCCGGCTCGACGGCCGGCGCATGGATTGGCCGACCGCGGCGGTGCGGGCCATCGGCGCGCTGTTCGGTTCGGTCGTGGGCGGGCTGGGTTATTTCTGGTCCGGCTGGGATTCCGAGAAGCAGGGCTGGCACGACAAGGTCGCCGGCACGGTCGTGGTGAAGGTGGACAAAGTGCAACCGCTGGTCTGAGCCGCGGTCGCGGGCGTCACTGCAGCTCCGGTTGTCTCACTGACAGCGGCCAGGCGGTGAGCAGGCAAAGGCCGGCCCCGATTGCCGGGGCCCATTGCAGCAGCGCGGCCCCGGTCCAGAACAGGGCCACCACGGTGAAAACCATGCCGCCGACGAACCCGGTGTTTTCGACGAAGAACAACCATTTGGCGTGCCCGAGGGCCCCACGCCGGAAGCGGAAGAACCGGCCCGCGTAGGCGCCCATGACCGCAACGAAGAAGAGCAGCAGCGGCAGAAATCGCAGGTCGTAGGGATTCGCCTGGGCGACCCGGTCCAAGGCGTAATACGCGCCGGTGGCTGCCAGCAACCAGAGGGCTTCGCCCCGACGTCCCGGCACGACCAAACCCACAAGGCTGCCCCCCAGCCACACGGTGGTCGCCAGCAGGTAGATCATCGCGGTGGACGCGAGGTAGGATTGCAGCAGGAAAAACGCCCCCCATTGCAGGACGCCGAAATAGGCGCCGGTCAGGGCGATGTTGACGCCGGCAAGGAACGGTCGAAGGCGATTCATGGCGTCACCGAGGTTCGTAGAAGCGGCGATAGAGCTTGTTCCAACTCAGGCGCAGCACGATCTGCATGTCCGCCTCGCCGATGGGCGCCACGTTGAGGGCCAGGCTCTGCACGAGGCTGGCCGGCAGGACTTCCAGCTTGGGGGAACCGAACGTGGCGCGCCCCTCCGGCAGGCGGGCCAGGAAGCTGTCCGCCTGCCGTTGCAGGGCCACGGACTCCAGCTTCAGGTCGGATTTGCTGGCCCAGGCGAAGTCGTGCTCGCCGACCCGCACGATGCTCACGTGCGGGAAGGCACGGAGCAGACCGGCGAGCACGCGGTTCGAAAGCCGCTGGGGCGGCGAGCCGTCGCGCGGTTGGTTTTGCAGCAGACCGGCCAGCGAGATGGAAAAGATGCCGTCCGGGGCCAGCCGGGACGCGGCGAGCGCGAAGAAACGTTCCGAATGCAGCATCGCCGTCTGCAAGTGGGTCGGCACTGGCACGTCCACCGAGATGACGTCGAACGGATCGCCGTTCCAGGCGCCGAGGAAATGCTTCCCGTCGTCGATGGCGAGCTCCCAGTTGGTGGGGAAATTGCCCCGGGGTTCCTGCAGGTGTTTCCGGGTCAGGCGCACGACCGTCTCGTCGATCTCGACGACGTGAAGGCTCTTGGTCCGGGGCGCGAGGTAACGGGCATTGTCCAGCGAGCCGCCGGCGATCACCAGCGCGTGGCCCTGTCCGCGCGGGGCAATCACGTTGGGCAGCAGCGAGACCAGCAGGTTGTGCTGGTGCAACGCGCGGGAGCCGTAGAGGAGGTTGCCGTTCAGGTAGAGATACGTGGCACGCTCCTTCGCCGGGCCGGCTTCCACGAGGTCCACCCGTTGGTAGGGGGAAAACTCCGAGGCAATGACCTTCGGGTCTGTGAAATCCCGGGCCTGTTCGTAAAAGTAGCCGAGGCTGGCGTGGTCGAGGAGCGGCCACCAGGAAAGATAGGCCGCCGGCAAGGCCAGCAGGCCGAACAGCCAGCGCGGCCGTCCGCCGGTGAACAGCAGAAGCAGCACCACCAAGCCCAGCAGGTGCAGCGTCAGGATCAGACCCATGCGGGCGGGCGTGAGCAGGAACACGATCACCAAGCCGAGGAACCCGCCGGCGATTTCCACGCCGTAGCAGCGCGCCAGCTGCCGGCCCTGCGGGTCGGGTTCACCACCGGTCGATTCCTCGATCAGGCGCGGCAGAAACACCGCGTAAAAAGGGGCGATGCCGCCCATCGTCAGCAGAAAGACCAACGGCGGCGTGTTGCCGGCGAGGTTGATGCCGGCCATCGCCCCGGCGAGCCAGCGGGCGGAAAACGGCAGGCTGGCGTGCAGCAGGAGGGTCAGCGCCCCCAAGGCCAGCAGCCCGCGCCGCGAAAGCCGGTCCGATACCAGATAACCGCCCGAAAGCCCGAGGAAATACCCCGCCACCACAATCAGGGTGACAAGCTCGTTGGAACCCACCAGGGCGGAGAATTCCTTCATCGCTACGAACTGGACCAGCGTCAGGTTCGCGCCGGCCAGCGCGAGGATGGCGTAGGGACGCCACGCGGACCGGGCCGACGCCGCGCCGCTCCCGGCGGCGGCCTCCGGGGGACATTCAGCGGTGGGGGACGGCACGGCGGGGAGGGTGAAGGCGACGGGGGAACTGTCAACCGGTCGGGCTGGCGGGCGTTCGGAGCGGCGGAGTCCTCCGGAACCCGCGGTTGCCGGGGTGAAAATGTTCTTGCGACGCCCGGTGCCTGCCGGCTGACGATTCGTTCCAGTTCACCTGCCACTGTCGCCATGAATCGCCGCACCCGCCTAGAAGCCCCCAACCGGGCCGCCTCGTGGACGTTGCTGGCGCGAAACTCCAAGTTCCGCCCGGCGCTGATGGCGGAAGCGGCCGGGATCAGTGAGGCTCACCTGCGGCGGCTGTGCCGGGATTTGTTTGGCGAATCGCTGGCCCAGTGGCTGCGTCGCGAGCGGATGGTGGCTGCCCGGCATCTGTTGGCGGAGACGGAATCGGTGAAAGCCACCCTGGACCATCTGGGCTATGATCACCGGAGCCAACTGGCCCGAGATTTCCGCAGTGCGTATGGGGTAACGCCATCCTCATGGCTGCGCCGATTCAAGAATCGGACTGACGATTAAGGTGTTTGGACGGTGCCGGCTGGCCGTCTTGGCCGGTTGCCACCGCATTTCGGCTAAAAAGAGGTCAAATGCTCAGCCCTGCAACATCTTTGGCCTAGGCGAAGGGCGAACTGGGTGGATACTGGGGCCAGTTAACAATTTCGCTGAACCTCCCCCAAATACGACCCCCTCTGCGAGATGGCTTCCCCCGAGTCGTCCGTGGAGGGGGTCCTCCTCTTTTTGGACCCCGTAATCTCCCCGATTCGGCGGACGGCGGTTTCGGCGTGCGCCGTCGTTCCTGGCCCGAACCGCGGCATAGCGGTTCACGGGTATGAATTGGGTCGAGGGAAAGAGCCCCTTCGTGACCGTGCCCTCGGGAGCGGCAAGCTACGATCCGTCCAGCCCGGGACTCCCTTCGGCTGGCCCCACGCCAAAACGCCGCCGGCCGCCGCTCCCTGAAAGCTGCTTTTTCGTTTCCCAGCCAAGACCGCATCGCCGAGCGGTTCGGCCTATCTGGGGCAGTGGCAAGGTGCGGCCGACGGGTGGCCCAGCCTGACTGCACGCTTGCCAAGGCGAGCCGGTTTTTCTTTTCTGCCTGTGCACCCCTCGGTCCTCCCTATGCGCACCACCTTACCTACGTGCCGTGCCCGGATTCCCTCCGGCCGCCCCGGCTTCACCCTCATCGAACTGCTGGTTGTAATCGCGATCATCGCGATCCTGGCCGGGATGCTTCTGCCCGCGTTATCCAAGGCGAAGACCAAGGCACAGGGCATCGCTTGCATGAGCAACAACAAGCAGCTCATGCTCGCTTGGAAACTTTACTCCGGCGACTTCGGCGACCGGTTGGTCGGCGCCGCCAACTGGACGCCGCCGGGTGCCGGCCGGGAGGTGCCCAACTGGACGGGCGGCAGCTGGCTCGACAACACCAAGGCGAAAGAGCGGGACGCCAATAACTGGGACCATGAAACCTACACCAAGAAGAGTGTGCTCTGGCCGTATTGTGGCGGCTCCATCGGGGTCTGGCATTGCCCGGCCGATCTCACCATGGCCTACGATACGCGGCAGAAGAAACTCGTCCCCCGCATCCGCAGCATGTCGATGAACAATTGGGTCGGCGGGCCGGGTTGGGATGCCTCTGGCAACTGGCGGCCCCGGAACTCCACGGGTTGGCAGGTGTTCCTGAAAGATTCGGACATCCAGATTCCCGGCCCGGCGAACACCTGGGTGCTGGTGGATGAACGGGAAGATTCCATCAACGACGGTTACTTCGTGGTCGACATGGCGGGCTTCGTGGAGGGCAACCAGACGTCGGTCCGGACCGTCGTGGACTTTCCCGCCTCCTACCACAACGGCGCCGCCGGCCTGTCGTTCGCCGACGGTCATTCCGAGGTCCACAAGTGGCAGTCGTCCCAATACAAGCAGCCGATCAAGAAGGGGCAGACGCTGCCGCTCAATGTCCCGGCCCGGGACGCGGTCGCCAAACGGGACCTCTACTGGATGGCCGAGCGCAGCACCCGCAACTGAGCGGGCGACTTCGCGGCTTCAGCCGAGCACGCCGTCCCGTTGCAGGGCGGCCAGGACCTCGGCGGCGGACACGCTGGCCATGATCGCCCGCAATTCGGCGTCGGTTCCCCGGATTGGCCCGCCGTCGTAACGGTAGAAATCCAACGCCCGGTCCCCGACTTGGGCATTGGGAATCAGCCGCCAGCCGTCGCGAAGCGGCAGGATCGGCGGATTGACGGTCGGCGTCTGGATCACGAATTGGTGCGGCACCTGGACGGCGGCGGCGAGATGCATGAACACGGTGTCCACGCTGAGAAACGCGTGGGCATGGGCCAGCAACGCCGCGGCATGCCGGAGGCCGGGGGACTGCGGGAAATACACCCGGCCGCGGCGCAGGCGCTGGAAGAGCTCCGCGTGGGCTTCCGCCTCTTCCGGTCCGCCGAAGAAAATCACCGGCAAACCCGGCGCCACGGCGTCCAAGGCGCCCACCAGCTCCAGGTAACGTTCGAGCGGCCAACGGCGTAGTGCCAGGTTCTTGGTGCCGCCGGAGCCGACGTGGATGCCCAACCACCGTTGGCCTGCGAGTTGATTCGTCGCGAGGAACTGTTCGGCCCATTGCCGTTCGGCGGGTTCGAGGAATAAGTCGTAACGATGGCGCTCCGCCTGCCGCCGCCCACCGGCGAGTTCCAGCAGGCGCAGGTTGTTCTCGTTGGCGTGGACCCCGTAATCCTGCGGCAGGCTGTCCGTGACGCACTGCGCGTCGAGCCAGCCCCAGCGGTCGTAACGGTGGCTGAACCGCCGCCGGGCGCCGATGAGCCGGGCGATCAGCCGGTATTCGGTGCGGGCCTGCGGATGCAGGTTGAACGACGCCTCGTAGCGGTGGCGCCGCAGCCCGACCACAAACCGCAGCGAGGCCAGCTTGGAGGCCTTGATGAAGTTGTGCTGGTGGACCGCGTTGACGTGCGGGTTGCCGGTCAGCACCTGGCGGGCGCCGGGCCACAGCACCAGGGCGTCGATCGTCGCCGTCGGGTAGTTGGCCCGCAGTTCGTGAAGGAATGGCGTCGCCATCAGCGTGTCGCCGATGCCCGCCAGGGCGATGACCAGGATGCGTTGCAAGCGGGCCGAAGGTAACGGTGTTTCCGAGCCGGTTGAAGCGGCAAGACCAGGCCCGGCAAGGATATGCCGGCCGGCGGACCCAGCACCATTTCAGGCAAGAGAATCGCAAGCGCGGGCGGTCCCGTGGGCTTGCCCTCGCGAAACAGCACGCCCCATCATTACCGCCATGAGTAACGCCGCTCCCAACTGGGTGACCGCGACCGAAGCCCTGACCCAACTGCGCAATGGCATGCGTGTCTTCATCGGCTCCGGCTGCGCCGCCCCGGGGCTCCTGATCGAGGCCCTCGCTGCCCGCGCCCCGGAGGTTTACGACGTCGAGGTGCTCCACATCCTCACCCACGGCCCGGCCCCCTACGCTCGGCGCGAGTTGCTGGAGCACGTCCGGCAGAACTCGTTCTTCATCGGCGGCAACGTCCGGTCGGCCGTGCACGAGGGCGTGGCGGACTACACGCCGATCTTCCTGTCCGAGATTCCCCGGCTGTTCCGGGAACGGCGCATGCACCTCGACATCGCGCTGGTGCAGGTCAGCCCGCCGGACCGCCACGGGTTTTGCAGCTTCGGCGTCTCGGTGGACGTCGTGAAGGCGGCCGTGGAGTCGGCCGACTACGTGATCGCCGAGGTGAACCCCGGCATGCCGCGCACGCTGGGCGACAGCTTCGTCCACGTAAGCCAGCTCGACGCGATGGTGCTGAGCGACCGGCCCCTGTTCGAGTTCCCGATGGAGGAGATCACGGAGGAGGCTGAGAAGATTGCCGAGTTCATCGAGTCGCTCGTGCCGGACGGCGCCACCTTGCAGACGGGCATCGGGGCGATCCCGAGCGCCGTGCTCGCCCGGTTGGGCCACAAGCGCGACCTGGGCATGCACACGGAGATGCTCACCGAGGCCGTCCTGCCGCTGATCGAGTCCGGCGTGCTGAACGGCCGGCGCAAGACGCTGTTGCCGGGCAAGCTGGTCACCAGCTTCTGCTTCGGGAACCGCCGCTTCTACGACTACATCCACGACAATCCGGCCTTCGAGTTCCGCCCCACCGAGTTCACCAACGACCCTTTCCAGATCGCCCGCAACCGCAACATGGTGGCGATCAGTTCCGCCATCGAGGTGGACCTCACCGGCCAGGTCTGCGCCGACTCCATCGGCGGCAAGTTCTATTCCGGCTTTGGCGGACAAGTGGACTTCATCCGCGGCGCAGCGCGGGCCGAGGGTGGCAAGCCGATCATCGCCCTGCCGTCTACGACCAAGAACGGCAAGATCACCCGCATCGTCCCTTTGCTCCAGATGGGCGCCGGCGTCGTGACCTCGCGTGCGGACGTCCACTATGTCGTGACCGAATACGGCATCGCCTCGCTCCATGGAAAGTCGGTCCGCGAACGCGCCCTAGCGCTCATCCACATCGCGCACCCGAATTTCCGGGAGCAACTGCTCAAGGAGGCCCGCGACGCCAAGCTCGTGAGCCCGACCCAGATCGCGTTGCCGGCGGGCTTGCAACCCTACCCGCGGAAGTTCGAGGTCGAATACGCCGGGCGCGACGACCTGAAGATCCACGTCCGGCCCATCCGGCCCACGGACGAAGGGCTCCTCAAGGAACTGTTCTACTCCCACTCGCCCTCGACGATTTACCAGCGCTACTTCACGCAGCTGAAGCATCTCCCGGCCGAGGCGGTGCAGCGCATGGTGACCCTCGACTACGAGTCCAACATGGCGCTTGTGGCCGAAATTCCGTGGGAAGGCCGCAAACGCCTGATTGGCGTCGCGCGTTACACCCGGGATGCCGCCGTCGACTGGGCCGACGTCGCTGTCGTGGTGCAGGAGGATTTTCGGAAACACGGCCTCGCCAGCTTCCTGCTGCGGCACCTCGCCAAGGTCGCCTCGGAACAGGGCATCATTGGTTTCCGGGCGGACGTCCTGCCGGAAAACCAGGCGATGATGAACACCTTCCAGAAGCTCGCCGAACCGCTGGAAAGCCAGTCCGAGGCGGGCGTGCTCAAGGTGAAGTTCCTGTTGGAGAACCTGAAACCGGCCTGAGCGGTTCCGGGATCAGCGGAGCTGCACCGCGAGCCGGAAGAAGCGGCGCGGGACATCTTCGCGGGGCACGGTGACGCGCCACACGTTGCCCACCCGCGACGCGGTCGCTGCGATTTCCGCGAACTCCACGCCGACGTCGCCGCCGCCGCGCAGGCCGAAGCTCACTTGGTCCGCGAATTCCGCCGGCCATTCCCACGTGAACTCGATCAGGTTGGCGTCGGTCGGGAGCACGCGCACCTGCATGCGGGGCAGGTCCAGGACAACCGGCGCGGCGGCCGGTTGGCTCGCCGCGTTGAGGGGATCGCTGCCCGCAAACATCTCCTGGAGCGTGCGGTAACCGTCCCCGTCGGGGTCTAGGAACGTGGCGGTCCGATTCAGCGAACCCAGGAAACGCCGTTCCCAATCGTCCGGCAAGAGGTTGGCGTTTTCATCGGCCGGGGTTTCCGCCGGCAAGGCGGTCAGGGCGACGCTGACGACCTCGATGCCCGGGTAGCTGGCCTCGGAAACGGCCCGCACCGCGTCCCCGACATAGCCGGTGACGATGAGGCGGGTTCCGGGAAGCAGCTCAAATGTGTCGAGCAAGCCGAACGGCTTCCCCTGGGGATCCAGCAGCATGTATTCGTCGTCGCTGGCATCGGACACCCGGGGAAAACCATTTTCCCAGCCCTTGAAAGTCACCGCCAAGTGGGCCAATTCCCGCGGCACCGCGCCGGCCAGCAGCGCCGTCAGCACGGCGGGCGCGGTGGCGAGCCGGTTGGAGGCAATCCCCGCGGCTGAGACGTAATTGGACGCGAGGACGCCGGTGGCGACGAACTCACGCAAGGCGGCGACCGGCGGGGAAAAGACGCCGGGCGCAACGTCGTTGGACCGGGCATTCACCAGGTAAATGGCCTGGGCGACGTCGCGGAGCAGGATTGAGCCCGGATTGGTGCGCAAGCCGACCAAGGTGCGGAAACCGCCCAGCAGTTCCGCCAGGTCGTAACCCGGATTGGCCGGGTCCGCCTGCTGTCGCAGCGACCAGAGCAGCTCCGTCGTCGCGTTGGAGCGTCCGGCGTCCGCGGGACGGAACGGGAACAACGTCAGGTTGCTGGCCCACGCGTGGCCCCGGCGGGTGAGCAGTTCGCCCACTTTCCGCTCGAACAGCAGCGCGGTGAGGGTGGTTTCGGGCGAGAGGATCTCCTCGGTCGTCTGCCGCCCTTGGCGGACGAAGCGATGGACGACATTCGACGCGGCGATGATCCACGCATTGGCATTGGGGTAGAACGCGGCGCGGGGCAGGTCCGGTGCGGCCAAGTCGGGTTGCAGGGCGATTGCCAGCAATTCCCGGCCGGCAACGGGATTGATGTTCGTGGTGGTGATTTTGAACTGCACCGGTGTGTTCAGGCTGTAGAGCGGTTGGCGTGTGTCGTAGGTCAGCGGCCCGAGCGTCGCCGAATCCACCGGCGAGGCCGCCCGGTCCGGCGCACCCGCCCGGACCACGTTGGCGCCGACCGGGGAGATGCCCGGGATCGGTCCCGACGCGAGCAGGGCGCCCGCGAGCGCGTGCGCTTCGAGCCGCGTTCCAATCGCCGCGTGGGCGGCCTGGCCGGTTGCCGGGTTGGGCGGCAGTGGCTGGCTGCGCGTGAAGAAGCTGCCGAGTGGCCCAAGCCCGACGGCACCCGGGGCGGGCGTGCTGGTGGCGTTCGCGGGGTCGCTGCCGTTGACCAGCTCGTCGAGGTCGGAATAGCCGTCGCCATCGGCATCGGGACCGCTGTTCAGCGGGTCCAGCCCCCGGGCGAGCTCGACGGAATCTGGCACCTGGTCGCCATCACTGTCGAGGTCGGGCTGGAACGTGGTGACAGTGAATTGCGCCGAACGGATGGCCGACATTGCACCGCCCGGCGGCTGAGCGTAGGCGCTGAGGGTGGTTGTCTTGCCCAACCGAAACGGGGCTGTGTAACGCGCCCACGCCCCAAGGTTGTCGAGCCGGTAGAACACATCGTTCCCCGGAACCCCGGCGGTCAGGGAAACCTCGATGGCCGTGGCGAAGGTTCCGCCCGGCGGAGTTATGGTGACGGAAGCGCCGGCGGTGGCCGAAGGTGCCGTCTGCGCAAACAAGGACACGGAATCGGTCAATTGGCTGGGCAAGATCGTGGTCGTGCCCAACGGGGCCGCGCCCAAGTTCAGCGGCGCGGCGTCGCCGAGCCCGTTGAGGGTGCCGCGAAAGGTTTCGGCCTGCACACTGGTGGGCGGCCCGAAGAGAGGCCGGGAGGTCCAGTCGCGCGCGTTGGCTGCCCCGAGGTAAACCGCGGCTTCGTTGACCAACGGGTCGCCGTTGAAGAACAGCACGTTGCCCGTGGCCGCGAACTGCTCCAGCGATGGCAGCCGCGCAGGCGGACTGACGACATACTTGCCGGCCGCGAGCGACCAGACGCGGGCCGTCGTGGTGGTGGCCGAGGTGTCATCGGCGGTCAGGCCGAGGAAGTTGCCGTTGCCGAGGGCCAGCGCGCCCGTGAACGATTCGCCCGCCGGTGGGGTAAGGGTGTCGACCAGGGTCGGGGCCGCGACGCCGTTGAAGGTGAACACCCGCACGGACGGATTTTCCCCGGCGGCGACCCACAGCCGCGTGCCGGTCGGCCCGGGCAGGACCACCACGTCGCCGATAGCGAAGCCCAGATTGAAGACGGTCGCGGCACCCAATTGGAAGGTGCCGGGCGCGGGCTCAAGCACTGGCCGGTGGGTCACGTTTGAGTTGCCGGGGCGCCAGAACAGGAACTCCGCCAAGGCCGTGCCGCGGAAGCGGCCGGAGACGTATTCCAGGTCGCGCGGGAGGCCGCGTTCGGCAAATTCCAGGCCCGGGGCCGCTGCCGGGAAGTTGAAGGCGAGCAGCGAGCGATTGGTGACGCCTGATTCCAGCGCGATAGCAAAGGCGGCCCCGCCGGTCTTCAGGGCCAACGCATTCCCGTGGCTCAATGGCCCCGGACCGGCGACCTCCCCGGCCGGGGTCAAGCCGCCGACGTTGGCGCGGACCGTGGCGATCCGGTAGGGATCGGCGTTCAGCCCGCTGCCGACGAAGAGGTCCGCCAACGGCACCGCGCCGAGCGCGGGCAGGTCCAAAGCCGCCACGTAAGCTGGGCCAATCCCGCCCGGATGAACCGTCTGCGGCAGGCCGGCCTGGGTGCGGTTGCCGGCGTCCACCACTTGCACCCGGTTCGCCGTGGGCGCCGTGAACACGAGCGCCGCGCGGGCCGGGTCGAGCACGTTGCCGGCGCTGAAGCCGGTAATTTCCTGCGCCAGGCCCGACGAGCGCACGCCGGACCACACAAACCCGCCGGCGGCCTGCTGGTAGCCGACCCGGTAGTTGCCCGACAAGCGGTCCACCACGACCGCGTCACCGAGGCCGTCGCCATCCACGTCGGCCACCGTCTGGAACTCCAGTGCGGTTTCGCGGATCACGGATTCCGCCGCGCTCGCGGCGAAGCCGGCCCACAACAGCAGGCACGCGAACGGAATCCAGATACGGCCGCGGCGCGGGTCGGCGAAGGCGGGGAAGTTGGCCATGGTGAAGTCGTGGGATTGGCGGAGCGGATTCATTCGAACACCTCCACTTCGCCGACGGGGATGAGCTGTTCGAGTTCGTGGTTCGCCTTGAAGCGCGCCAGCACGTAGCGGTAACGCGCGCCGGCGACCACCGGCTGGGTGTCCTTCAGGTAGATGTCCGCGGACTCCAGGGTGTTGACGGAGGACTTCTGGTTGGTGCCAAGCACGATGAAAGGGTCGGTCAGCTCGATGATCGGAGTGCCGGCGGGCGGGGCGTTGGTGGTGCCGCCAACCTCGTGGCCGACGGTCGCGCCTTGGGCCAGTTCGGGAGCACCCGGCGAGGTCGGCAATCCCAGGACGCCGCGACCACCGCCGGCCGGCGGGGTCACCGCGGGAACCGGGATGGTCTGTGGCACCAGCCGGTAGGCGATCGATTCGAGTAGCGGGGAGACTTGGATGACATCGCCCGAAACGACGGGATAACGGTTGTTGGGCACCTGCTCACGGAAGAGCACGCACGCCAGCACGTTGGAGCCGCGGAAATCGGTGAACAGGAAGGGATCGATGCTGCTGCTGTCCTCCAGCAGGAACGCGTAGGGGCGGTTCAGCACGCTGCGCTCCATCGGCAGGTCGAACACGAGTTGGCCGATCTTCACGCCCACGCCGATGAATTCACCCTCGGTCAGCAGTCGTGCCTCGAGGTTGGAGTTGAAGTTCGGGTTGAGCGACGGGAGTTCGCGGGCGGGCCAGGGAACGCCGCTCGCGAGCGGTAACGTGGACCGCATTTGCCAGGTGAACTTCCGCGCATTGCCGGCGGGA
>JBEISV010000172.1:0-8794 GCA_040375265.1 Verrucomicrobiales bacterium
AGCACGAGATGGAAGTCGCCGGAGCCGCCGGCGCTCTCGGTTCCATCGACGCCAACATGGGCGACTACTTCCTCGGCTGGGACACCGACCAGTTCCCCACCGACCTCTACCTCACCACGCAGACCATGCTCCGCGTGCTGAAGTATGGCGGCTTCACCGCCGGCGGCGTGAACTTCGACGCCAAGGTCCGCCGTGAAAGCTTCGAGCTGGACGACCTGTTCCTCGCGCACATCGCGGGCATGGACGCCTTCGCCCGTGGCTTGAAGGCCGCCGCCGCCATCCGAAAGGACGGCCGTGTCGCCGAGTTCGTGAAGCAGCGCTACAGCAGCTGGGACAGCGGCATCGGCGCCAAGATCGAGGCCGGCAAGGCGAGCTTCGCCGACTGCGAGAAGCACGCCCTGAAGATCGGCGAAGTGTCCGGCCTCCAGTCCGGCCGCCAGGAGATGCTCGAATCGATCATCAACGAGTTCATCTGATCGGGTTCAGGCTTCCCAAAGCGGCCGCCGTGCGACCACGGCGGCCGCTTTTGTTTTTAAGGCCACGCGGCGGCCGGTTCCCAAACTTGACGACACCCCCTCGGTGCTTGTTGATCGGTCAGGCATGAACGTAGCCCGGAATACCGCTTCCCCAAGGTGCCTCCGCCCTGGAAGGAGCATTGGTCACCGGAACAATGACGGTTTCATGATTGAGCCCCTGATAGCAGTAGTAGTCGTCCTGTTCTTCCTGTTGGTGTCTGTAGCGGGATTCTGGAAGTTCTACTCAAAGGGAGGCAGTTTCGGCGGCGCACTCGGATTCGGCCTTTTGTCCGGGCTGAACGCTCCTTGCATTGGCGGGCCTCCTTTTGGGTTTTGTGGCGTATTTGAATCTGCGGGATCCAAAGTCCAAGAATCGTGGAGGAATTGTTTGGTTCCTCTTCATCTGCACATTCTGCTTTTCAACGCTGTCCGGTGCAGGACTCGCAGCCCTTTCTGGCGCTGAATCCTACCGGGCGCTGGGCATGAGCATCAAAAGGAACTCAGCGGTGTTTGCCCTGCTTTCCTTGGTAGTAGGGATTCTCGTTGAGGCTCTGCGGATGCTGGACGCGCGATCTCTCAAGCGGAGACAACGGATTGAGCGTGAACGGATTTCTGCGTCCGAGGACTACTGACATCGTTGACGCCGCCCATTCCCTGTCCGTTCATACGCCCCGGCACATGAGCTACTGTCCGTCTGTCTGGAATTATTCGCGCCGTCCTACCCGCGAAGTCGTCATTGGTGATCCCGCCCGCGGCGGTGTCGTCATCGGGGGGAATCACCCGGTGGTGAAGCAGTCCATGCTCACCTGCGACACCATGGACACCGCGGCCTGTGTCCAGCAGACGCTCGAACTCGTGGCCGTCGGCTGCCAGATCGTCCGCATCACGGCCCCGACGGTGAAGGACGCCGCGAACCTGGAGAACATCGTCCGCGAACTACGCACCCGTGGCTGCCTCGTGCCCATCGTCGCCGACATCCATTTCAAGCCCGAGGCCGCCATGGAGGCCGTGAAATGGGTCGAGAAGGTCCGAATCAACCCGGGCAACTACGCCGACTCCAAGAAGTTCGCGGTCAAGGAATACACCGACGACGCCTACGCCGAGGAGTTGAAGCGCATCGAGGAGAAGTTCAGCCCGCTGGTGCTCGAGGCGAAGCGCCTTGGCAGGGCTCTGCGCATCGGCACCAACCACGGTTCGCTCAGCGACCGCATCATGAACCGCTACGGCGACTCGCCGCTCGGCATGGTCGAAAGCGCCCTGGAGTTTGTCCGCATCTGCCGGCAGCACGACTTCCACAACTTCGTGTTCTCGATGAAGTCATCGAACCCGAAGGTCATGATCGAGTGCTATCGGCTGCTGGCAGCCCGGTTGGCGCAGGAGGGTCCCGACTGGAACTACCCGCTCCATCTTGGCGTGACCGAGGCCGGCGAGGGCGAGGACGGCCGGATCAAGTCCGCCATTGGCATCGGCTCGCTGCTCTGCGACGGCATCGGCGACACCATCCGCGTTTCGCTCACCGAGGACAGCCCGCGCGAGATCGCCGTCTGCAACGACCTGTTGGCGCAGATTCCTTCCCTCGCCAATACATCCGCCTCCATTCCACCGTCCTCGATTTCCTGGGACCCGTTCCACTTCGAGCGGCGCGAATCCGCCGAGGCTTCGCTTGGTGACGCGAAGTGTGGCGGCGAACAACTGGTCCGGGTCGTGGTGACGCAGGCGACCTTCGATAAGGTTGCGCCCAAGATTTCGCCCAAGGCGGACGTGAAACCCGAGGGCATCTACGAAAGCCTGAACGTCCAGGAGCTCGATCCCACGCACGCGTTGGCGATTGAGCAGATCAACCGTGACACCCAACTCGTTACCGTCGCCGATGGCGTGGCCCTGCCCCCAATCACCGCGTTCCGCTTGCTGGCCGTCCGCCTGAAGCAGCTTGGCCGCAAGAATCCCATCCTCCTGAAGGATTGCCTGAGCTTCGGCCCCACTCCGCTCTCCCCGGAGGTCGCCTTGCTGCGTTCGGCGGTGAACCTCGGCGCGCTCCTCGCCGACGGTATCGGCGACGCGATCCTGGTTCGCAACGAAGCTGGTGCCGGCCAGTCGCTGCGGCTCGCCTTCAACATCCTCCAAGCCGCTGGCTGCCGGTCCTTCAAGACCGACTATGTGGCCTGCCCGAGCTGCGGCCGCACGCTCTTCAATCTTCAGACCGTCACCGCGCGCATCAAGGCCCGCACCGACCACCTCAAGGGCGTTAAGATCGCCATCATGGGCTGCATCGTGAACGGCCCGGGCGAGATGGCCGATGCCGACTTTGGCTACGTAGGTGGTGCGCCCAACAAGATTAACCTCTACGTCGGCAAGAAGCCGGTGAAGTTCAACATCCCGGAGGACGAAGCGGTGGACCGCCTCGTGGACCTCATCCGCGAGCATGGCAAGTGGGTCGAACCCGCCGCCGAATAACGTTCGCTCCCACCGACAGCCCCTTTCCCATCATGTTCGTCAAAGGCCAGAAAGTCGTCTGCATCAACGACGAGTTCGCCGCGCTCGCGCTGGAGATGTATTCCCAGCTCCCGAAGAAGGATTCCGTTTACACTGTCCGCTCCGTGTTCATCGGCCGCGGCAACCTGACCAAGGCCGGTAGCGGGCAGCAGGACGGGGAGATCGGCATCCTGCTCGAAGAATTGGTCAATCCGCGTGACCCGGCGCTGAAAACCGGGCTCTCTGGGGAACTCGGCTTCAACTCCGAACGATTTGCCCCGCTGGAATACAACACCGACTCCGAGGTCCTCATTGAGAAGAAGGAGGACGAGGACTTGGTGCCGGCCTAAGGCCGATTGTGCGCAATCCCACCCGCAAACAACTTTTTGGGGTTGCCATTGCGGGTGTCGTGGTGGCCCTAACGTTGCTGGTCGCGATCGCCACGCGTTTACCCTTCCGGGCCACCTTCTTGCGAAGTGCCAATTGGTTTGCTGGACCAATGCGGCCGGCCGAGTTCGGAACCTTGGTGAAATCCGCGATAGATCCTGAATCCCTCCGTGCTTGGGCCAGCTCCCAGCTTGAGTCGGTTGTCGTTGGACAAAATCCAATCGTGCCGGTTTCCCAACTTCCTCCGGAACTGATCACCCTGGGTGCCCGCGGCTGCGGGATAGGTCCTCAAGCAAATATCGGCGGAAGCGACGATCAACGACATGTGCGGGTGTTCTGGGGCTTTTCGTTCGGCAATGGCTACGGGATCCTGATCGGACGCACCAACTTGAACCTGCCCACAAACCGCTTCTGCCTCCGCTGGGTGCCGGGAATCTACTTCATCGATCCGCAGCATCGCTAGCCACCGGCCCAACGGTCGGATCAACCAGCCGCAAGTCCGCCACACATTCGACGTGCTGCGTCTGCGGGAACATGTCCACTGGTTGGACGTCCACGAGGCGGTAACGCCCGTCGGCGCACAGCAGCTTGAGGTCCCGGGCCAGGGTGGCCGGGTGGCAGCTCACATAGAGGATTTGGGCCGGACCGGTTTGACGCAGCACTTCCAGCGAGGGCGGGCGGCAACCCACTCGGGGCGGGTCCAACAGCACCGCGGTCTGCGCTGGGTTCAGCCGATTGAGCAGGGATGGCAGGAGCGCGTCCGTGTCGCCGGCCACGTAGTCGCCGTTAATGATGCCTCGCTGTTTCTGGTTCTCCCGGGCCGCCCGGATCGCGGGAGCATCAAGTTCGACCCCGAGGAATGAATCCACCGCATCGGCCAGGGACAGGCTGAAGAAGCCCACGCCGCAGTAGGCGTCGATCAGGTAGCGCGAACCGGCGTCACTCAGGCGCGCCCGCACGGCCGCCAGCAGCGCCGGCAGCACGAAGAAGTTGTTCTGGAAGAAGCTGTGCTCCGGCACCACCCAGCCTTCTGCGGGAATCCGCAGCACCATCTTGATGCCGCCCTTCGGCGGCGGATTGCGGCGCCATTCCGTGATGCCCTCGTTCAGGGCCGGCTCGGCGATGGCACAGGATTCGATGTCGCAGACCAGGCCGCAGTCCTGCCGGATGAAGCCCAGATCGAGCTTCTGCGCCGGCCGGTTCCACTGGCTCCGGACCAGGATGCGATTGCGGTAGGCGTAAGGCTGGGGACACGGGATGACTTCCCGGACGAGGGTCCCATCAAAACCGCCCACCCGCTGGAACAGGTCGGCGATCTGCTTCCGCTTCCAGCGGAGCTGAGACGGGTAATCCATGTGCTGGTATTGGCAGCCGCCGCATTCGCCGAAGTAGCGACACTCGGGTTCGACCCGTTCCGGGGCCTGGGTGAGCAGCCGGGTGAGCACGCCGCGGGCGAAGTTCTTCTTCACTTCGGTCAGCTTCACCTCCACGCGTTCGCCCGGGCACACAAAGGGCACGAACACCACGAATTCCCCGACGCGTCCCACGCCTTCCCCGCCGAACGCGAGGTCATGGATGTCCAAGGTCACCCGTTCGCCCACTTTGGGCACAACGGTCGGCACGGCGGCGGAAGCGGTATCAGTCACGGTGAATAGAAACGGTCGCGCAGGCTACGGAGCAGGACACCCAAAGCAATCCCACGGAACCGGGAACTGGGCGGTTAGCCGTCATTGCACCCGCTGGATCCGGTAAAACTCGGTAACGCTGCCCGGCGGAAAGGTCATCCGGTTCGTTGCCCGGGTCGCGGTGGCCTGCACCCAGGAACGCAGGTCTGCGGACCGTTCCACCCGGTAACCCACGCCGGCGTCCGCCTCCCATGCCAACGTCACCAAACCGCCGGCTTCGAAATGTTCGGTGATGCGAAAGAGGATCGGGGTGACCTCGCCGATGGTCGCCATGATTGGCAGGTGGTCTGACGCAGTTGCGCTGTCGGTGCGCAGCATGCCGTCCGGCAGCGGGTTCACACGATCTGACCGGAACACGATGGCGCCGCTTACCTCCGCGGCCAGTTCCCGGGAGGCGAGCACATAGTCGAACCGCGTGTTCAGCGAAAACCGCGACGACCACGTTTCCGGGCGGAACGTCACCGGGTTCGTCGCATTCAGCATCACCAACGTCGTGGCGGCATTGGTCAGCCGCGGGATGGGATTGCGCACGACGTCGCGTGGCTTAGACACGTCCTCGTTGATGTCGCCCATCAGCACGAACGGCCGGCCGGGATACAGCACCGGTAACGAGCGCGTGAAGTAGTTGGAAATCGCCGACGCCTCGGCCGCCCGAACGGCGAGGCTGTTGGCGTCGCTGCCCGCCTTCAGGTGCGTGGTGAAGACATGCACCGGAGTCGCAAATCCGGGCACTTCCACCTCCGCCTCGAACAGGTCGCGGGTAAAGCGGCCCGAGCTGCCGAAATCAATCAGCGACACCCCGTCGAGATGGCTCTGGAACCGGCGCACTGGAAACCGGCTCAGGAACACGCTGCGCAGCACCCCGTCGGTCCCGGAGCTGTAGAAATTCGTGAATCCCGGCAAGTAGGCCTGGGCAAACGCGCCCACGTTCGCGTAGGCCCGGTTCTCGTTCGGGATTTCCTGAAGCGCGATCACGTCTGGCTGCAGGTGCTGCAAGATGCGGCCGACGGCCTGCACCGGCGCCATGTCGGTCGTCCAGTTGGTCAGCCCGTTGCCCCCGACATTCCAGGTGACCAGGCGGAGTTCCGCGTGGACGCTGAACATCCAACTCCACGCCAGCAGCAGCCACACACGATGCACCATGCCGCGAAGTCTCAGGCGCCAACCCGCCGCGGCCAAACCGAAACTTCGTCATCACCGGCGCCGGGCCGATGAACCGGTTCACGGACGCGGAAACGATTTCGCCCAGGCTCAAAGCGCCTTGAACTGCCGCCAAACGGCGTGGAACGCGTCGGCAAAATCCTGCGGCCGCCGCTGGAGCCAATCGTCCACCGCCGCGGGCGTGAACCAGCCGCCACCCCGGACTTCCGACTCCTGAAGGACGAACGGCCCCTCGTGCTCGGTGCGGTAAACCCAGCAGAATTCCCAGCCGGTTTCTTGCGTCGCCTCAAGCTTGAACAGCCGGCTGGGCACTTGGGGCAGTTGCACCCCGAGCTCCTCGCGAACCTCCCGCAGGGTGCAGGGATCGTAATCCTCGCCGGCATCAACGTGGCCGGAGGACGACGAATCCCAGACGCCGGGGAAGTTGTCCTTCGTCAGCGACCGTTGCTGGAGGAACAACTCGCCGCGACGGTTGAAGACGAGCACATGGACCGCGCGATGGCGCAGGTGCTGCCGGTGAACCTCGCGCCGGGGAAGCTGGCCGACCACCACGTCCCGCTCATTGACGACATCAAATATTTCCTCGCTCACCCGCGCAGTTTGGAGGGGGAACGTCGCGGTCGCCAGTCCCTGATTCGCCTCAGGCTCGGCGCGCAACATTTCGGGGTCAATTGAGGCGAATCCAGTTCGGTCCGCGGCGCGTCGCCCGGAGTCTGGCGTCCACGGGGGCGCCGCCAGGATCACCGGTGACGAATTCGTGTCGGACGCAACCGCCGCTTGAACATCCGGGGCCGGCGGGCGTCCACTGGCGCCGTGCGTTGTCTCCGCCTGCTCCTTCTCCTCGGACTGATCTGGCAGTCTGTCGCGGCCGCGGCCGACGGCAAGGCGGCGCTGTGGAAACAGTGGGACCGCGAGGCGGCCGCCTTCTTCGCCGGGCCGATCCAACGCTTCGAGGTGACGCTCGGCCGCCGAGAACTGGACAACTTGCGGGACAACCCGCGTGAGAGCCAGCCGGCGACGGTCAAGGTCGGCACCAACGTCTTCGAAAAGGTCGCCGTCCATGTGAAGGGCTCGGCGGGCAGCACGCGGAGCATCGACGACAACCCGGCGCTCACCCTGAATTTCGACAAGCTCAAGCCCGGCCAGCGCTGCTTCGGCCTGAGCAAGCTGAGTCTCAACAACTCGGTCCAGGATTCCTCCTATCTCGACGAAAACCTGGCGAGCTGGCTCTACCTCTCCGCCGGCGTTCCGACCGCCCGGGCCTCGCACGCGCTCATGACGTTGAACGGACGATTCCTCGGGCTCTACGTCCTCAAGGAAGGCTACGACGGCGAATTCATCCGCCGGAATTTTACCGGGGGCACCAACGCCGCCGGCAACCTCTACGACGGCGGGTTTGTCCGCGACATCACCACCAACCTGGAACGCGACGCCGGCAAGGGTGTGACCAATTGGAGTGATCTCACCCGGCTCCGCGCGACCCTGCGCTTGCCCGCCGAGCAGAAGCGGGCCGAGTTGGACAAGGTGCTGGAGGTGGATCGCTTCCTCACCTACGTGGCCTTCCAGATGTTCACCGCGGACTGGGACGGTTACATCCGCAACCGCAACAACTACCGGCTCTACCTCGACCCGAGCGGCCGGGGAACCTTCATCCCGCACGGAATGGACCAGTTGTTCCGGCGCACGGAGGACCAGGTTCGCGACGGCTGGAGCGCGTATGTGCCGAACCGGGTCTTCGATTTGCCGGACATTCGCGACCGACTCCGGAAGCGCATGACCGAGCTCGCGGCGACGTCATTCCAGGTGCAGCCGATCACCAACAAGATCGCCGAAATCCGCGAACGCATCCGCCAGGGCATGGCCGGCCTGCCGGGAAGCGACTGGCGTTACGTCGACGGCGAAATCCGCCAGAAGCGGCGGATGATCACCGAGCGGATCGCGTTCGTGCAGGAGGAGCTCCGCAACTGGCCCGAGCCGATGAAGCCGCTGGCGGCCGGCACCGCGGTGAAGTTGGGCGAGTGGGAACAAGTCCAGCAGAACGGCCGGGCGAAATTCGACCGCCAGCCCCGTCAGGAGAGCGACCCGATCTCGCTCCACCTCGCGGCGGTCGACGGGGATGTGATCGCTTCCTACCGGGCCCCGACCGGCAAACTGCCATCCGGCCCCTATCGGCTCACGGCGCGGGCTGCCACCCGGAACGTGCAAGCCTACACTGGAAACCTGGGCGGTGGAGTTGGCATCCGCGTTAGCGGGGCGCAGCGGGCGAACAAGCTCGAAGGCACCGCGGACTGGACGCCGATGACCTTCGACTTCGAATTGGGGGGCGACGAGGAAACGACCGTGATCCTCGAACTGCGGGCGACCAAGGGCGAAGTTTGGTTCGACCTCGGCTCCGTAAAATTGGTCCGCCGGTGATCCCCGCTCAGCGCCGCAGCGACGGGAAGGCGGGTCAGTAGTCCTGGCCCTTGTTCATGGCGCTGGAGTTGAATTTTCCCTTGGTGCCGGGGGTGTTGACCTTTGGTGGCGAATCCAACGGCACGCCCGCATTCCCGGGCTGGGGTTGCTGTTGCTGGC
>JBEISV010000491.1:0-3575 GCA_040375265.1 Verrucomicrobiales bacterium
CCGCCGGATCAGGTGGTCAGTTGGGCGAGGCGGCCGGTGCTGTCGCCGAAGCGTTCCTGGTGGGCGCCCATGCGGTCGAGCAGGTCCAGGTAGAGGTTGGCGAGCGGGGTGTCCTTGGCGTAACGCACGTGGCGGCCGGGCGCCAGGGTGCCGCCCCCGCGGCCGGCGAGCAGGATGGGCAGGTCGTGGTGGGCGTGCTGGTTGCCATCGGCCAGGCCGGAACCATACATGACCATGCTGCTGTCGAGCAGCGTGCCGGTGCCGTCGGGGGTTTCCTTGAGGCGCCGGAGGAAGTAGGCGAATTGCTCGACGTGGAAGCGGTTGATCTGGGCGATCTTGGCCTTCTTCTCGGGATCGTTCTGGTGGTGGGACAGGTCGTGGTGGCCGTCGCGGACGCCGATCTGCGGGTAGGCGAGGTTGCTGCCGTCGTGGGCCACGACAAAGGTGGAGATGCGCGTGGTGTCGGTCTGGAAGGCAAGCACGAGCAGGTCATACATCATCCGGATGTGGGCCTGGCGGTCGCCGCTGACTTCCTCGAGGAACTTGTCCTTGGGCAACCCCACGGAGTCCTTCTCGGTGCGTTCGATGCGGCGTTCGAGGTCGCGGACGGAGGAGAGGTATTCTTCGAGCTTGCGGCGGTCGGAGGTGCCGAGCTTGGGGGAGAGCTGGCGGGCGTCCTCGCTGACGAAGTCGAGGATGCTCTTGCGCTGGATCGCACGGCGGGCGCGGGCCTCGGCGGAGAGCCCGGAATCGGCGCCGGCGAAGAGGCGTTCGAAGGCCAGCCGGGGATTGGTCTCCGGGGGCATCGGCGCGGTGGGGGTGCGCCAGGAGACGTTGAAGGAGTAGGCGCAGGAGTAACCGGAGTCGCAGTTGCCGGAGATCTGGCCACGGTCGCAGCCGAGTTCGAGGGAGCGGAGGGCGGTGAGGTCGCCGACCCGCTGCGCGGCCACCTGGTCCACGGACACACCCACGCGGATGTCGGCGCCGGCGGTCTTGCGGGGTTGGGACGCGGTGAGGAAGGAGGAGGCCGCGCGGGCGTGGTCGCCGGCGCCGTCACCGTTGGCGCGGCCCTTGTCGAGGGCGAGGCCGCTGAGGACCAGCAGGTCTTTCCGGTAGTCCGCGAGCGGCTGGAGCGTGGCCGGCAGGGCGAAGTCCGCGCCGAGGTCGGCCGGGGTCCAATTGGCCATATCGGCGCCATTGGGCACGTAAACGAAGGCCATCCGGCGCGGCTGGGCGGCGACGGTCGCGGCGAGGGCCCGCGTGGGCACCAGCGATTCGAGGAAGGGCAGGGCCATGACGGTGCCGAGACCCCGGAGAAACGTCCTCCGGCCGAGATGCAGGTGCGAGTTCTGGTTCATGCGCGTGGCTTTTCTCCGATGAAATTACGCTCAAGGGCATTCATGACAAGTCGGCAGACCGGGAAAGTCGGGGCGCGTCCAGGCACTACCCCAGAGCCCCCCCTGATGGACTCCCTCTCCGCCATCGGATGGGGGAGAGGGCCGGGGAGAGGTGGCGCCCTTGCGTGCTGCCCTGCCCCTCACCCCCACCCTCTCCCCGCTCGTGCCTCGCAGGGCGAGGGAGTGATTCGGGGGCGATGCCCAAGTCCGCTCGCAGCGGACAGACTCCGATTCCGCGGCTCGACTCACCGGAACGGTCCGCCAGAATCCGCCCATGCATCTCCCGCGACTTTCCCGGGCATGGCTGTTGGCTTGCCTCGTCTGCCAGCTTTCCGCCGCGGCCGCACTCGTCGGCACGTCGGTCATCCCCCATAAGATTGAGGCCTCGATGCGCTACCGGCGGCCGCGCGAGACCAACCTCGCCGCCCGGGTGCAGCTCTTCATCCAGGGACCGGCGACACCGCACCGCTTCGGCGGCCGGACTCCGGCGGAACTGCTGACTAGCGGCGACTGGGCTTGGCACAACCTCGGCACCGCCGTCCAAGCCCCGGCCGGTGCGCTGACGGTCTGGGAGTTCAACGGCAAGTCGTCTCGCTGGGGCGTGGGCAACCGATTTGAGCTGGAGGCAGACGGTCTCGGCCGGACCAACGTGTCCATCGCGGCACCGGCGGCGTGGATTTCCGCCGCCACCTTCCTAGCAGATGACGCCGCGGTGCGGCCGGACACAGTCGTGCTCCACGTGGCCAACGAAGCGCTGGAGGAGCTGAAGCTGTCCGCGCTGCGCCTCTGGCTGCCGAAGGACGGCAGTTCGTGGCCGGTGCTCTGGCCGCAGGAACCGATGGCGGTGTCGGCGAGTGTGCCGGCCGGTGACAAGGGCTTCGTCAGGGTTCGCGGCCCCCGGTTGCCCCTGACCTACGCCGCGCTGGAACTAACCACCAGTGCGGGGCCGCTGTGGGCGCATCTGCGGATCAAACGCGAGGCCTTTGACATCAGCGGCGGCTGGGTCGGGACGCAGTTGGCCAATGCGGCCTATCTCCAGCTCCTCACCCACCTGCATGTCAATGCCGGCCACATCGGCGAGGTCGGCGGCTACACCGACAATCCCGCGCTCTACGAGCGCTGGCCGCTCAAGCTGTTCAACAAACTGGACCCGGTCGCGAAGTTCGACACCGACGCATGGCTTCCCAAGATCCACGCGGTGGAGTTTCTCGGTGAACCGCAATACGGCGGTGGCCGGCCGGTGCCGCCGCAGGAGGTGTTCGACCAACTGCTCCCCTACCGCACCAGTCGCTTGGCGACGACGGTCACGCACAGCGAGGAACGCATCTGGCGCTGGTATGCGGGACTGTCCGACTACCCGCACTATGACGCCTACCGCGTGGTCGCCCCGTCCCCGGACGCCTGGAACCAGTATGACCGCTGGGGCGGCCGGAAGATCCGTTGGGGCGCGCCCCTGGAGACGATTGGCGACATGTGCCGGTCACTGCGCGAACTCAACCGGCCGATGCCCTGTGCGTATTGGTCGCAAGGGCCGCATGACGGCTGGGGCGGCGGCTGGGACGGCCGCTCCCGCCGTTCGCCGACGCCGGATGAACTCCGCGCCCAGGCGTTACACGCGCTGTCCACGCGCATCACCTCGCTCTACTGGTTCAACCTCAGCCTGAAGTCCCTGCTGATGTTTCCCGACACCTGGGAACCGATGACGCGGATCGGCCGCGAGATCCGGATGCTCGAACCGTTCCTCCTCCAGGGCGACTCCTACCGCTCCGAGCGCCGGACCCGCGCCGGTCAGCCCGACTGGGACCTGGCCTCCATCGCCGCGCCGGAGGCGGCGCTGCTCTTCGCCCTCGATACCGCCTATGTCGCCGACGCGAAGGAGAACGTCTTCCGGTTCGGACCGCCACGCCCGGCGGCCTTCGCCTTTGCCCTGCCGGCCTGGCTGCGCTCGCCCAAGGAGGTCTTCCGCGTCGATGCCGACGGCATTCATGAAACGAAATGGCGCCGCACCGCACAGGACGTGATCATTGAGGACACCCGAAGCCGCGACGCCATCTACATCGCGACTCGTTCACTGACCGTCCGCGCCGCGCTGGAGCAACGTCGGCAAAGCGCGCTGGCCATTGAAGCCGCCAATCCGATCGAACGTGAAGCCCTTGAACTCCTGAAGAAATGAACTGC
>JBEISV010000596.1:0-2671 GCA_040375265.1 Verrucomicrobiales bacterium
ACAGGTGCAGGTGGCGGGCGGCCGGCGTTCAGGCCAGCACCGGCCGGATCACCTCGCCATGCACGTCGGTGAGGCGACGGTTGGCGCCGTTGTGGCGGAAGGTCAGGCGTTCGTGGTCGAGGCCGAGCAGGTGCAGGACGGTGGCGTGGAAGTCGTAGTTGGTGGTCACGTCGCGCGCGGCTTTCCAGGACCACTCGTCGCTTTCGCCGTGCGCCACGCCGGGTTTCACGCCGGCCCCGGCCATCCAGCCGACGAACGTGCCGCCGTTGTGGTCGCGGCCCTCGCTGCTCTGCGCGAAGGGCATCCGGCCAAACTCGGTGTTCCACAGCACCAGCGTGTCGTCGAGCAGGCCGCGCGCCTTGAGGTCGCGCAGCAGCGCGGCGACCGGCTGGTCGGTGGCGGCGCACATGGGCGGGAGTTCCTTCTGGATGTTCGCGTGGTTGTCCCAATTGCCGGTAGGCCCGCCCGCGCCGCTCCACACCTGCACGAAACGCACGCCGCGTTCGACCAGCCGCCGCGCGAGCAGGCAGCGCCGGCCGAAGTCCCCGGTCAGCTTGTCGTCGAGGCCGTAGAGGCGGCGCGTGGCCTCGGTCTCGCCGTCGAGCGCGAAGACCTCGGGCGCGCTGAGCTGCATCCGGGCGGCGAGTTCGTAGGCCTGGATGCGGGCTTCGAGGCGTGAGTCGGCGGGGTTCTCGGCGAGATGCTGGCGATTCAGCTTTTGCAGCAGCGCGAGTCCGTCGCGGTCGGCTTCGGGCGTGAGGTAGCGGGCGGAAGCGGGCGCGCGCAGGTCGTGGATCGGCGTGGCGCCGGCCGTCGAGATGACGGTGCCCTGATGCGTCACGGGCAGGAAGCCGGCGCTGAAGTTGCCGCGCTGGTTGTAGGGCAGGCCCTTGGTGTCGGGCAGAACGACGAACGCCGGCAGGTTGTCGCTTTCGCTGCCGAGCGCGTAGCTAACCCACGCGCCGAAGCTCGGGAAGCCGGGCAGCAGGAAGCCCGTGTTCATTAGGTAGCTGCCGGGCCCGTGGACGTTGGTGCGCGACTGCATCGCCATGAGAAACGCGAGGTCGTCCACGCAGCCGGCGAGGTGCGGCAGCAGGCTGCTTACCCAGCGGCCGGACTGGCCGTGCTGGCGGAACTCGAAGGGCGGCTTGAGCACCTTGCCCGGTTCACTGGTGGGCGCCTCGACCCGGTCGCCGCTGCCCGGATTGAACGACTCCCCGGCCCGCTGGAACAGGGCGGGCTTGTAGTCGAACAGATCCATCTGGCTCGCCCCGCCGTTCATGAAGAGCTGGATGACGCGCTTGGCGCGGGGTGCGTGGTGGGGAAGCGGGCGAGATGCTGGATGCTGGATGCCCGATGCTGGATCGTCGGCGAGCAGATGGTCGGCGCCGAGCAACTGGGCCAACGCGGCGCCGCCGAGTCCGCCGCCGAGACGGGAGAGAAAGGCCCGGCGGGATTGAACAGAAGGGAACGGAGAGAACGAAGGGGAGGAGGTCATGATCACGCAGCCATTGGTTTACGGAGAACCATCCGAGCCCGAAACGTGGTGGCCGAGGCCAAGGCCAATATTGCGCCTTCGTTCGCTCTGTTTCCATCTGTTGAATGTTCCCAACTCATGAACAGAACGAAACGGAGCCAACGAAGAGGAAGGCGCAGAAGTGATCTTCATCGGTTGGCTCCGGGTAGCAGCAAGCGGTGGACGCCATCCACCAATCTGGCTTCGTGAAAGTTGATGAGCAGCCCGAGCGGCACATCGAGCAGCTTCATGTAGCTCAGGAGTTGGGCCTTGTGGATGGGCAGCACCTCCTGGACGGCCTTGAGTTCGACCAATACGCAGTCGGCCACCAGCACGTCGAAACGGAGCGATTCCTCGAAAGTGACGCCCTTGAACTCGATGCGAACAACCTTCTGGCGGGTCGTTGGCAACTGCCGGAGCTCGAGTTCCCGCAGGAGGCACCGTTCGTAGATGTTCTCCAACAGCCCCGGCCCCATCAGGCGATGGACTTCGATCGCGGCTCCGATGATCTCGCCGCTCAACTTGTCTGCCTGTGGAAATTTCGGATGCACTGTGGTCCCCTCGCTGTCTTCGTTTTCTCCGTTCCCTTCTGTTCAATTCACAAAGACAAACTCGTTGCTGTTGAACAGCAGCCGGCAGCAGTTCGCCAGTCCGTGCTGTTGGGTGTGCGCGGTGAAGTCGGCCAGTTCGCCGGCGGTGGCGGCCCGGCCGAGGGTGAGTTCGAAGGCGCGTTGGATCTGGGCTTCGACCGAGTTTGCCTCGGCTGCCAGGCGGGCGGCGAGATGTTCGGCCTGGCGGACGGCGAAGGCGTTGTTCCACAGCGCGAGGGCCTGCTGGACGGTGACGCTGTTATTGCGGGCGGCGGTGAGCTGGTCGCCGGCCGGACAGTCGAGCGCGTCCATGAACGGGTCGGGCAGCGTGCGGAACAGGAAGCGATACACGCTGCGGCGGCGGCCGGCGGCGGAGTCCACGTCGAACTGCGTGTAGTCCACCCGCGGCGTGACGTGGATGCCCGGCTGGAGATCGAACTGGTAGTCGCCCGGCCCGCCCATGCGCAGGTCGAGCCGGCCGCTGACCTGGAGCATCGCGTCGCGCAGGCATTCGGCGTCGAGCCGCGTGCGGTTCATGCGCGCGAGCAGGCGGTTGTCGGGGTCG
>JBEISV010000311.1:0-5728 GCA_040375265.1 Verrucomicrobiales bacterium
CCCTGCGTGGGTGAGCTGCCAACGGAGGTGAAGACCTCTTCGACGGGAAGTGCGTGCCAGGAACGGTCAGACGTCACAATCATCTATCTTCACTTTAGCACGGGCGATGTGCCTGCCAAATCGGGGTGCGAATCGCCGACGCCGCCCGCCCGGCATCCCGGCCCCGGCCCCTCACCAGGCCGCGTCGGGCCGGGGGAAGTCAGCCCGGTAACGGCGGAGCAGCGCGGCGGGATCGTTGGGCAGGAGGTAGATTCGTTGCCGGAGGCGTTTGGATTCGCCGGGCTTCAGGCCGTCGATCAGCGGGTCGCTGTGCAGGCAGACGTAGACGCCTTCGAACAGCTCGAACGTCCGGTCGCTGGCAATGGCGAGCAGCCAGCGGTCGTCGTCGGAAATGCAGCCGATCAGGCCGTTGGTCACGCGGTTGCGGGCCACGGGACGCGGATTGGCGTCGACTTCGCGGATCCCCGCGGGGAGGTAAACTTGGCCGCCGAGGTAAAGCGCGTTGCCCGTCCGCTGCATCCGGCTGAGCGACGTGAGCCCACTTTCCGTGAACACGAAACTCCGGTCGAGGTAACCCTGCTGATCGCGGCCGGTGAATTCGGCCACCCGGACGCAGGCGGGCTGGAACCATTTGATGTCCCACTGGGCGGTCCCGCGGTTGGTCAGGAGAAAGGTCAGGTCGAGGCCGTCTTCGCCGGCGCGGACTTCGTGGAGCACTTCCACGTTGGTTTCCACGAGCGTGCGGAAGCGCAGCTCCGATCCGTCCTGGGCGGCGAAGGTCACCGTGGTCTGATGCTGCACGCGAGTTTGGTCCCACTTTCGGGCGTGGCCGCCGCCGCGGCAGAAGGCTTCCAGATACCAGACCTCCAGCTTGCCGCCGGGCAGGCGCGGATCGCGGACGGTCAGCAGCGTGTTGGTCCAGGAAAGCACGGGCGCCGCGTGGGCGAAACCTGGCAGCAAAATGGCCAGGCCGAGCAGCAGGAACCAGCGGAGGAACATGGCCGGAGCGTGGTCCTGGCGGATGCCTCCGGCCAGTTCAATCCCGGGCCACAGGACTCGTCAGAAGGTCCGTCTGAACCCATGGGCCAGCGGCCCGCCGGTTGACCACCGCAGGTTGGTTTCCGGGTTGAAGCGGCTGCGTGATTCCCACACCGTCCGCGCGTCCCGCGTGTCATTCCTCGCGGCCCAACTCTGCCTGCCATGCCGGAACTCTCCCCAGCCTCCTCGTTTGCCGCCGGGGCCTTTCATCCCAGCCAAGGGACCCGCCGGGTCGCCGGCACGCTGCGGCTCGACGGCGGTGCGGTTCATTTCGCGGGGGAATCGGTGGCGTTTTCGCTGCCCTTGGACGGCGTCTCCGTCCGGCTCGGTGGGGCGAGCGACCGTCTGATTTTCTTCGAGCATGCCAGCGCCCCGGGCGTGAGCGTGTTCACGTCCGATCGGGCGGTGTTGGAGCATCCGGCCTTTGCCCAGAATCCCACGCTGGGGCAGGCGCGCGGCCAGATTCGCCGGCGGCATTTCGCGGCCCGGAGCCTCGTGTTGGCGGTGGCGGTGGCCGTTGCCTTGGCGTTGGCGGGCCTGTGGCTGGCGAAGGACTCCATGGTGGAGAAGATCGCGGGGCAGGTGCCGGCCGCCTGGGAGCAGAAACTTGGCGAGGCGGCTTTTGTCCACTTCAGCCTGGGGAAGAAGTTCATCACGGATCCGGCGGTGACCGATTCGCTCCAGCAACTCGCGGCGCCGCTGCTCAAGGCGGTCCCGCTGGACCGCCATCTGTTTACCCTGCATGTCGTGGAGGATGCCTCGCTGAATGCCTTTGCCCTCCCGGGCGGCAAGGTCGTGCTGCACACGGGCCTGCTCCTCGCCGCCGATTCGCCGGAGGAAGTCCTCGGCGTGCTGGCACACGAACTGGCCCACGTGACCCGGCAGCATGGCGTGCGGGGCATTGTCCAGGGCCTGGGGCTCTACGCGACGGTCTCGCTCTTCCTGGGCGACGTCTCGGGTGTGGCCGCGATCCTGGTGAACAATGCCCCGTTCCTGCTGACGCAGAAGTTCTCCCGGGACCATGAACGCGAGGCGGACGAAGTGGGTTTCCGGTCCCTCGAAGCGGCCGGGATTGATCCGCGCGGCATGATTTCCTTCTTCGAGAAGCTGCGCCAGGAGGAGGCCAAGCTGAAGGCGCAGGTGCCCGGTGGCGCGGCGCTCGATGCCCTGGGGTTCCTCAGCACGCATCCCGCCACCGCCGAACGGGCGCAACATCTCGAAGCCATGCTGGCGGCCTCGCCGCGGCAGGACGGCTTCACCCGGGCCGCGGTGGACTTCAAGGCCTTCCAGCAGGCCGTCCGCGCGCAACTTTCCCAGCCTGATTCCGCCCCGACCAACTCGGCCCTGCCGGACAAAACCGAAAAACCATGAACACCACCATCGCGGGCGCACCGTCGTTCGCCTACCTGCACGTTGACCTCGACCCCGGCGAAAGCGTCGTCGCGGAGTCGGACGCCATGTCGAGCATGAGTGCCGACCTCGCGATGAAGGCTTCGTTCAACGGCGGCCTGTTCTCCGGCCTCGCGAAGAAGTTCCTCGCGGGCGAGACGCTGTTCGTGAACACGTTCACCAACACCACCAACGCCCCGCGCCGCGTCACGCTCGTCCAGACCACGCCGGGCAACATGCGCGAGGTGCGCCTCAACGGGGAGACGATCTGCCTCCAGCCCGGCGCCTACGTCGCGTCCACGCCGGGGCTGAAGCTGGGCCTCCGCTGGGCCGGGTTCGTGAGCGGCATCGCGCGGGAAGGCTTCTTCAAGCTCACCGTCAGCGGCACCGGCACGCTCTGGTATGGCGCCTACGGCGAACTCCTCGAACGCCAGGTCGAGGGCGAATACATCGTCGATACGAGCCATCTCGTGGCCTACGAACCGCAGTTGAAGCTCAAGCTCCAGCTCGCCGGCGGAATCTTCTCCAGCCTGTTCGGCGGCGAAGGTTTCGTCACCCGCGTCGAGGGCCGCGGCAAGGTCGTCATCCAGACCCGCAGCCTCAGCGGGCTCGCCAGCTGGCTCAATCCTCGCATCTGAACCGCCATGGACATCGAACTGCTCTCCCGGCCCGGCAATGCTGCCGCCCGCGTGTTCCTCGCGCCCGGCGAACACCTCACCACCGAGTCCGGCGCCATGATCGCCATGAGCGACGCCCTCACGCTGACCACGACCACGCATAAGCGTGAGTCGGGTTCCGTGATGGCGGGACTCAAGCGCATGCTGGCCGGCGAATCGCTCTTCCTGAACCACTTCTCCGCGGGCGCCACCGGCGGCGAAGTGTTCCTCGCGGCCACGCTCGCGGGCGACATGCTCCGCTACGATCTGCGGGGCGAAAACCTCGTCGTCCAGGCCGGCTCGTTCGTGGCCTGTGAGAGCGGCGTGAACGTCAGTTTCGGCTGGCAGGGCTTCAAGTCGTTCCTCTCCGGCGAACGCGCGTTCTGGCTGCACCTCAGCGGCACCGGCCCGGTCATCCTGTCGAGCTTCGGCGCCATCTATGCCGTCGAGGTGGACGGCGAATACATCGTGGACACCGGCCACATCGTCGCGTTCCAGGAGACGCTCAACTTCAAGATCACCAAGGCCGGCGGCAGCTGGGCCACCGCCATCTTCGGCGGCGAAGGCCTCGTCTGCCGTTTCTCCGGCCGCGGCACCGTGTGGTGCCAGAGCCACAACGCCCGCGGCTTCGGCCTCGAAGTCGGCCCGAACCTGAAACCCCGCTGAACCCCGCATCCCGCATCGCCCATGCAAATCCATCTTTTCCGCAATGGCGTCCAGGAAGGCCCGTTCCCACTGGAACAGGTCCGCCAGATGTATGCCGCCGGTGACCTCAAGCCCACCGACCACGTGTTCCACGAGGGCCTGACCGACTGGGTGCTCGCCAGCCAGTCGCCCGCGCTCGTGCCGCCGGCGCCGCCCCGGGTGCCGCCTGTGCTGGCCGGCCCGCCGCCGCTCATCGCCGCGACCTCGGCGCTCCTGAGCCCGGCGCAGACCGCCGACCCGCGCCGCGACTTCGAATACCAGATCGAGGGCCGGCCCGACTTCGCGTTCCTCACCGTGCAGGTCCCGGCCAACCGCACCCTCAAGGTCGAGGCCTCGGCCATGGCCACGATGGACACCAACCTCCAGATGAAGACCCGGATGCGCGGCGGCCTGACCCGCTTCCTCACCGGCGAAAACATCTTCGTGAACGAGTTCACCGCCGCCGGCGGACCGGCGAGCATCGGCATCGCGCCGGGCGCACCCGGCGACCTGGAGCACGTCTATCTCGACGGCGACGGGCTGTTCCTCCAGAGCAGCGGCTACGTGGCCAGCAGTCCCGAGGTCACCCTCGACAGCAAGTGGCAGGGCTGGAAGGGCTTCTTCAGCGGCGAAGGGCTGTTCCTGCTGCGCTGTTCCGGCCGGGGCGACCTGTGGTTCAACACCTACGGCGCGATGTTCTGCGTGAACGTGAACGGCAGCTACGTGGTGGATACCGGCCACGTCGTCGCCTTCACCGACAGCCTGCAATACGAGGTCGGCCGGATCGGCGGCTACAAGTCGCTGTTCTTCTCCGGCGAAGGGCTCGTGTGCCGGTTCCGCGGCCAGGGCCGGGTCTGGATCCAAACCCGCCGTCTCGGCGCCTTCGCTAGCTGGATCCAACCCTTCCGGCCGGTGAAGAACCGGGGGTGAACGAATCAATTCCTTCTGCGACGCCCAGGTTTATCCCGATGAATCTTCGACTTGATAATTGGCAGAATACCGAAGCACCGGCCTCAGTCGGGCGGCCTTGGTTTTCTTGCTCATTTGGGCGAACCGTTCGAAGCGCCGTGATTGGCGCTACGATCTATGCGGCGATCTGCTTGATCGCACGGCCATTTGCAGCGCCGTTTCAAAATCTTGGATTCGATAGTCCGGACTTAACCGGTTTGCCGTCGCCGCCGCACACCGGGACTGGAAGTGCTTGGATGACCCCGGGATGGGTGGTTCGACAGCCCATTGGGCATAACTACACACAGCCGTTTGAAGGCAACGCCAGTATTCTCGACCGTGACTATCGCAACACACGCCAACCTGCGAACCCGTCCGAGGTTCCGGTGGTCGGCGGGTTTTCGCTCGGCATCTGGCCATCGGCGCAGCCGGATTCCGGCAGCGGAGTTCCGCCCGGCTTTGCCCTGATGCAGACTGGCGACGTCCCCGCTGACGCTCAGTCGCTGCGTTTTCTCCATGCGGGTCCGAGCAGTTTCAAAGTTTACCTCGGCGGTGTTGAACGTCTGGTTCATTTCGCCGAGAGCCGTCCGGGCGCGCTACCGGGTGCTGAGTCCCTCGACTACTTCAACGTGGACGTCGGCCTCTTCGCTGGCCAGACGGTTGAACTGCGCTTCGAGTTCTTTAGCTTCGGTAACTATCCAGGACAGCCGGGTGGACCCGTTACCGGCTGGCCGGACGCCAAGTTCCACGTCCTCGATGACGTTACCTTCAGTCCGCTGCCCGCCGTGCCCGAACCGTCCATGTGGTCACTGTTCGGTGTCGGCGCTGCCGCGATTCAGGGCTGGATCCGCAGAAAACGTTAAGCGCCGATGCCCCGCGGGATTTGACCCGCCGGGATTCGCCGCGAACGTCGCGCATGGCTTCCAATGTCCTCGGCACGCCGCTGCAAGCCTGCTGCCGCGATCCGCTCACCGGTTTCTACCGCGACGGCTTCTGCCACACGGGTCCGGAGG
>JBEISV010000129.1:0-10597 GCA_040375265.1 Verrucomicrobiales bacterium
CGCTGGAATTCTCCGCGCGGCGCCCGCCGACGCTCGGGCGCACGGGCGTGGAAAACACCGTGGCCCAAGTGTTCTGGAAGTTATGAGGAAACAGTCGCGCATCGTCGCCGATCTGGTCGCGCTCGCCCTCGTCAGCGCTTTCGTCGGCGGCCTGATCGGCCGGCGCTGGGCGCGGACCGAACTGGATTCGCGGAACAATCCCGCCAACTGGAACGAGCACGTCTCGCGGGAGTTTGAACGTCTCGTGAAACCGACGCCCGAACAGGGCCCGAAAGTGCAGGCGCACCTCGACCGCGCTGTGCGGGAGCTCCAGGCGATCCGCCGGGAAACCCTGGCCAAGACCACGAACGTCATTGGCCGCCTCGCCGCCGAGGTGGAAGCGGAACTCACGCCCGAACAACGGCAGGCCTTCCAGGCGATGAAACCCAAACCCGGCGAACTCGACCTCGAAGTGCTCAACACGACCCCGCCCCGGTAAGCCGGCCACACGGCGAACCGCGGTCGGCCGCGCCCTTGGGTCAGGCGCGGCCGAGCGTGAAACCCAGTCCGAGTTCCAGCTGCGGGGCCGCCACCAGCGGCTGGGCGTCGAAACCCAGTCCGCGCAGGTGGGTGGCAAAGTCCGCGGCGAAGCCATGCAGCGTGAACACACGCTTCGGCGCCACCCGGCGGACAAATTCCACGAGATCGGGGAAGTCCGCGTGGTCGCTCAGCGGAAACGCCGCGTCGGCGCGGTAGCGATACCGGCAGCCCGGGTCCAGCGCCCAACCCGTGGCGATGGCCAGCCGGCAGCCGGGGAATTGTTCGCGCAGCTTCGCCGTCGCCCCGCCCGGCGGCGCGATCACGACATGGCCGGCCGCGGCGGCGGGCTTGAGGTGGCGCCACTCGGGAAACTTCTGGCCGAATCCCTCGTAGATGCGGGTCAGCTTGGCGGCCTGTTCCTGCAACATCACGGGCAGGCCGGCGTCCGCGAGGCAGGCCAGGAGTTCTTGAGCCTTGCCTAGTGAGTAGCCCAGCAGCACGGGCACCTGATTGTCCGCCAACGTGTCCTGGCAGAAGGTCACGATGTCCGCCACGATGCGTTCCGTCGGGGGCAACACATACTCCGGCCGGCCGAAGGTCGTTTCCATCACCAGCGTGTCGGCGTGGACCGGTTCGCACGGCTCGGCGCTCAGGCCCGGACGCAGCTTGAAGTCGCCCGTATAGAGCAGCGATTCGCCGCCGCACTCGACGAGCGACATGGCGGATCCCAACACATGCCCGGCGGGCAACAGCGTGAGGTGGGCCACGGGCTCGGCCGGACCGCCGAATTCCGCCAAGGCACGCCGTTCCCCGTAGGCGAGGACGTGTTCGGCGCGCTGGCCGCTGACCCGCGCGCGCATGAGCTGCTGGGTGGGCTCGGTGAAGACCACCCGCGCGTGCCGGCCGGTGTGGTCGGAATGGGCGTGCGAGACGAACACCAGATCGTCCGGCCCGACGCGGTCATGCGGGTCCAGCCACAGTCGCAGCGCCGGGAAACGCAACGCCCCATTGATGAACTGGAAGTCCAAGGCCGGCACGGCCGCAGGCTAGGCCCCAACGCAGCGGCTGGTCGATGAAGGAAGGACCCCGAGGGCTGTGATTCCCGAGAGGCCAAAACCAACGCCTCGCTTCCAGGTCGCAGAGAGAGATTGAAGGCGTTCAGCGCGGCATTGCCGGTCCGACGACAGTCCGCGGGGAATCAATCTTGATGACGAACGGGGCCAGCTGAATAGCCAAAGCTCCGGCTGCAAGGACACACATGCCAAGGCTGAGGGAAACGATCCAAGCAGCGGCATTCTCCAGAAGGCGAAGTTGCGCCATGGCCGCCCCCACCAAACAAACTAGGGATCCGACCAAGGCAAAGCCGGTAGCTACCTGAAACAGCGGCAACGGGATTTCATCCCACCTCCTGAACAGCGCCAATGTCGCCACCAAAAGCAGCCCGCAAACGAGGCAGGCGACAGCGGCGACCCAGTTCAGGACGTTTGGGTTCTTCATCGGCCCGCCGGTTCCGGCTACACCGCCACCGTCGCGTCCCGCGGCACATCCTTGAGGATCTGCGCGATGATCAGGTCGGTGGTCACGCCTTCCGCCTCGGCCTCGAAGTTCGGGATGAGCCGGTGACGCATGGTCGGGGTGGCGACGGCCGCGAGGTCGTCGAAGCTCACGTTGAACCGCCCGTGGGTGAGCGCCCGGACCTTGCCGGCCAGGATCAGCACCTGGGCGCCGCGCGGGCTGCTGCCGAAACGCAGGTATTGGTTCGAGATCGGCGCGGCGGTCTCGGTCTTCGGATGGGTCGCGAGCACCAGCCGCACGGCGTAATCCTTCACGTGGCTGGCGATCGGCACTTCGCGGACCAATTGCTGCAGCGCGACCAGGCCGGGACCGTCGAGCACCTTGTCCGGCGTGACCTTGCCGCCCTCGGTCGTGCGGTTGAGCACCTCGGTCAGCTCCTCGCGCGTGGGGTAGCCGACCACGAGCTTGAAGAAGAAGCGGTCCAGCTGCGCCTCGGGCAACGGGTAGGTGCCTTCCTGGTCGATGGGATTCTGCGTCGCGAGCACGAAGAACGGCTTGGGCAGCGGCCGGTTGGCGCCGCCGGCGGTAACCTGCTTCTCCTGCATGGCCTCGAGCATCGCGGACTGCGTCTTCGGCGTGGCGCGGTTGATTTCGTCGGCGAGGACGATGTTGGCGAACACCGGTCCCTTCTGGAACTCGAATGCCCGCCGGCCATCGGCGTCTTCCATCACGAGGTTGGTGCCGAGGATGTCGGCCGGCATGAGGTCGGGCGTGAACTGGATGCGGCTGAAGCTGAGTTCCAGCACCTCGCTGAGCGTGCGCACGAGCAGCGTCTTGCCAAGGCCAGGCACGCCCTCGAGCAACACGTGGCCGCCCCCGAGGATGGCGGTCAGGGTGCCGTCCACGATCTCGTCCTGGCCGACCATCACCTTGCCGATCTCGGCGCGCACGGCGGCGTAGGTTTCACGGAATCGGCTGATCTGTTCCTCGGTGTTCATGGGATAACTTGGGGGCGAGCGTAGGCAGCGGCCGGGACGTGGCAAGCCAAGCCCTGTTCGAAGCAACCGCGGGGGCACTGCCTCCCTTAGTGGGATAGCCGTCTCGGCTGTCACCGGTGCGGCAGGCGCCCTCGCCTGCCGTTCACCAAGCGAGGGCGCCTGGTGGACCGGACACCGGCGAGGCGCCGGTGCCACTACGGGGGCAAGGTTGAAACACGTCCGGCCACGGAACCTTGGACCGGCCCGGCCCCCGGTCGTTTCATTGCGTCACCGCCCGATCGCCCGGACCGCCTTCAGCAGGGCATCCGCCTCGGCGTCGGTGCCCACGGTGACGCGGATGAACGCGTTCACCTCCGGCGCGCTGAACCAGCGGACAATGATCTTCCGCGCCCGGAGTTCCTCGAGCCACTGTTTGGCGGGCAAACCCGGCGGGCGGCAGAGCAGGAAGTTCGTTGCCGACGGCAGGACTTCGAAGCCGAGTCCGGTCAGTTCGCGCCGCAGGCGTTCGCGGGTGGCGATGATGTGTTTGAAATTCCGGCGGTAATAGCCGAGGTCGCCTAACGTCGCGAGCGCCGCGACCTGGCCAAGGCCGTTGACGTTGTAGCTGTCGCGCACCTTGTCGAGGGCCGCGATGAGCTCGGGATGCCCGACGAAATAACCCACGCGCTGGAAGCACAGCGAGTAGGCCTTGGAAAAGGTCCGCGAGATCAGGACGTGCGGATGCTTGAGCGCGAGGGCGAGGGCGGTTTCCGGGGCAAAATCCACGTAGGCTTCGTCGAGCACCGTCACGCCTTTCATCGCGGTGCAGAGTGCGTCGAGTTCGGCCGTGCTGAAGCCGCGCCCACTGGGCGCATTGGGCGTGGTGACGAACGTCAGCGCCGCGCGGAAGTCCCATTGTTTGCCCCGCTTCAACTCCGCGACCGACGGCAGGCCGAAGTCGGCATTGAGCGGCACGGCATTCGTGACGGCGCCGTGCGTCTCGGCCAGCACGGGATAGAGCGAGTAGCTGGGCCAGAAGTATTGGACGCGGGTGCGGGATTCATCGACCAGCACGTATTCGTTCTCGTGCAGATCGGCCGTCCGGTAGGAATCCTTGGGTTCCACAAACGCCCGCACCGCCAGCGCCAGCAGTTCGTCGGAACCGTTACCCACGATGATGTTTTCCGGGCCGCAGCCGTGCAGCGCCGCCAGCTTCTCGCGCAACGCCTGCGCCGTCGGGTTCGGATACAGCCGCAGGCGCCCGTCCACGGCGGCGCGGGTCGCAGCGAGCACCTTCGGCGACGGCGGGTAGGGATTCTCGTTGGTGTTGAGCTTGATGAGGCCCTTCAGCTTGGGCTGTTCGCCCGGCACGTAGGCATGCAGCGCGTGAACGAGCGGGCGGATCAGCTTCTTCGGACTGGAAGGACGGGAGGTGCGAGTGGCCATGATCGTGACGGCGGGAAGTTAGGGGAGAATCAATCCAAGGCGAAGCCTGCGGTTGGAACGCTGGGCTCCGTAGCGCGGACTGGCAGTCTGCTGTGTCGCGGATTGGCAATCTGCACGCGTCGAAGGACCGACGTTAGCCGACTGCCAGTCGGCGAAACAGCAGGTTGCCAACCTGCGCTACCTCATCGTTCAGCCAACCCCTTCGCAGCGATGTCGCGGCGATACTGGATGCCCTCGAAGCAGATCACGTTGGCGGCGGCGTAGGCCTGGTCACGGGCTGCGCGCAGTGTCGGGGCCCATGCGGTCACGCCGAGCACGCGGCCGCCGCTGGTGACGGTCTGGCCGTCCTTTGTCGCCGTGCCGGCGTGGAACACCTTCACGCCCGGCAACGCGTCGGCTTGGTCGAGTCCGTGGATGACCTTGCCCTTGGCGTAGCTGCCCGGGTAACCGCCGCTGGCCAGCACCACGCACACGCAGGCGTTTGCTGACCATTTCAGCTCCACGTCAGCCAGCCGGCCTTCGGCGCTGGCGAGCAGCAGTTCCACGAGGTCGTTTTCAAGTCGGGGCAGATAAACTTGTGTCTCGGGATCGCCGAAGCGCGCGTTGAACTCGATCACCTTCGGGCCGGACTTCGTGAGCATCACGCCCGGATACAGCAGGCCGCGGAAATCAATGCCGTCGGCCGCGCAGCCGGCGAGCCACGGATTCAGGATTTGCCGGCCCACGTCGGCGAGTTCGGCGTCCGTCAGGAACGGCGCGGGTGAATAGGTGCCCATGCCGCCGGTGTTCAGGCCCTGGTCGCCGTCGAGTGCGCGTTTGTGGTCCTGTGCCGTGGGAAACAGTTTCGCCGTCCGTCCGTCGCAGAGCGCGTGCAGGGAGATTTCCATGCCTTCAAGGAACTCCTGCACGACCACGCGCGCGCCGGCGCTGCCGAAGGCCTTGTCCACCATGATTTCGTCCACGGCGCGTTCGGCTTCGGCCACGTTGCCGGCGAGCAGCACGCCCTTGCCGAGCGCGAGTCCGTCGGCCTTCACCGCGCAGCGGCCACCGAGCGTCGCGCAGAAGCGCTTCGCCGCCGCCGGATCGGCGAAGGTGCCCGACTTCGCGGTCGGGATGCCGTGGCGCTCCATGAAGTCCTGCGAGAAAACCTTCGAGGCCTCGAACTGGGCGGCGCGTTGGTTCGGTCCCCAGATCTTGAAGCCGGCGGCTTGGAATGCGTCCACGACGCCCGCACCGAGCGCACCGTCGGGCCCGACCACGGTGAAGTCGGGCCGGTTCGCCTGCGCCCACGCGACGAGGGCCGGAATGTCTTCGGCGCCGATGGGCACGTTTTGCACCGGAGCGCCGTTGGCGGCGAGGCGTTCGCTGGCGGTGCCGGCATTGCCGGGCGCGACGAACATCTGTGTGACGTCGTGCGACTGCGCGAGTTTCCAAACCAGGGCGTGTTCACGGCCGCCCGAACCGAGGACCAACAGCTTCATTGAAGGACGTAAGGGAACGGGCCGGCGCGCCAAGTGCAAAGCGGAAAGCGCGTCTCAGTGCGCTGACAGGATGGGAGCGATCTCCGGCGGGATGGGTTTGCCGGTCTCGTCGTAGAACTCCTTGACCGACCGCAGGGCCGAATCCGTTTTGGCGTTGCGACCGAAACTGTGCACGGACATCACGAGGCTCGGGAGACGGCGCTCCAGGTGCCGAAGGGCCTCGCCCGGTTGGTCTCGTTGGAGTTGGGAAATCGTCCGTAGCTGGCTGTCCACCGATTGTGTCCAGAGAAGCTGGGACTGCTCCTTGTGCCAGCGGAGCAGCACGAAGCTCGTGCACAGCGTGGCCAACACGGCGCCGCCGCTGAAGGCCAAACTAATTTCAACCCTGTGCTTCATATTTGGGCGGCCGGAATGAAATGGGGCAATCGCACCCTCAGACCAAGCCCCGGCCAATTCGTCACGGAAGAGTTTTCGTTTCTGGCGGAGCGTAATGGGACAAGCGGAAAGTCCGGTGGGGGAGGGAGACATCTCCCGGCATTTTGGTGGCGGACTCCGGCAATTCGATTGCGAGAGCCAGCAACCGTTCCTCAGGGCAACCGGTAGGCGGTCAGCACCCGGCTGTCGCGCAGGTAGAGGACGCCGGCGGCCAAGGCGGGATGGCTGAACGTCTTGCCGGTCGCCTGGAAGCGGCCGAGTTCCTCGAACCGTTCCGGGTTGGCGGCAAGCAGGAGCACTTCGCCTTTGTCGTTTGTCACTAGCAGGCGCCGGCCGTCGGTGACGGTCGAAGCCACGGCATCGAATCCCGGCTGCGACCAACGAACGGTGCCGGTAGCCGCGTCGAGGCAGACGTAGTTCTTGGCCGGGCCAAGTCCGTAGAGGTGGCCGCGGACCAACACGGGCGTGGAGAGATTGAGCTTCAGGTCTCGGTTCAGCCAGACGTCGGCCGCGCGGAATGCTTCGCCGTCGCGCGTGACTTTCACGGCGCGAAAGCCGGTCGAATGGCTGGCGAAATAGACCGTGTCGTCCGCGACGATCGGCGTCAGCACGTTTCGGTTCGCGTAGGTCTTGAACGGCAGCCGCCAAAGTTCGCTACCGTTCTCGGGGGCCACGCTGAGCAATCCTTCGCAGGTGGCGCTCAGGAACTGGCTCCGGCCCGCCAATGTGCTGACGACGGGTGACGAATAGGTGGTCAGGTCGTTGGCGGTCTTCCAGAGCAGCTTGCCGGTGAGCTTGTCGAACGCGGCGAGACTGGCGCCGTCGACGCTGCCGATCTGCACCAGCACACGGTCGCCAAGGACGAGCGGGGAACCGCTGTTGCCCCGGCGATTGGCCGCCCCCACGCCGCCGCTCTTCTCCTCGGACCAGGTGGCGCCGTAGTCGCGAAAGTGGAAGCGCCAACGGGTGGAACCGTCCTTGAGGTTCAGGCAGCGGAATTCGCCGCGACAGCTCTGGGTGTAGGCGCGGTCCCCGTCCAGCACGGGCACGCAGCGCGGACCGGGCTCAAATTCATCGGCGAAGGTTTCGCCCACCGCCTCGGCCCACAGCACCTGCCCGGTGGCGGTGGCGAGCCAGTGGGCGGTTTCCTGCCCCGCCGCCTCGGCGACGAGGAGCAACCGGTTTCCCGCGACGACCGGGCCGGCGTAGCCGTGGCCAACGGGAATCTGCCAAAGCTGCTTCGGCGCGGTGGCGAAGCTGGCGGGCAACGTCTCCGTCGTGAAACCATCGCGGTTCGGTCCACGCCACTGGGGCCAATCGGCGGCGAAGGCGGAAATGACCAAGGACCAGTGACCAAGGACCAGGCTTACCAGCAACCGGGAGAAGGCTCGTTGGGACATGGGAAATTGGGCCATGGTGGTTGCCCGGCCTTCACCACTTCCCGTCCACGAGCAACGAGGTGATGTTGCGCGCTAGGTCGTCGGCCGCCAGCGGCACGCCCTGGCGTTCGGCGCTGCCCTGGTCATCGGAAGATTGGATCAGCGTCCGACCGAAGACCTGACGGTCGAGCAGGACTTCGCCTGAGGAACTACGGACAGCCTTCACCTGGGCAGTGAGGCGAATCTCATAGTCGCGGACCTGAAGAATGTCGTTGGGCTGGAAACTGACCGGGCGGCGCTCGTAGCGAACGAGTTCACCGGACACCAAGACATCGGCGTCGCCCCGGCTGGCGAGCTGATACGTGCCTTCCTGCGCAAGTTGACGCCGCAGCGCTTGGGCGACCGGCTCGCTCAGGCGCGGTTCGAGGGTGCGGTTGGGGAAGAGCTGAACCTGGACGCTGTGGCTGCGGGCGTCGCTGCCATTCGTCGGGCCCAAGCGGTAGGCGCAGCCCGCTCCAAGCAGGAGCACGACCCACGAGATCAACCCGAGCTGCAACCAGCGTTTCATGGGACCTTGGCGGGAGCGGGTTCCTTCGCCTGGTCGGGAACCTGGTTGGTGCCGCCGTTCTTGGCGCGGGACGCGGTGATGGCCGCCTCGAAGTCGGCGATCTTCTTCTGCTGTTTCTCGGCGCGCGGCTTGAGTTCCTCGATCTTTTGACGGGCCACCTCGGCAAACGGCGAGTTGCGGTCGCGAAGCAGGGACTCGTTGTAGTAGACGACCGCGCCCTGGTAACGCTTCTTGCGTTCGTAGAACTTGGCCGTCTCAAACGCGCCGCGGGCCTGTTCCGCCCGCATCTCGGTGATGAGCGTCTGGGTTTCGGGCAGCCGCTTGTCCTGCGGATACAGCGCGCCGAGGTCCTGGAAGGTGCCGATGGCGTTGCCGGCGATGGATTGGTCGTATTCGGCCTGCTTGGCCTGCTTGAACCAGGCCATGCCCGCCTTATAGAGCGCGTCGGACGCCACGGCGTCGCGGTCGGAGTATTTGTCCGCGGCACTGTTGTAGGCCTTCACGGCCTTCGGGTAGTCCTTCTGCTTTTCCCGGGCGGCGCCGACGTTCATCAGGGCCTTGGGTCCGGTTTCGTAGAAGGGGCCGTTGCGTTGGACGGAATCGAACAACTGAGCCGTCTTCTCCATGGACGGGAAGAAGGGAATGTAGCCCCAAAGCTTGAACCACTGGCCATTGAGGAACCGGGTCGCGATGTCGAACTGGCGCTTCAGCACCTCGTCGTAGCTGGCGAGCTTCGGATAATTGAAGAGGGCGCGCTGGTATTCCTTGAAGGCGCGCTCGTCCATCCGGCGAGCCTCGTAGCAACGGCCGACCAAATACTGGGCTTCGCCGGCGTAGTCGGACAGCGGCCAGACCGTGACCACGCGGCGGGCGGCCTTGAGGGCGGTGCGATACTGCTTCTGCTCGAACAGGTCCTTGGCGACCTGGAGCTGCTCCTTCGCGCGGTTGCGTCGCCACTTGCCGCCGTCGCCGCCGACCGGTTCGTAGGTCCAGCCTTCGCCCGCGCGGTAAATGATGGGCGCCGGGCAGCGGTGCGGCAAAGCCAGGACGCAGACCAGCAACAGGGCGAGGCGTAGGAGCCAACGAATCATCGGGCGGTAAGCTACGGACCAAGGGAGGGGGCAAGTCAAGGAACCCGGCAGGAAGCCGGACGACTGGGGCGGTGGATTCATGGGGCGGTTTTCCGGAAATTTTCAGCGTGCACGCACGGAACATGCTTAATAGCGTGCGCCTATGTTCATCTGGTTGCTTGCGATCGTGCTGGTCGGCGGCTTTGCCGCGATTGGATTCCAAACCGGTGCCATCCGTTCGCTGGTTTCTCTCTTGGGAGTGCTGATTGGCCTGGCGGTTGCCTCGGCCCTCGGCGGCGTCCTAACGCCGCTCATTGCCAAGATGACCACCAGCAACCCCCTGTGGCTCTACGGACTGCCGGCGACGCTGGGCTTCCTTGTGGTCTGGCTGATCTTCTTTGGCGCGGGATTCGCCGCCCATAAGCCGGTGGAGCTGCACTTCAAGTATCGCGAAGACGACGTCACGCGGGACCAGTTCGAAAAGATGAACAAGGCGCTGGGCCTGTTCGTGGGTATGCTGGCCGGCGTCATCCTGTTCTTCGCGGCGGGCAAACCGATGTATTCCCAAGGCTACCTGACCACCCAGATCTCGAACGAATCCCTCGAAGTGGCGCCGGCCAAGTTGGTCAGCCAGATCCGCAACGACATGGCCACCACCGGCTGGGACCGCGCCTTTGCCGCCTTGGACTCCACTCCCGCCGGCCGTTACGAGATCGTCAATTTGCTGGGCTTCATCCACGAGAATCCCGCGGTGCGCGCCCGGTTTCTGACCTATCCGCCGCTGCTCGCGCTGATGGAACGCCCCGAACTGACGGCCGTCTTGGGCGACGCCGAATACCTCAAGCTGCTGGACGACAGGTCGGGCCTGACGGCGATCCACAATCATCCGCAAACCCAAGCGTTGCTCGCCAGCGCCGACGTGAAGGATGTGCTCGCGAAGCTGGACCTGAAGGACTTCAAGACCTACCTCGAAACCGGTAAAAGCCCGCTGTTCGACGACGAAAAAATCCTTGGCCGCTGGCGGGCGGATGTGACGCCCACAATCATTGATGCTCGCCGCAAGCGGGCCAACTTGGCGCCGGCCGAACTCCGCAATGTCCGTTCGGTCATTGGCACCTTCCTGAAGAACGCCACCGCGGTGGCTTACCCAGACGGCCGCTTCGTCCTGACCGTGCCGATGCCCGAACTGCCGAAGCCTCCCGCCGAA
>JBEISV010000266.1:0-6468 GCA_040375265.1 Verrucomicrobiales bacterium
AGGTTCACGCCGTTGGCGACGTTGTTCCGGAAATACTTCGACGGATTGGTCATGGACTCGCCGACGAGTGCGCTGGCGGCGAAGTGGATGACGGCTTCCGCTCCGGCCTCCTTGACCGCGTCGGCCAGGCGATCCCTTTCGGCGAGGTCGCCTTGGACGAACCGGGCCCGCGTATCGACGGCGGAGCGGTGACCCTCGGTGAGGTTGTCGAAGACCGTGACCTGATGCCCGGCATGGCAGGCTTCCTCCACGAAAACCGAACCGATGTAACCGGCGCCGCCGGTGACGAAGACGTTCATGTGCCGCGGAAGGTGTGGAGTGGGTAGGCCTCCCGCAACAGCTTTTCGCCGGCCGGCACCAAACAAAAAGCCCCGCCGAAGCGGGGCTTTTCTTGAAGCGGGCTAGACCAGCGCTTCCTCGCCTTCGAGGAAGCCGTGGAGCTGCCGGAGCCGGGTAGGGTGACGCATCTTGCGGAGCGCCTTGGCCTCGATCTGGCGGATACGTTCGCGGGTCACTTTGAACTGCTTGCCGACCTCCTCGAGCGTGCGGCTATAGCCGTCGGTCAGGCCGAAACGGAGTTCCAGCACCTTGCGTTCGCGTTCGGTGAGCGAGTCGAGCACGTCGGCCAAACGCTCCTTGAGCAGCGCGTAGCTGGTCATGTCCGACGGATTCTCCGCGGACTTGTCCTCGATGAAGTCGCCGAAGTTCGTGTCGTCGCTGTCGCCGACCGGGCTTTGCAGCGAGATGGGCTGCTGGGCCATCTTCAGGACGGCGCGGACGCGGTCCACCGGCATTTGCATCTCGTCCGCGATTTCCTCGGGGGTCGGCTCGCGGCCGAAGTCCTGGATCAACTGCTTCTGCACGCGCATCAGCTTGTTGATCGTCTCGATCATGTGGACCGGGATACGGATCGTTCGCGCCTGGTCGGCAATGGAACGGGTGATCGCCTGGCGGATCCACCACGTCGCGTAGGTGGAGAACTTGTAGCCGCGGCGATACTCGAACTTCTCGACCGCCTTCATCAGGCCCATGTTGCCTTCCTGGATCAGGTCGAGGAACGACAGGCCGCGGTTCGTGTATTTCTTCGCGATCGAAATCACGAGGCGGAGGTTGGCTTCCACCATCTCGGTCTTCGCCTGGAGCGCCTTGCGCTCGAAGTTCTTCAGGCTCTTGAAGGCGTCCAGATACTCCTGGCAGGTCATGCGCACGAACTGCTCCAAGGCGCGGGACTTCTGCTCCTCGGCGTGGATGATCGCCTGGACCGGGGCCGCCTTCTTCTGCGGCTGGAGCTGCTGGATCGTGTTGAGGCTGGTGTGGAACTTGTCGTGGATGTTGTCCGCGACGAGGCACATTTCCTCGATGACCTTCTGCTTGTAGTAGAACTTCGGGAACGACTTCTGGAGCTTCTCGTCGATCTTCTTGTATTCGACGAGCACCTTCTCGCGCTTGGAGGCGCTGCCGGCCTCGTTCAGCTCCGCCCACTTGGCGTCGACCTGCTGGTCGATGGCGCGGACATCCTTCACGAGTTTGCGGAGGGCCTTGAGATGCTCGTCGCGGGTCTCGATCTTCTTGTCGACGATCACCCGGTCGAAGCGTTCCTTCGGGGGCTCGGAAATCAGTTTCTCGGCGAGCGCGATGTGCTCCTTACCGGAGAAACCGAAGCTGTAGATGATGCGCTTGACCTCGTTCTCGTTGTCCTCGATGCGCTTGGAAATCTCGACTTCCTGCTCGCGGGTCAGCAGCGGCACCTGGCCCATCTGCTTCAGATACATCCGGACCGGATCGTCCAGGATGTCGAGGCGGGCCTTGTCGTCGGGTTGCTCCTCCTCCTGCTCGGCCGGCTTGGGCCGGTCCACTTCGGCCTGGTCGACAATGTCGATCTCCAGGTTGCGCAGCTTGATGTAGATCTCGTCGAGGTCCTCGGCCGTGACCAAATTGTCCGGCAACGCATCGTTGATGTCGCCGTAGGTCAGGTAGCCTTGTTCCTGGGCGAGCCGGACGAGTTCCTTGATCTTTTCCGTCAGGTCGGCGCCGGACGAGCTCTTGAACGCGCTGACGGTGCTGGCGTCGATGCCTTCTGCGGCTCCTGGCGTCGCGGGACCGGTGGGCGGACCGCCTGCATCCTTGCCGGCCTTGGTGGGCCGCAGCGGGGCTGCGGGGGCAACCTTTGGCTTCTTCGAAGGAGCTTCTGCCTTGGGGGCGGCTTTGGGGGCGGCAACTTTCGGGGCAACAGCCTTGGCCGGGGCTGCAGCCGGAGCTGCCCCCTTCTTGGCGGGCACCTTGGCAGCGGTCTTCTTCTCTTTCGAAGTAGGCATAAAACAAAGTTCCCCCGGAGTGGCCGGGGGTTACGAACAAGCGGCGGACTATCCGAACCGGCCATCCTTTAGTCAAGGCCACCGGCCGGGTGGCTTGTGGTGGCGTATTTCGTGCGAAACGGCGGCGTTTCCCACAGCGGCATTGCTCAACGGGCCGTCCGGGGGCTACTTTGCCCGTCCATGAAAGTGCCGAAAGCCGCCCCCGCGGTTGCCCCCGCCCCCCGTCGCGTTGGGCTGATTTCCCTGGGTTGCGCCAAGAACCTGGTGGATGCCGAGATCATGCTCGGCTCGCTGCTCAAGAGCGGCGTCCAGATCGTGAATGATCCGGCGCAGGCCGACGCCGTCATCGTCAACACCTGCTCCTTCATCGACGCGGCGCAGGAGGAAAGCGTCGACACCATCTTTGAATCCACCGCCTTCCGCGAACAGACCCGGCCCGGCCAGGCGGTGATTGTGTCCGGCTGCATGCCCCAACGCTTCCGCGAGGAGCTGCCGAAGCTGATGCCGGAAGTGGACGTCTTCATGGGCATCGATCAGGTCGAGCAGGTCGGCCAGTTGGTCGAACAGGCCATCGCCGCCCGGACCGCCAAGTTGGTCGCGCCAGTGCCGGCGGCCGGCAAACGCAAGTCCGCCCTCAAGGCCAAGCTCGCCGAGCTGGATTCGGCCAAGGGGCACGACCACCACGAGCACGAGGAGGGCCTGCGTGGCACCGCCCGGTTCGGGAAGACCAAGCAGGTCATCGCCCTGAAGGCCGAGGCCCCGGCCACGCAGGTCACGGTCCGGCCCAACTACATCCCGCATTACGACACCCCGCGATTCCGGCTGACCCCGAAGCACTTCGCCTACGTGAAGATCGCCGAGGGCTGCAATCACCCGTGCAGCTTCTGCATCATCCCGCGCATGCGCGGCTCGCACCGGAGCCGCGGCCAGGCCGACATCGTCGCCGAAGCCAAGGCGTTGCTGAAGGACGGCGTGAAGGAGCTCAACCTGATCTCCCAGGACTCGACCTACTACGGACTCGACCTGCGGCCGAACCACAGCCGCGCCATCTCGTCCCCCGAGAAGTTCACCGCCGCCACCAAGACGTTGGCGGCCGACGCGACGACGCTGTGCACCTTGCTGCGGGAGCTGAACGGGCTGAAGGGCGACTTCTGGATCCGGCTGCTCTACACCCATCCCGCTCACTGGACCGACGAGCTGATCCAGACCATCGCCGAGTGCCGCAAGGTGGCCCGCTACGTGGACATGCCGCTCCAGCATATCCACGACGACTTGCTGGCCCGGATGCGCCGGGAAACTTCCGGCCAATACATCCGCGACCTCATTGCCCGGATCCGGGCGGGCGTTCCCGGCATCGCCCTGCGCACGACCTTCATCGTTGGGTTCCCCGGCGAGACCGAAACCCACTTCCGCACCTTGCTGGACTTCATCCGCGAGACCCGGTTTGAACGCCTTGGAGTCTTCGCCTACTCGCAGGAAGACGGCACGATCGCCGGCAAGATGGCGGGTCAGCTCACGGCGAAACAGCGCCAGAAACGCCGCGAACAGGCGATGGCGGCCCAGCATGAGGTCGCGGTCGCGGTGGCGGAATCGTTCGTCGGCCGCACACTCAAGGTTCTGGTTGAGGGCGAAGCCACGGCCAAGCAAATCGAGGCCGCCCGGGTCAGTTCGTGGGAACACGGCCTGCTCCGTTCCGGTGCCTCCCCGAAGGCGGACCGGAAGCTGGGAACCCGGAAATACCTCGTCGCCCGCGGCGAGGCCGATGCGCCGGACATTGACGGCCGGGTTTACGTCCGCGGGGAACTTCCGGTGGGGAAGTTCGCCAAGGTCAAGGTCGTCGGACACACGGACTACGACCTGATTGCGGAGCCGGCCTGAGCCTTCAACGCTCCCTCGTCCGAAGGCATCGCTAAATCTAGCGATGCCAGTCCCGGCGCCGGTTTCCTACGGTGCCATCCGCCGCCGGGAGGAACGGCGGAAAGGGGGGGCAATTGAATCGTATTACCCAGGTCCGGATTGAGAAGCTGGCGGCCAACGTGGTGGGGAGCCTCGTGGTCGTCCTGCTTTCGTTGGCGATGGTGCTCATCGCGCGTCAGCAACCGGGATACGCGCCCATCCAACCGTTTCATGTCCTCGGCATGTTGGGCGGACTCCTCGTCCTTTCCGTAGTCCACGAGGCTCTGCATGCCTGCGCCCTGATTTCCGTCGCCCGCGTGCCGGCCGCCGCGTTTCGCTTCGGCATCGTGTGGCGTGCGCTAATGCCGTTCTGCCACTGCACGATGCCTGTGCGCCTGTCCCATTACCGGTTCGGCAGCCTATTGCCGTTGTTCGTCACCGGCATCCTCGCGGTGGCGCTCATGCTGGAGTTTCCCTCCGACGGCATGGCCGCCTTCGCGGGAATAACCGTCGGGGTCTGCGCCGGGGATGTGTGGATGGTGTGGCGGCTCCGGCGGTTTCCGGGCGACTACCTCGTGATTGATCATCCGGCGGAAATTGGATGTGACGTCATGCCCGCCGAGGCTGCCGCACTGGCCGAAGCCGCCTGATTACAGTCGACCTTGCATCGTGCCGGCGTAGCCCGTCAGTTCCATGAACGCGTGGCCGATTTCCCGGCCTTGGGCATCGAGCACCCGGCAGGCGCCCTCCCAATACGGAATGCCGCCGATGGCCCCGGTGAGTTCTTGGTCGGCGGCGAGAGGTTCGAGTGTGAACATGACGCGCTCGCCGGTCGCCGGATCGCGGGTCGTCAGGGCGGTCCGAGCAGGATACGTCGCGCCAGTCGTCGGACTGCGCCAGGTGCTCAGCGGTTGCCAGCTGAACTCCGCCGGGCCGCTGTGCGTGACGCGGCCCTCGCGATCAATCCAAGCGAGCGTCGAACTGGGGTCCGTGGAGCCGTCCGCGCGCCGGAGCCGGTAGGCCATCAGCTCGCGCCCGTCGCGAAGCTGGAGGCACGACCAGTCCCAGCCGACCTGCCCGGCGCCCAGTTGGCTGGAGCTGAATTCGTGGTCCATCCACGCCTCGCCGGTCACGGCCACGGTGCGTTCGCCGACCCGCAATGCTCCGTCCACCGCGAGCCGGGTGAATGTGAGGTAATGGCTCGCGGCCGTGGGTTCGGCGGCTTTGCGCGAAACACCGTTGGTGCCGAACACGACCAGCGGCTTACGGGGCGTGAGCGTTAGGTCGAAGCGGGCCTCGGCCTGGATATTCCCGCGTAGCGCGAATGACCCGGAAGCGGGTGTGCCGTGGAGCGACCAGTTGCCGTTGGCGACGTCGAGTTCGTTCGTGCGGGAGAAGGCATCCCAGCCGTCGCGGTTCAGGCGTTCCTGGTGCAGGAACCGCCCCGTGGTGCCGTCGAGCAGCGCCATGTGTGCAAGGAACACTTGCCCGCGGCCGAACGCGGTGGAAGCCGCCGACGTTGCGGCCGCCTCACGCGGCGCTGCCCGTCGAAAGAAGGTCGCCTGAAAGCCGTGGTGGGCACCGTTGGTCTCAAAGAGGTGGCCGGTGACATACCACCATTCGAGGGCGAACGCCGGATGGCTGCCGTGATCGCGGGGAAATTGGAACTCAGTCCCGGGCTGCGGCACGGCGAAGCCCTCGGGCGTGGTCAGTGGCACGGGCTGCGCCGCCGTTGGCCTTTCGATCAGCAACAGGAGCAGCGCGAGGAGTGCCGCCCGCATCCGTTTCGATCCGCTCAGTCCAGCGTGCTTCATGGTCGTGTCATTCCTCCCGTTCCGCCGGCAACTGCGCCCCCCAGCGGCCCGCCGTCCAGGCCGTCGCGGTGGCGGTTGCGATCACGATGGCGGCCAGCGCGGCCAATTGCGCCCAGGGCCAGTCGGTTTCCAGGGTCCAGCCAAACGTCTGTCGGTTTACCCGGTCGATCAGCAGCCAGCCCAGCGCGAGGCTGGCCAGCAGGCCGACCAGCACGCCGCTGGTCGCGGTGAGTGCGCCTTCGAAGGCGGCGGCGGCGGCGAGTTCGGAACGGCGTAGGCCCAAGGCCCGCAGTGTGATGAGCTCCCCGCGGCTTTCCCACAGCAGGCTCACCATCGTGAACCCGAGCCCGGCCACCGCCACCACGACGCCGATCAGTTCGAGCGCGTAGGTGATCGCAAAGGTCTGCCGGAAGATCCGCAGCGCCTCGCCGCGGAGATACGCC
>JBEISV010000139.1:0-10095 GCA_040375265.1 Verrucomicrobiales bacterium
GATCGTGAGCTACAGCGTGCGGCGGTTGCCCTACATCGTGCGCAGTGCCTACGCCGGCTTCCAGCAGACGAGCGTGACGCTGGAGGAAGCCAGCGCGAACCTCGGTGCGTCGCCGCTGCGCACGCTCCGGAAGATCACCCTGCCGCTGGTCGCCGCGAACCTCGTGGCAGGAAGCATCCTCACGTTCTCGTTCGCGATGCTGGAGGTCAGCGACTCGCTGATCCTGGCGCAGCGCGAACAGTTCTTCCCGATCACGAAGCAAATCTGGCAGCTCATGGGCCGGATTGATCCGAGCGCGCCCTTCGTGGCCTGCGCCTTGGGCGTCGTGGGCATGGGCATCCTCGTCACCAGCCTGCTGCTCGCCGGCAAGCTGATGGGCAAGAAGATGGGTCAGTTGTTCCGGGCGTAGGAGCGCAACTGGACGCCGTCCCCCATTCCTCATCGTCGCCACAACCGCCCGGGAAGCGGATTGTTCGTCCCGCCCACCTGGCCACGATCTGAAGTTGCGCCCGACCGTGCTTCGCCGTGACTTGCGAAGTGACCCGTGTCCGGCGTTGGATTCACCGTCGCCCGACGGTTTCCATGAAACGCTTCTTTGCCCCGCTCCTGCTCCTGCCGCTGCTCGCCCGCGCCGCCGACGGCGACTGGCCAACCTACCTCGGCGACAAGGCCAGCAGCCACTATTCGGCGCTGAAGCAGCTCACGCCGCGCAATGTCGCCAAGCTGGAGGTCGCCTGGACCTTCAACGCCGGTGGTGCGGACCCGAACAACCGCTCCCAGATCCAGTGCAACCCGCTGGTCGTGGACGGCGTGCTCTACGGCACCACGCCGGATTTGCAGGTGTTTGCCCTCGATGCCGCCACGGGACGGGAATTGTGGCGCTTTGATCCAGCCTCCGTGAAGGGCGTCACCAAGGCCGGCGTGAACCGCGGGGTCATCTTCTGGTCGGAGGGCAACGACCGCCGCGTGCTCTACGCCAACGACCATTTCCTCCACGCGCTGAACGCCATCACCGGCGAACGCATCGCCTCGTTCGGCGAAGGTGGCTCCATTGATCTCAAGCATGACCTCGGCCGCGATGTCGGCGGCCTGGCGCTGCAATCCACCACGCCGGGCGTCGTCTTCGGCGACTTGCTCATCATGGGCATGCGCCTCGGCGAAGGTCCCGCGCCGGCCGCGCCGGGCCACATCCGCGCCTACAGCATTCGCTCGGGCAAGCTGGCCTGGCGCTTCAACTCGATTCCCCAGCCCGGCGAACCCGGCCACGAAACCTGGCCGCCGAATGCCTACCAATACGTCGGCGGCGTCAACGTGTGGACCGGCTTCGCGCTCGACGAGAAGCGCGGGCTCGTCTTCTGCCCCACGGGTTCCGCCGCGTTCGATTTCTGGGGCGGCAACCGGATCGGCCAGAACCTCTACGCCAACTGCCTGCTCGCGCTCGACGCCCGGACCGGGAAACGCGTGTGGCATTTCCAGTTCGTCCACCACGATCTCTGGGACCGCGACCTGCCCGCGCCGCCCAACCTGCTCACCGTCACCCATGGCGGGAAGAAGGTGGACGCCGTCGCGCAGGTCACGAAGTCGGGCCACGTCTTCGTGTTCAACCGCGAGACGGGTGAACCGCTCTTCCCGGTCCGCGAGGTGGCGGTGCCCGCGTCCGATTTGTCCGGTGAATCCGCCTGGCCCACGCAGCCGTTGCCGCTGAAGCCCGCTCCGTTCGCCCGGCAGCTCTTCACCCACGCGGAGATCACGGACATCTCGCCCGCGTCACACCGGCAGGTGCTGGAGCGCTTCGCGAAGCTGCGGGCGCACACGCCGTTCCTGCCGCCGAGCAAGGAAGGCACGATCATCTTCCCTGGCTTCGACGGCGGCGCGGAATGGGGCGGGGCGGCGGCCGACCCCGACGGCATCCTCTACGTCAACGGCAACGAGATGCCGTGGGTGCTGAACATGGTGGAGGCGAAACGTTCCGGCGGCGAACCGCTGACGACGGGCGAAGCCATCTTCAACCAGATCTGCGCGGCCTGCCACGGTCTCGACCGCCAGGGGAACAAGGCGCAGAACGTCCCGTCGCTTGTCGGCGTCGAGCAGCGGCTCAAGCCCGCCGATGTGCTGGCGTTGCTCAAGACCGGCAAGGGCGTGATGCCGTCGTGCGATTTCCTCACGGAGAACCAACGTCAGTTGGTCGTCAGCCACCTGCTCGGCACGCCGGCGCCCGGATCGACGACGCGCGACCCGAACAGCAAGGAGGAGCTCGGCGGCGTGGATGTGCTCGGCACGATTCCCTACTCGATGACCGGCTATCATCGCTGGCTCGACACGAACGGTTATCCCGCCGTGAAACCGCCGTGGGGCACGCTCAACGCCATTGACCTCAACACCGGCGAATTCCGCTGGCGCATCCCGCTCGGCGAGTATCCCGAACTCACGGCGCGGGGCATGCCACCGACCGGCACCGAAAATTACGGTGGCCCGGTCGTGACCGCCGGCGGCCTGATCTTCATCGCCGCCTGCCGCGACGAACATTTCCGGGCCTTCGACCGCAAGACGGGCCAGGAACTGTGGCGGGCGAAGCTGCCCGCGGCCGGTTACGCCACACCGGCGACCTACGCGGTGAACGGCCGGCAATACGTCGTCATCGCCTGCGGCGGCGGCAAGATCGGCACGAAGAGCGGCGACGCCTACGTGGCGTTTGCGCTGCCGCGGTAGTGCGGCGGCTCACCGCTTCACGCGGGCATCCAGTTCGGAGAGCTTGAACCGCACGCTGATGACGTAGGGCGGTTGGCCTTGGTCCCAGTGGCCGTAGGTGGTCGTGACCACCGTGCCGTCGGGCAGCACCTCGACGCCGGGATAGGCGCAGTCCCACGCGTGCTGGTTGTCGCCGAGGCGGACGCGGTATTCGCCCTCGCGCCCGGCGAGGATGTCCTCGAACCGGCCCACCCAGCCGACCCAGTCGCCGGCCGTCGGGGAATCCTTGGCGGTGTCGCGGAACGAGATGAACAGCCGGCCGTCGGGCGTGTATTTGGCCGTGTGACGATCGCCGGTCAGCGCGCGGGAAACTTCCTTGGGTTCGCTCCACGTCGCGCCTTCGTCGTCCGAGACGATGAAGTGCGAGTTTTTCCGCCGGGAGTTTTCCCGGAGCAGCAGCACGAGCTGTTTTCCGTCGGGACTGCGCACCACGCCGGGTTCGCACAGGTGGACCGCGCTGGAAGCGTGGAGTTCGCGAGGCTGGCCCCAGGTGAGTCCGCCATCTGTGGAAGCGACCTGGAAGAGGCGGAACACGATTGGTTTCTCCGCCTGGGAATTGCGCCGCAGAAACCGGCCGTCGTCATGGAACCACGCGAGGTAATGGCCCGGCCGGCCGCGCACGGCCTCGACGCTGCCCATGACGACGATGCCGCCCCAATCGCCGGCGGGCTTCAGCGGGGACCAATGGGCGCCGTCATCCTCCGACACGGCAATGCGGGCGGGAAACATGCCCGACCAGACGATGAGCCGCTTCTTGCCCGCGGCGTCCACCACGCGATGGATGCTGGGCGTCTCCAGCGAAGTGGCCCAGTTCTCCGGCACCGGCAGCCGGCCGCTCCAGGTGCGACCGCCGTCGGTGCTCCGCTGGAGCTGGATGGCACCCTTGCCGTGGCCCTTGGGATAGACGCAGAGGAGCGTGCGCCCGTCCTCGAGGAGCACGGTGGTGGGGTGGCCCAGGTATTGGCCGGCCTCACGGTCCACCACGACCCGGCGGGCGGAATCCTGGGCGAAGTCCACGAGCGGAAGCTCCGCGCGGAGGGAACCGGCGAGCAGCAATCCCGCACCGACCGAACGGGCCAGCGTCACGAGCCATGGAGTCATGACCAAAGCAAAGCGGAGCGGACGCCGGAGGGAAACCCGCAATTGGCCGGAGCACGGTTCCCAGGCTCACCTCACCACTGCGTCCGGCATTCGCAGAGGAGGAGGCCCGCCCGGCAGACCAATCCAACCATGAGGCAACGGAGCGCCCGTTCCCGGTCCCTGGACGTTTACCCGCTGGCCAACCCAACCCGTCCTGGATGAGGGTTTCCCCATGAAGCCGTGGCTTTTCCTGCTGGCGTGTTTTCTGGCTTGGGACGCAACCCCGGCGCCAACCAATGCGCTGACCCGGCCAAACATCCTGCTCATCCTCGCGGACGACCTCGGCGCGCGGGATCTCGCGTTCCAAGGGGCCGACTTCCACGCGACGCCGAACTTGGACCAGCTTTCCCGGCAGGGAATGGTCTTCACCCAAGGCTATGCCGGGGCCGGCAATTGCACGCCCAGCCGCGCCTGTCTTTGGTCCGGACAATATACGCCGCGGCATGGCGTTTATGCCGTGGAGAGCACCGAGCGCGGTCCCCGGGACCAGATGCCGCTCCGCGCCGCGCCGGGGAAGTCCGGGCTCGCCCCCGCGGTCACCACGCTGCCGGAGGCGCTGAAGGCGGCGGGCTACGCCACTGCGCTGTTCGGCAAGTGGCACTTGGGCGGTCCGGACGGCGCGCCGCCGGAACAGCAGGGCTTCGACACGGTGTTCGATCCCCGCGCGGCGGACCCCAACGCGCCCGGCACGGACCCGCAGGACCCCAAGTCCATGTTCTCGCTGACCAAGGCCGCGGGCGACTGGATGCAACAGCACACGAACCAACGCTTCTTCGCCGTCGTTTCCCACCACGCCATCCACAGCGCGCTCGAAGCCCGGCCCGAGACGCTGAAGACGTTCGCCGCGAAGCGCCCCGGACCGCAGCACACCAACGTCCCCTACGCGGCCTGTCTCGCCGACTTCGACGACAGCGTCGGGCAACTGCTCGGCCGACTAAAGGACCTTGGCCTCGTCACGAACACGCTGGTCGTCTTCACCAGCGACAACGGCGCCACCCAGCAGTCCTCGCAGGAACCGCTGCGTGGCAACAAAGGCTGCTACTACGAGGGAGGCATCCGAGTGCCCTTCTTCGTGCGCTGGCCCGGCGTGATCCGGGCCGACAGCCGGAGCGGGATTCCCGTGGCGCATTTGGACCTATTTCCGACACTGCTGGACGTCGCGGACGTGCCCGTCCCGGCCGAACTGAAACTCGACGGCGAGAGCCTCCTGCCGCTGCTGCGGAACCAACGCCTGCCCCAGCGGCGCGCGCTGTTCTGGCATTTCCCCGGATACCTCGACACGCCGGTCCTGCGCGGACGGGACCCAGTGTTCCGCACCCGGCCGGTCAGCGTCATCCGCAAGGGCGACTGGAAGCTCCACCTCTTCCACGAGGAATGGCTGCTCAACGGCGGTCGAGCCGGGCTGGCTACCAACAACGCCGTCGAGCTCTACAACCTGGTGTCCGACATCGGCGAACGGAAGAACCTCGCGGGCACCTCGGCGAAACGCGACGAACTGCTGAAGGATCTCCTCGCGTGGATCGATGAAACCGGCGCCCCGCTGGCGATTGATCCCAACGCCAAACCAATGCCCAAAGCCAAGCCAACGCCGAAGAAGGAACCAAAGCCAACGCGGAAGCCGGACGGCAAACCGCCGCTCCAGCGGAAGAAGTGAAATCGGTGAGCGAATGAGCCCTGCGCTTAACCCGGTCCCGCCACTCCGCCCGGCGCGGATTGAGGATGTTCCCGCGCTCGAGGAACTCATCGCGCTGTCGGTGCGCGAACTCTTGGGCCGCCACTATTCGCCCCGCCAGATCGCCGGGGCGCTCGGACCGGTGTTTGGCGTGGATCGTCAGCTCATCCGCGACGGCACCTACTTCGTCCTCGAAGAATCCGGCCATCTGATCGCCGGCGGCGGCTGGAGTCGGCGCCGGGCACCCTTCGGCGGCGATGCGGGCCGGGCCGGGCCGGATCCCGAGTTGAACCCCGCCACGGACGCCGCCCGCATCCGGGCGTTTTTCGTCCACCCGGACTGGGAACGACGAGGCCTCGGCCGGGCGTTGCTCGCCGCCAGCGAATCGGCGGCCCGGGCCGCGGGATTTCGCCGACTCGAATTGGTGGCCACGCTGGCCGGGGAACCGCTTTATCGCCGGCATGGTTTCACCGAGACGCAACGCACCGGCGTGGCGCTGGCAAATGGCGAGTTTCTCCAGGTCGTGCACATGGCCAAACCAATCTGACCGGTCCGGCACCCTTCAGGGCCGCGCCTTGACCGATCCGTCCGGCCGGACTTCCAGCTCCCGCACTCCGGCGGGGATGGCCGAGACCGTGCGCTTGCCGTCGGGCCAGCGGACTTGGAGTTGCGCGTCATGGTCCGGCGGTGGGAGCACAGTCATCGCGCTGTCGGACGAGGCATAGCCGGAGCCCGCGTGAATTTCCCGGACCGCCCGCTGGCGGATTGGCGTCACCCAGCGGAGCTGCGCCCCCACCGCGGAAGGGTTGCCGTCGCCGCCTCGCAGGCGAACGCGCACGCCGGGATGCTTGGCCTCGAAGCGCACCACCCGCACCGGGCCACGATGTTGCGTCACCACGGCGTCCACCCGGCCGTCTCCGTCAAAATCACCGACCGCCACGCCGCGCCCTTCCCCGGCCACTTCGGCGCCCGGGCGCAGCAGGGAGCCCTCGCGGAATCCGCCTTGCCCATCGCCCAGCAATAGCGTCTCACGACCACCATCCTGGCGCACCGCACCGAACTGTTCGCCGAAGAAATTCTGGGCGAGCAAGAGGTCCTCGCGATCATCCCCGTTGAAGTCCGCCACGACCAACCCAAAGACCGGCGCGACTTGCGCGACGTCCGGCAGGGGACGGACCTCGAAACGGTCACCGCGGTTCAGCAACACGACCGACGCCAGCCAGCGGACTTCCGTGACGGCAGCCTTGGCGAGCCGCTCACCGAGAATCCCGGCGACGTTGGTCACAGCAAAGGATCGGTGCGTCGGGAACGCGGACTTCAACCAAGGCAGCGCCCCGTCCAGTTGGTCCAGCGAACGCAGTGGGCGCAGCGCGTCGCCATCGCCGTAGGTTTCCAGGACGTCGTCGGTGCCGTCGTCATCCAATTGTCCATGGACCAATGTGATTGGCACTGCCCCGGCGCGTCCCCGGCTCGCCGACTCACGCTGGAGTTCGTAGCCCGAATTTTCGCCCCAGTTGCCGGCGACCAAATCCATCCGCCCGTCGCCGTCGAAATCGCCGGCGGTCACGCCGTTCCAGAAACCGCTGAGGTGGGCCAAAGTGTAAAATCGGGCAGCCAAGGGGGCACGCTCGCCCCAGGCCAGCGGGACGTTCCATTCGATCAGCTTGCCACCCTCGTTCCGGAAGCACTTCAGCGGACCGGCCTCGGCTGCGAGCACCAAGTCGGGGTCGCCGTCACCGTCGAAGTCCGTGAACACGGCGCCGCTCACCAATCCGGCCTGCGGACATTCCTGGAGCAACTTCCAACCCGTGCCGTCCCGCCGGAAGAGCCGCGAAGTCGCCGGCGCCGGCCACCGGCCGGGGATGACGCGACCGCCCACAAAGAGGTCCAGCACGCCGTCGCGGTCCACATCGGCCAGAGCCATGGGGCCCGCCGCCTCGGGCAGGGCCGGCACCACAACGCCGCCTGTCAGCAGGCGCACGGTCGGACCACCCACCGCCGGGTCGGCGTAACTGGATTCCGCAATCAGCCAATCCGCGCCGAGCGGCAGCACGCAGGCTTGATCCCGGGCGGCCGGAAGATTGGTGAGCGTGACCCACTGATCTTGGCGCCGACTCAGGACCACGAGGGCGCCGCCGGCCGGACCGGGAACGATGACGTCATCGCGGCCGTCACCGTCGAAGTCCGCCGCGGTCACGCCGCTGCCCAGCGAGGCCAACCGCCTCGGCAGCAAGGGTTGTCGGGCAAGCTCATCGCCGGCGGGCGATCCTCCGGTGATTTCCACCGAAGTCACCGTGCCGTCATGGCCCGGAGGTTGCATGATGACGGCCTTGCCGGCGTCGGCCTCGCTCACCGTGACTTCGGAGTTGGGCGACACCTTTTCCTCCCTCGTCACACTGCCGTTCGGCCAGTGAACCTCGACACTGAGCGGCCCCTTCGCCGCAAACACCCGCACCGGCTCATCGCCGCTGAGATAACGGCCACCGGCGATCATTTCCTGCGACTGCCAGCCGGGTTCGCCACCGGCGAAAACCTTCACGCGCGCCCCGATTCCTCGCAGGTTGCCGCCGCTGCCCTGCAGGCGAACGGCCACGCGCGGCGCCGCGGATTCATTGCGATAAACGGCGGTCGCGGCGTTGAAATTGTTCACCACCACGTCGAGGTCGCCGTCGCCATCGAGGTCGCCGAAGGCAAATCCGTGCGACACGCCCGGCAACGCAAAGCCCCATTCCGCGCCGACCTCGCGGAAACGTGGCACCGTGAGGCCACGGCCATTGGGCGCGCTGCCGGCTTCGTTGCGGAACAGCAGGTTCGGCGGCGCCAGCCGGGGGAACTTCTTTCGCTGCTCGAAAATCTCCGCGTCGGTGCGGCGCCCGCCGGCGCGGAAGCGGCGCAGTTCGGCGGCGATGTCGGCGTCGCGGGCGGCCCGCTCCTGGCCGTTGGTGACCAGCAGGTCTTCCCAGCCGTCGAGGTCCACGTCGAGAAACGCGGCCGACCATGCCCAGTCGGCGGCGATCAGGCCGGCCATGGCGGCGGCGTCCACAAACGTCCCGTCGCCCCGGGCGAGTTGCAGCGTGTTGGCCTCGAACTGCGGCCGGGCCAGTGGGTCGAACCGCTGCAAAAGCAGGCTCGTCGGCATGTCGTCCACCTGGGTCAGGCGCGTGACGTGGTCGCGGCTGGGCATGTCGAGGGTGAACAGGTCATCGTGGCCGTCGCGGTTCACGTCCGCGAAGTCGAGGCCCATCGAGAAACGGCTCGTGTGCCGGAACGTGTTCTTCGGCGCGGCGCGGAAGCGGATTTCGCCGGGCTTCGACTCGTTGAGCCAGAAGCGGTCCGGAGTCTCGAAATCGTTGCAGACATACAGCTCGGGGCGGCCGTCCCCGGTCACGTCGCGGAACATCGCGGTGAGGCCCCAGTCGAACGGCGGTTCGGCCAGCGGTTTGCCCGTGTCGTCCACGAAGGCACCGCCGGTCCACGGCACCGGAACGAAGTTGGTGCCGCCGAGGTTGCGGAACAGAATGTCCGGTTCGCCCAGCTCCTCGATGCCACCCGCGGTGTTCACGACAAACCGGTTCGTCAGGTCGGCATCCGTGGTGGGCCGACCGTCGAGCGCTGTCACCACCGTGCGGCCGCGCATGACCTTGAAGACCGCGCGGGCGTTGGGGCGGTCCATGAGCCCGTCCTTGCGGTAGTTGGCGACGTAGAGATCAAGCCAGCCGTCGCCATCCACATCCGCCAGCGCGGCGGTCATCGCGCCGCGACCGGGATTCAGCGGGGCGAAGCGCGCGGCGAATTGGCCGTGGCCATCGTTGAAGAGCAGGTGGGTGCCTTGGCCGAGCGTGTTCAGGACCAAGTCGGAATCACCGTCTCCGTCGAGATCTGCGAAGGCGCAGCCCGTGGCGTCCCACGACGGGAGCTTCGCCCCGGCAAAGGCGGCCGCGGTGACGTTGGTGAACTGCCAGCCACCTAGGTTGCGATAGAGCGCGCTGGCCCCGCCGGCCCCCGCGAGGAACACGTCGCAACGCCCGTCGCCGTCCACGTCGGCGAAGGTCACCCCGGCGCCGTTGAAGAAGATCTGGTTGGTGAGGTGGCGGGATTCGGGGACGAAGTTGGTGAAACTGATGCCCGTCGTCGCCGGCGTGAGCAACGTGAAGCCGGGGCGCCCATCGGCCGGAACCGCGAGCGGGCGGATCGTGGGAGCGCCAGACAAGCCAACCGCGGCGAGCGTCGAGAACAGCAGGCTGGCGAGGGGAATACGCAAGTTCATCGGGTCTCCGCCGTGCCGTCAGGTTTGGCCGTGATCTGCTTCGCGCCGGGCGTGAGCGGATAACGCTTCACGGCGCCGCCGGGCCATTTCACTTCCAGCGCGGTCGGCGGCTCGGCGTGGGTCAGCACCACGGTCGGGCTGTCCACGCTCCAATAGCCGCCACCTTGGTGCGATTCACGCATGGCGCCGCCGCGTTCGCCGGCGAACAGCCGGAGTTGCGCGCCGATGCCGTCCGGATTGCCCGCGGTCCCGGCGAGGCGAACCCGCA
>JBEISV010000035.1:0-18596 GCA_040375265.1 Verrucomicrobiales bacterium
CGATGAAGGTATCGGGGCGGAAAGGGGAGCCGGCTCGTGTGAGCCGGGGGTGATGGCGCCTATCGAATCGAGACGAGGGTTCGATTCCATTCACACGCTCCATTCATTATCAAGCACTTACGAAGAAGTGCAAGTAAAGTGCAAGTGATTCCAGTGCGTCGGATCCAAGAGGTAAAGCGCGCTGACACGCCCGCTCACCGAAATTAAATCTCTGATTCGAGTCCGACCCCGAGTCTGTTCCCCCTTCGAAAGTTCCCCAATTCAATTCGACCATTGCCCTCCTGCGGATGACTTGTGGCAAACTTCGCTCCTTTTCGCTCCGTGTCGGAGATGTCGCCGGTGGAGATCGACCAGTCGTTCGGCATTCCCCTCGTCAGCGTTTGACTGATCAGAATTTCCATTGAGGAAGGAAGTCTGCCCTCTGGAGAAAGCGGTTCCGGAGGTGCGTTGCAGCGCCGTCGGATTTTCAAACTGTCGTTACTTGCAAAAAACTACCGACGTTTGGTAAATTCCGAGGCGTGCCGTCGGGAAAATCGAAGAAACCAAGAGCAAAGAAGACCGGAGCACTGTTCCGGGGTCGGTCCGCCCCGGTGCATCGCGTGGGCCTGAGGAAGCAGGCCCGCGAAGGGCGCCTGATTCAGTTGGAGCGTGGAGTTTATCGAGTCGCCGAGGCTCCGCTGGAATCCCACGAAGACCTCGCGCTGGTCGCACTGCGGAAACCGGAGGCCGTGGTCTGCCTGCTGTCCGCCCTACGGTTTCATGAACTCACCTCCGAGAGTCCGGGTTCGGTCTGGATTGCGGTGGAGAATCATTCTCGTCCCCCACGAATGGAGTCACTCCAGCTTCGAGTTCACTATTTCTCTGGGCCGGCGTTTCACAAAGGAGTTGAAGAGCATCTCATCGCTGGAGTTCCGGTTAGAATTTACTGTGCGGCCAAGACGGTCGCTGACTGCTTCAAGTTCCGGAATCAAATCGGCACGAATACCGCCGTGGAAGCGCTTCGAGAGGCGTGGCAGGAGAAGAAGGTAACAACCGAAGACCTTTACCGCTACGCGCGGGTCTGTCGGGTGCTGAATGTTATGCGTCCCTATCTGGAAGGAATGCGCAGACTTATCCAAGTCTCGCCACCGCCCGGGTGGAGTGCCGTAACATTCGCGCCGTGACTCGCCGTTCCACCTCTGATCAGATCAGCCGATCCATGCTTGGACCGGGGGAGGCTTTGCTGGCGCTGTTCGACTGCATCGAAAGCGTGCAGTTTTGGGTGAAGGATCGTGCGGGGCGTTACCGGGCGATGAACCGGGCCTGCCTGCTAGATTACTCGCTCTCCTCGTTCGCCGAGGCGGAAGGCAGGACTGATTTCGATTTCTCGCCCGCGCACATCGCCACGCAGTTCCGCCTCGACGACGAGCGGGTGCTCCAGGGCGCCAAGGTGGTGAACCGCGTTGAGCTGGTGGGGCGATTCGATCACACCGCCGTCTGGTGCGTGACCGACAAGGTGCCGCTCCGCGACCCGCGCGGGCGCATCGTGGGCACCGCGGGCGTGGCGCGGCCGCTGGCGAAGGGGGCCGAGCTCCCCGTCACGGGCGACGCGGCCCTCGCCCGGGCGGTGGCATTCATGCGGCAGCACCTGGGCGAGCCGCTGGACAATGCGACGGTGGCCCGGCACGCCGGCCTGTCGGTCCGCGTGCTGGAACGCCGGTTTCGCGACTCTTTCCAGCTCGGCCCGCAGCAGTATCTCCGGCGGCTCCGCGTGCGCCTCGCCTGCCATCCGCTGGTGTACGCGGAACTGAAGCTGGCCGACATCGCCACGCAGCACGGCTTCTGCGATCAAAGCCATTTCGGCCGCGAGTTCCGGCAAGAGACCGGGATGACTCCGCGGGAGTACCGGGAACGCTTCCGCGTTCGTTCGGGTGCGTGACGCGATTCTTCCAGAACCTGCCGCTGTCGCTCTATCTTGAAAGTCGGCCCGCCGGCCTGATGGAGGAATGCACGAGGGACAGATTCAACCGGCTCAACCGATGTACCCCGCCGGAACACGGCGACCCTGGAACCTGATCCGGCCGGCGCGCCGGCGCGCCTTCACGCTCATCGAGCTCCTCGTGGTGATTGCGATCATCGCGATCCTGGCCGGCATGCTGCTGCCCGCCCTCGGCAAGGCGAAGGCCAAGGCGCTTCGCATCAACTGCCTGAACAACCTGCGACAGGTGGGGCTTTCCGCGCACATGTACGGCGGCGACAACCGCGACTTCGTGCCGATGCATCCCGAAGCCGGGACTTGGCTGTGGGACATCAAAAAGGAGACCGCCACCGCCCTGATCGATTCCGTCGCCTCCACCAACACGAGCACCGCCGGCCGCCGAAAGACCCTCTATTGCCCGGGCTTCTCCACCATCAAGTACGACAACGAGGCGCTGTGGAACCGCGGGCCCAATGCCATCATCGGCTACGGCTGGCTGGGCCGGCGCTTGGGCCAGGGTGAGACGACCCTGAACGGGGGGAACCTCAAGTTCGGCAAGCGGTTCATCAGCCGGCTGACCGACACCGGCACGAACTCGCCGACCGAGACCGAGCTGACCGTCGATGCCATTCCCTCGATCGGCCTGAAGAACTTCAGCGCGCCCAACGACACGATGGGCATGGGCAAGACGCCCTCCCGGGCCGGCCATTGGCAGAACAACGGGCCCGCGGGCGGCAACATCCTGTTTGTGGACGGCCATGTCGCCTGGCGCCGCCTGCAGGAAATCCGGGACTGCTACCTCACCAACGACCGCGACGTGCGCTTCTGGTTTTGACCTCGCCCCATTCAGAAGCACGCGGGCCCGGCCGGTTGCGCTTCTCGATCCCCGGTACGCCCGGTAGTTTGAGCCCAACCTTCCGATGAGCACACCGCCCCCCGCTTCGTTCGTCCGCCTCGGCACTCTGAAGTCGCTGGCGGAGTTTCAGGCGGCCTGTGCTTCCCTCGGCGTCGAGCTTCCTGTCGAGGCGCCCGGCGCCGGGCCGTCGCCCCTGGCGCAACCGGCGGCGGTGATGATCAACGGCAAACGTCCCGGCAACCGCATCGTCATTCACCCGATGGAGGGCTGGGACGGCACGACGACGGGCGGGGTCAGCGATGAGATGCGGCGGCGCTGGCGGCGCTTCGGTGAGAGCGGGGCCAAGATGATTTGCGGGGCGGAAGCGATGGCCGTACGCCCGGATGGTCGCGCGAACCCAAACCAGCTCATCATCACCGAGGAGAACCAGGCGGGCATCGCCGAGTTGGTGGGCATCCTGAAAGACGCCCATGCGGAGCGCTACGGGACGACCGATGATCTGGTGATTGGTTTCCAGCTCACTCATTCCGGGCGCTTCTGTCGGCCGCACGACAAGGCCCGCTGGGAAGCGCGCGTGGCGTTCCGTCATCCGCTGCTGGACCGGAGGTTCAACGTCACCAGCGACGAACAGGTGTTCACCGACGCCGGGGTTGAGGAACTGATCGCGGACTATGTGCGCGCGGCGCGAGTGGCGTGGGAAGCCGGCGCTGACTTCGTGGATCTGAAGCACTGCCACGGCTACCTGCTGCATGAGTTTCTTGGCGCGCACACGCGACCGGGCAGGTATGGCGGCAGCTTCGAGAACCGCACCCGCATCCTGCGCGAGCTCATCGCGGGCATTCGCGCCGACGGGAACCGGATCGACTTCGGCGTGCGGCTGAGCCTCTTCGACAAGGTGCCGCACCGGCCGGATCCCGCGCGCGCCCAGCCGGGCAAACTCGGTCCCGGCATCCCGGAGGATTTCTCCGCGTGCCGGCCGTATCGCTTCGGCTTCGGGGTGAACCCGGAAGATCCGACGGAGATCGACCTGACCGAGACGTTCGCGTTCGTCGCGCTCTGCGGCGAGCTGGGCATCAAGGTGCTGAACACCACCGCGGGTTCGCCCTACTACACGCCGCATTTGCAGCGGCCGGCGGCGTTCCCACCGAGCGATGGCTACCAGCCCGCATATGATCCGCTCATTGACGTCGTGCGGCAGATTCAGGCCGTGCGCCAGGTGAAGGCGCGCGCGCCGCAGGGTCTGTATTTCATTGGCTCGGGCTACACATATCTGCAGGAGTTCCTTGCCCCCGTCGCCACCGCCGTGGTGCGGCAGGGTTGGGCGGATGCAATCGGTCTTGGGCGCGCGGTGCTGTCGTATCCCTCCATGTTGACCGACGCCATCGCCGGCCGGCCGGTGGAGAAAAAGTTCGTCTGCCGGACCTTCAGCGATTGCACGACCGCGCCGCGCAACGGCCTGATCAGCGGCTGCTACCCGCTGGACAAGTTCTACACGCAGCGGCCCGAGGCGGCGCGGCTCAAGGAGATCAAGAAGCAGCTCGGCACCTGATTCCGACGAGGATGCACCCGCCCATGAAGACGCTCATCTCCAAACCGGAAGATCTCACGCCGCAGACGCGCTGGCTCGACACAAAGTGGGCCTGGACCGGTGAGGAGGAACTCATCGATCACACGACCAAGGCCCGGCTCTGCGCCGCCGCCCTGCTGCCGTTCCGCGACCAGCAGCCCGACTGGGAGGGCTTCCTCGCGAGCATCCGCTGGATGCAGGCGGCGGCGGATCATTTCGGGGTGGAACTCGTCGTCGTGCTCAATGCCGACACCGGCTACATCTTCGACCTCGACGATGCGCTCTACGCGGAGGTGCTGCGACGATTCCGCGCCGAGTTTCCGGCCGCGAAGTTCATCGCCGGCGTGACGGCGCGTGGCGCGCAGGGGGACACGGCGTTCAAGGCCGAGCGTTATCGTCCATTGCTCGACCTCGTACAGCAGCATGAGAACTGCGAGGTGATGCTTATGACCTCCCGGTGGCTCAGCGCGCTCGCACCTGAACCCTGCCGCGATGCCTACTACGAGATCGCCGAGTGGCTCATCCGCCCCGGCATCGTGCATGCCCTGGAGCCGGCGTTCGTGCCCTGGGCGCAGCCGTTCGATCCATGGCTGCTCTACCAGCTCGCGCAACACCCCAAGTTCGTTGGCGGGAAGATCAGCACGCTCGACGAACCTCACTTCCTTTACTGGGCGGCGATGTGCCGGGATCTTGGCCTCGAGTTCGCCCCGCATAGCGGCGACGACTTCGGGATTGCCACCGCCATCAAGCTCGGCCTGCCGCTGCTCATCGGGGCCGCCGTCAGCGGTGCGCCCCTGATCTGCGCGGCCAAGGACATGTGGCTGTTCGACGACGCCCCGCAGAAGAAATTCCGGACCGGCACGGGGCGCTTCGACACCCGCGTCTACAAGGTCTTCGAGGCGTTTCAATCGCTCGAGGACCAGGTCTTCCGGCTCGATGCGAACATGAGCGCGGCGGCCTACAAGCACAGCACCGCCCATGTCCTACACGAACTCGGGATCATCGCCTCGCCCGAGGCGCATCCGGCCTGCCGGGACCTGCGCGGTCCCGATGAAGCAGCGCGCATGCAGGCGGCGCTGCGACGCCCCCTGCGAATGATGGAGCGGCTGGGCCTGTCCCGTGCGTGAACGGCTGCGGCTGCCTGACTCAATCCAACCTCGACCAATCCAGATGCCAAATGCTCAGCCATTCCGTCCGCCCCCGCAGTCCTGCGACGTGGTGGTGGTCGGTGCGGGACCGACGGGCGCCTTGGTGGCGGCCCGGATGGCGGCGCGGGGATTGTCCGTCGTGGTGCTCGAGGCGGGACAGCGGTTCGGCCGGAGCAACCCACTGGCCAATACCGAGGCGAATGCCGGCAAGATCCTGTGGTCGGAACCGCGCAACCACGTGGGCCACGATTTTGTCATTCCCAAGGCGGGCATGGGCGTCGGCGGCGGCACGCTGCCCTGGCTCGGGGTGATGCCGCGCTTTCACCCGGCCGATTTTCGCACGCACTCGACGGAAGGCGTCGGGGCGGACTGGCCCCTCGGCTATGACGACCTGCGCCCGCACTTCGAGAGCGTCGAACGGGAGTTCGGGCTGGCGGGCGAGTGCGGGCCGTTCGCGCCGGAGCCGTATTCGCTGCCCATGCCGCCGCATCGGATGAACTGGCATGCCCAGGTGCTGGCCCGCGGCGCGCGCAAGCTCGGGGCGCATCCGTTTGCGCCACCCATCGCGATCAACTCACAGGAACACGATGGCCGGCCCGCATGCATCTACTGCGGTTGGTGCGCGTCGGGTTGTTCGACAGAAGCGAAGGCCACGGCGGCAAATACTCACCTGGCGAAAGCCGAACGACTCGGTGCGCGCGTGATCAGCGATGCCTTCGTGCATCGCGTGAACTACGACGCGGCGAGTGGTCGCGCAACGGGCGTGGAGTATCTGGATTCGCAGCGTCGCGAGCATCGTGTCAATGCCAAGGCCGTCGTGTTGACCGCGCATGCGATTGAGACGCCACGGCTGCTTTTGATGTCATCGAGCGAAAGCGTTCCGAATGGCCTCGGTAACTCCAGCGGCATGGTGGGCAAGAGCCTCATGAGCCACCCAACGTGGCAGGTCTTCGGCACGTTCGATGAGCCGGTAAATGCGTTCAAAGGAATGCAGATGGGCCACGTCATGGTGCAGGATTTCTACAAGCCGAGTGCCGCAAATGACTACGCGCGCGGGTTCATCCTGCTGAGTTATATGATGACGCCGGTGACCTTTGGTAATCTCAGCGGCCTGATGTTCGGCCAGGAGTTGAAGGACTTCCTGCATGAGTATTCCCACACCGCCGCGTGGTGGGCGCACGCCGAGGGACTGCCCGACGTGCGGAACACCGTCGCGCTCGACCCCGAGCTGCGCGACGGCCGCGGGCTGCCCGTGGCGCAGGTCACCTATCAGTGGGGCGACAACGACATCCGTCTCGCCGCCGCGGCGCGCGACAAGGCTGCGGAGATGATGGTGGCGTCGGGCGCGCGGACGGTGCGCATCGGCCTGAACTACGGTGCCCACGCGATGGGCAGTTGCCGCATGGGCGATGATCCGCGGACCTCCGTCGTGAACGAGTTCTGCCAGTCGCACGACGTGAAGAATCTGTTCATCTGCGACACTAGCGTCTTCGTGACCGGCTCGGGTGTGAACCCGACCCTGACCGCGATGGCCATCGCGGACCGCGCCGCCGTGTACCTCGTTGAGGCCGCAAGGAAAGGGGAGCTATGACCGAGACGCCCGTCACCCTCCACGACATCGCCGCGCTCGCCGCGCTGGCCAACGGCATCATTCCGGCCGACGATCGCGACGCCGGGGCGGCTGCCGTGCATGCCGGACCGGGCATCGCCGAGCGGATGCGGCGCAGTCCGTACGCGCCGGTCTACGTCGCGGGATTGAAGGCGGCCCACGACCTGGCCCAGACCCGGTTCGCCGCCGCGGTCCCCCAGTTGGATGCCGCGCAGACGCACGAACTGCTCACTGCCTTGAGCGCGAGTTCCCCCGCCTTCTTCCGCCAGCTCCGGGCCGACGTGTGCGCGCTCTATCTCGGCGACCCGGGAGTCTGGCAGCGCATTGGCTTCCCCGGACCTTCGGCCGACACCGGCGGCCATCCCGACTTCGACCAACCCCAGTCCTGAGCCCGCGATGATGAACGTCCCTGAACTCCTGCCCGCGACGCGGTCATTCCTGGCCCGGCCCGCGAAGATGCTCATCGGCGGCCAGGGCCGCGACGCCGCGGACGGCGGAACGCTGCCCTCGCTGGATCCGGCGACCGGCCGCCTGCTCGCAATGTTTCCCGCCGGCACGGCGGCCGACGCCGACGAGGCCGTGCGCGCGGCGCGCCACGCCTTTCCGGCCTGGAAAAGGGTCACGCCGTACGATCGCGGCCGTCTTTTGCAGCGGGCCGCGGCGCTCCTGGAAAAGCATGCCGACGAATTCGCGGAACTCATCACGCTCGAGAACGGAAAGCCGCTGTGGGAGGCGAAGAAGGAAGTCGGCACCGCGGTTAGCTGGACCGAGTACTACGCCGGTTGGACCACGAAGCTGCTCGGCGACTCGATCCCGCTGTCGTTGCCCGGCCAGTTCCTGAACTACACGACGCGGGAGCCGCTCGGCGTCGTGGTCGGCATTACGCCGCCGAACTACCCACTCACGATGCCGCTCTACAAGGCGGCCCCCGCGCTGGCGACGGGCAACACAATCATCCTCAAACCGTCCGAGGACACCTCCCTTGTCGCGCTGCGGCTGGGTGAACTCTTCACGGAAGCGGGCTTTCCCGACGGCGTGTTCAATGTCGTCACCGGCCTCGGCGAAACCGTCGGCGCGGCCTTCGCGAACCACCCCGACGTGGACAAGATCACCTTCACCGGTAGCACCGAGGTGGGCCGCGCGCTGGTGCGGGCCAGCGCCGGCAACCTGAAGAAGGTGTCGCTGGAACTGGGCGGCAAATCGCCCAACATCGTCTTTGCCGACGCCGATCTCGAGGCCGCGCTCAAGGGCGTGTTCATGGGCATCTTCTTCTGCCAGGGCGAAATCTGCTCCGCCGGCTCCCGATTGCTGGTGGAGCGGGGTATCCATGACGAGTTCGTCGCCCGCCTGGCCGACATGGCGCGCGGCGTGAAGCTAGGTCACGGCCTCAGCGCGGAGACAAAGATGGGTCCGCTCGTTTCCCGGGCCCAGCAGGAGCGGGTGCTCGGCTACACCCGCTTGGGAGTCGAAGAGCAGGCCAGAACACTCTGTGGCGGCCGGGCCCCCGGCGGCGCACTCGCGGACGGCTTCTTCGTCGAACCGACGGTCTTCGGCGGGGTGAACAACCGCATGCGCATCGCGCAGGAGGAGATCTTCGGCCCGGTCGTCTGCGCGATCCCGTTCGACGACCTGCCCGATGCGGTCGCGAAGGGCAATGATTCGCCCTTCGGCCTGGCGGCCGGCGTCTGGACCCGCGACATCCGGAAGGCCCATCAGGCGGCGGCCGCGCTGGAGGCCGGCACCGTGTGGGTGAACTGCTACAACGCCTTTGACAACGCCTCGCCCTGGGGCGGCTTCAAGCAGAGCGGCTGGGGCCGCGAGAAGGGCCCGTACGGCCTCGATCTCTTCACCCAGACCAAATCCGTCATCATCAACTTCACGTGAACCCCACTTTCCCGAAGTCTGCAGACGCAACCGGCCGTCGGCTGACCTTGACGCTGGCCGCCGCCGGTTGGTTGGTTGCTGCCACCTCGCTTTTAGGCGCGGACATCGCCGGACCCGCCAGCACGAACTCGGAACTGAAGCCGTATCCGCGCTCGGCGAAACCCGAAATGGCGGCGGCCTCGGCCGAAACGGAGAACCGTTCGCGCCAGTTCAGGATTCCGGCCGGCATGAAGGTCGACCTGTGGGCCGCCGAGCCGATGCTCGCCAACGCAGTCGCCTTCAGCGTCGATGAGCGGGGTCGCGTTTTCGTGGCTGAAACCCACCGCTATCGGACCAGCGTGCTCGACATGCGCCATTACATGTTCCTGCTCGAGGACGACCTTGCCTGCCGAACGATCGAGGACCGGTCGGCGATGTTGAAACGCCGATTTGGTCCCAAATGGACCGACCTGGCGGTCGAGTCCGAGGTGGTCCGGTTGCTCGAAGACCGTTCCGGGTCCGGCAAGGCCGACTTCAGTTCGGTTTATGCCGACGGATTCAACAGCGAGCTCGACGGCATCGCTTCCGGCGTGCTTGCCCGCAAGGGCAAGGTGTGGTTCACGAACATCCCGGAACTGAGGCTACTGGAGGGCACCGACGCGGACGGGCACGCCCAGTCGCGCAGCACCGTCAGCCGTGGCTACGGCGTGCGATTTAACATCACCGGCCACGACCTGCATGGTCTCATCATCGGGCCGGATGGACGGCTTTACTTCAGCTTTGGCGACCGCGGGGCGAACGTCCTGACGAAGGAAGGCCGTCACCTCGAGTTCCCGGATGAAGGGGCCGTCTTCCGGTGTGAACTCGACGGCTCCAATCTGGAAGCCTTCGCCCATGGACTGCGCAATCCCCAGGAACTCGCCTTCAACGAATATGGCGATCTCTTCACCGGCGAGAACGACTCGGATCAAGGCGACCGGGAACGGTGGGTTTACGTCGTGCCGGGGTCCGATTCCGGGTGGCGGGTCGGCTATCAGCACGCCCCGCTGGGCAACGCCGGCCCGTGGAACCTGGAACGTCTCTGGGTTCCCGCCTTCGCAGGCCAGGCCGCCTACTTGCTTCCGCCCGTGGCGAACATCGCCGACGGCCCGGGCGGCCTCGTCCACTACCCCGGCACCGGCCTCCCGCCGAAGTACGACGGCCGGTTCTTCGTCGCCTACTTCAAGGGCACCAGCGCCAGCAGCGAGGTTGCCAGCATCGCCACCGCGAGGGCGGGTGCGGGCTACGCGCTCACAGGGCACGAATCCTTCATCTCCAATGCCCTGATCACCGACGTCGAGGTCGGGCCGGACGGCGCGGTGTATTTCTCCGATTGGGGTGAGGGTTGGGAGCGGACCCGGAAGAGCCGGATCTTCCGCCTCACCGACACCGAGGCGGCCCGGCAACCGGTCGTCGCGGAAACGAAACGCCAACTTGCCCAGGGTTTCGAGTCCACCGGCCTGACCAACCTGGTCGCCTATCTGGACCACCCGGACAGGCGCATCCGGCAGGAGGCCCAGTTCGAACTCGCCGCCCGTGGAGCCGAAGGCCGGGCACTGCTGAAACAAGTCGCGCTGGTCGGATCGAATCCCGTGGCCCGCCGGCACGCCATATGGGGCCTCGGCCAGGTCGGGCGCCGCGGGGAAACCGCCTCTTCCAATCCGCCCCAGGAGATCGCCGGCCTGCTGCTCGCGCTCCTGAAGGATCCCGACGCCGAGATCCGCGCACAGGCGCTGCGGACGCTCGCCGACGGCCTTCGGCCGACCGACCTCGGGCCCGTCCTCCGGGCCATGGAAGACCCCAGCCCCAGGGTCCGGTCGTTTGCCGCCTTGGCGGTGGCAAACTTGGCCGGTCCCGACGCGTTCAAGGGCATCACCCGGCTGCTCCGTGAAAACAACGGCAACGACCGCGTCCTGCAGCACGCGGGCACGCTCGCCTTGGCCCAGTCCGCCAGCGTCGTCCAGCGATCCGCCGCGGCGAAGGATGATTCTGCCGCCGTCCGCAAAGCCACCGCCGTGGCGTTTCGCCTGCGAGGCGAATCCGAAATCGCCCCGCTGCTGAATGACTCCGATCCCCTCGTGGTCCTCGAGGCCGCCCGCGCCATCAACGACCGGCCGATTCCCGGCGCCCGGGCGGCCCTGGCGGCCCTGGGAGATTCCGCGGACTTGACCGGCCTCCTCAAATCCTTCGGCTCGCTTCCTCCGGCCTACCTGCCCAAGGGCACCGAGTCCGCGATCTGTGATACCCGTGAAGGTCAGCCGATGCCGTGGGGGAATACTCCGGTCGATCAGCTCACCCCGTTGCTGCTTCGCGTCGTGAACGCCAACTTCCGTTCCGGCACCGCGACGAATGCGGCCCGCCTTTCCGCGATCGCCCTCCGCGGCGACGTGTCGGACCTGATCCGGACCGAGGCGCTGTTCGCCCTCGGCACCTGGGGGACGCCCCATCAACGGGACCGGATTGTGGGCATTTACCGGCCGCTCGAAGGCCGCAGTCCCGCGGCTGCCCAGCAGGCGCTGGCGCCGCACCTTTCGGCGTTGCTGAACCCGGGAAGCGAAGCCGTCCAGATCGCCACCGCGATGGCGGTGTCCCGGCTCCGGATGAAGGAGGCCGGACCGGAGCTGAAGGACGCGTTGTTGAATACAACGAACCCGCCCAAGGCCCGGGCGGCGATGCTCGGCGCCCTCGGTGAACTGGGCTCCCCGTTGCTCGCGCAGGCCCTGCTCGCCGTGGAAAAGGACGAGACGGCGGAGGTCCGCAAGGAGGCCGGACGCTGGCTTGCCTCGGTGAACCAGGCCGGCGCCCTGGCCGCGCTCGAGAAGACCATTGAGACGGCTCCGATCGGCGAACGTCAGGCGGCCTTCCTCAACCTCGGGGCAATCCGGGATCCGAAGGCGGACGCTTTCATCGCCCAATGGGTGGGCAAACTGGCCGCCGGCGACGCCCCCAGGGAACTCGGCCTCGAGATTGTCCAGGCCGCTGCCGGCCGCGAGGCCGACTCCGTTAAGACGGCCCTGGCCGCCTATCAGGCAAAGCAGGGCACTAGTTCCGTCGCGAAGTTCCAGGAATCCCTCGTCGGCGGCAACGCGGAGAACGGCCGGAAGATCTTCTTCGAAAAAGTCGAGGCCAGCTGCCTCCGCTGCCACAAGGTGCAGGGTGAAGGCGGCGAGGCGGGGCCCGAACTGACCGGCATCGCCTCGAAGCGCGACCGCGCCTACTTCCTCGAATCCATCGTCACACCCAACGCCTCGATTGCCCCGGGCTTTGAAGGCATGCTCGTGACCCTGAAAAACGGCCAGGACGTGATCGGCATCGCCCGCACCGAATCCGCCACCGAACTGGGGATCCTCACCGTCGAAGAAGGATTGGTGACGGTGAAGAAGGCGGACATTCAGGCCCGTGATAAGAGTCCCTCGGGCATGCCCGAAGGCCTCGCCGACGCCCTCGGCGCCCGCGACCTGCGGGATGTGATCGAGTATCTTTCGACCTTGAAGGAGTCGCCCAAATCCCCAACCCCCTGACCAAAATGAAACCATCGCTGTCCTTCTCGAATCACGACGTGGGTGCACCCGGACTGGCGGGCTCCGCGACGCCGGTGGAAACGGGCTGGGACCTCACCGCGGGCGGGGCGGACATCTGGGAGAAATCGGACCAGTTTCACTTCGTCCATGCGGACATGTCCGGCGATTTCGACCTGGCGGTCCGGGTCGGGAGTTTCACTCCGGCGCACCTCTACTCCAAGGCCGGCCTGATGATCAGGGAGAGCCTGGAAGCGGACAGCGCGCACCTGATGTTCCTGGTCTTCGCCCACGATGCGCCGCGCAACAATAACCTCGGAATTTACGAACTGCAGTTTCGCCCCCGCGCCGGCGCCGACTGCCAGGGAGTCTATCCCGCGGTCCGGCCGCCGGCGTCGCCGGAGTTTCCCGCCGCCTATCCGAACTGCTGGCTGCGCGTGCGGCGGCGGGGAAACCAGTTCTCGGCCTTCGCCTCCACCGACGGAAGGTCGTGGCGGCTCTATGGCGAACTGGTTTTGGTCCTCGCCACCGGGCTGCAGGTTGGCCCCGCGCTGACCTCCCACAATCCGGCGACGGCGGCGACGGCCGCCTTTCGCGACTTGACCCGATTGAACTAACACCGCTCCAAAAACGACATGAAACGATCAGCCCTTTCCGCCTCCGGTCCGGAGTTTTCACGCCTGGTCTATGGCACCTGGCGTCTGCTCGACACGAAGCCGACCGCACAGGAGATCAACCGCCGCCTGCACGCCTGCCTCGAGCTCGGCATCACGACGCTGGATACCGCGGAGATCTACGGGCTCTACGAGGTCGAGCAGGCGCTGGGCGCGGCGCTCGCCCTGTCGCCGGGACTGCGGGACAAGTTCGAGATTGTGACGAAGGCGGGCATCTATGTGCCCTGCTCCTATCATCCCGATCGGCGCACCGCGCATTACAACGCCACGGCCCAGCGCCTGCTCAAGAGCCTCGAGAAATCCCTGCGCTTCCTGGGCACCGACCATGTGGAACTGTTCCTCGTCCACCGGCCCGACTGGCTGACGCGGGCGGACGACACGGCCGGCGGCCTGAACGAGCTGTTGCGCAGCGGCAAGATTCGCGCGGCGGGCGTGTCCAACTACAGCGCTTCGCAATTTGATCTGTTGAACGAGCGCATGGAACAACCGCTGGTGACGAATCAGATCGAGTTTCACCTGCTGCACCCGGAGCCAATCCACAACGGCACACTGCATCAGTGCGAGCAGCTCGGCGTGCTGCCGATGGCGTGGAGTCCGCTCGCCGGCGGGCGAATCTTTGATCCCAGCAATCCCGGCGCCGTGCGTCTCGCCGCAGCGGCGCAAAGCATGGCGTCCCGATACACCGGCGCGACGCTGGAACAACTCGCCTACGCCTGGATCCTCGCACACCCGAGCCATCCGCTGCCGGTCATCGGCACGAACAAGCTCGAGCGCCTGCAATCCGCCGCGAAGGCCGAGGCCATCGTGCTGGAGCGTGAAGACTGGTATGCGCTCTGGGAAGCGGCGCAGGGCCGCCGGATTCCGTGATGCCGCAGCTTTCCGAACCACCCCCTTCTATCCATCCATCAACACAAAACTTCCACTTTCATGATCCCCTCCGCAGCACCGCATTCTGTTCCTCGCACGCCCCTTGTTCTCGCCATGCTCTTCCTCGGCGCCCTCGCCGGCGGGGCGGACACGCCGGTCGCGCCACCACCCACGGCCTCCGCACCGGAAAAACGGCTGGTCGTCTGGGACGGCGAACAGGCCGCCAAGGGCGCCGGCTGGGTCAACCCCAAGACCTGCTCCATCGGAACCCAGGCGGTCGAGGCCCACAGCGGCAAGACGGCCGTTGAGTTTAAGTTCAAAGGCGGCGCGGACGGATGGCTGGGAGCGGGCTGGAACTGGTGCGCCTTCCAAACCGGGTCCTTTGGCACGGACATCACCGGCTTCAAGAACTTCACGTTCTGGATGAAGACCAAGGGCACGGTCGCCGACGTCCAGCTGAACCTCCTGTGCAACGGCGAGAAGTTCGACCTGCCCGAACATCATACCGAGAAAGTGTCGGCCCTGACGTACTGCCCGCAGTTGACGGATGGCCGGTGGCACCAGGTCACCATTCCGCTGGCGGACCTCAAACAACCGAAGGGCTTTGACCCGCGGCACGTGGGCGAGCTCCAGATCTTCAACGCGGGCGACGGCGACGGCAGCTTCTTCCTGGATGACCTCGCGTTTGAGTGATCCGAACCCCCGCTCCATGAAACCCACCCTGTTCACCCTCCGGCCGGGAACGATCGCCCCGCGACTCCTCACGTTCCTCGTCCTGGCCGGCGCCCTGCTGCGCGGGGAACCACCCCCGGCGGAGGCCGGCAGGTTTGTCCCGGTGTTCAACGGACGCGACCTCGCGGGCTGGGCCCTGCAGGCCTGCGCCATTTGGCGGGTGGAAAACGGAGAGCTCGTCGGCCGGCAGGATCCCGCGGAGAAGGAGGATGGCTGGCTTTTTTCCGAAACCGAGTGGAGCGACTTCGCCCTCGAACTCGAGTTCAAGGTGCCCGAGAAGTGCAACACCGGCATCGCGCTGCGCATGCCCAGGGAAGCGACGGGTTCCCCCGATGTGCACGGGTTCGAGGTTCAGATCAGCGACCTGCCGGAGCGAAAGCTGACCGGGAGCCTGTTGCACCACACCGAGTCCCGGACCAACAACCTCCACCGGGCGAACGAGTGGAACCGCCTCGCCATATCCTGCGAGCAGGACCGGATCGTGATTACGCTCAACGGCCTGACCGTGCTGGACGTCACCGAGAAGGGTTCCCGTAAGGGGAGAATCGGAATGCAGGTTCCGAAGGGCCAGGACTTCGCCGGACAGGAAGTCCGCTTTCGCAACCTCCGGGTGAAGGAGATTCCTCCGAAGCCGGCAGGCCCCACCGACGACTATCAGGGCCGGCCGTGGTTGGGATATCCGCAGGCGATTCCCGGCCCGGTGTTCTGCGCCTACTACGACACCGGCGGCGAAGGCGTGGCCTTTCACGATGCCGGCGCAGAGAACCAGGGCAGCGGCAAACTCAATCGGGCGGACGGTTCGTATCTCAACGAATTCCGGAAGCTAGAAGGCGTGGACATCTCCTACACGAAACTGAAGAACGATCTCGAATCACCCTGCAACCAGGTGACCCCGCCGCTCGGGCTGCTCTACGTGGGGTGGAACGAGCCGGGCGAGTGGTTCAAGCTCACGGTGGAGACCGCCGAGGCCGGCACCTATGTGGCCGACGTGCTCTATACTTCCCAGAGGGGCGGGACGATTGGGATCGGGGTCGATGGCATTCCCGCACACTCGGCGTTCGATCTCATGTCAACCTTCGACGCGGCCGAGACCATCCCCTGGCGTCAATGGCACCATTGGAACGTTGCCCGCGATGCGTTCGAGGTCGCACTGCCCAAGGGCGGGAGCGTGCTGACGGTGAAGGTCCTGACCAACGGCAACCTGAATCTCGCGACCTTCAATTTCCGGACCAAAGGGAGTCCGCGCACGGGACCGGACATCACGGCCGTAAACACCCCCGTGCCCGTTCCGGCGGCCGCCGCGTTCGTTTGGAAAAGCGACTGTTCCAGTGAAGCCGCGTTCGTGGGTTCCAGCCATCCGACGATTCCGGGCCACTACGAATACCTGCCGGACTCGAAGGAGCCCGCCCGCGGACTGGTTTTCGCCGGCCATCTAACGCCCGAGTTCACGACGACCGATCCGGAGAAGTTCCACCTGCATCCGGACATCTATTTCGACCGCTTCATTCCCGGCAGCATCACCATCAGTTTCGACGTCCAGGTGGACGACCTCGCGCCCTCCGAACTGGGTCCCTATGGCCATCACCCGTGGCTGAACCTGGTGACCCTGTTCGATGAGACCACCGTGGCCGGCGGGAAGAGTTTTCATCCCTCGGTGATGGTGAATCTCGTGGGAACGCCAGGGACCTATCGCCTGCAGGCCTACTCGATCGACGCGGCGGGCGCCGGCACGTTCTACGAAAAGATCGAGGGCGGCCCGGTGTTTCCCCTCGGTAAATGGGTGACGGTGCGCCTCGAGGTGGACGTCAAAACGAAGCAGGTCCGGGTTTATCAAGACAGGGCATTGGCCTCGACCGGGCCTTACAAGGGAAAGCCGGGATTGGCCGGAGCCCACATGGGTCTCTATGCGAACCGCAAGATGACGCGGGCGACCGTGTTCAACGACGACATCACAATCACCGTCGGCGACTGATTTGCACCCGATGAAACGACTCCAATCCAAACGTGCGCTCGTGACCGGCGGCGGCCAGGGCCTCGGACGGGCCATTGTGGAAGAGCTCCTCAGCCAGGGCTGCGACGTGGCCATCCACTACAACAAGAGTGCCACGGGTGCCGAAGCGGTGAAACAGGCGGCTCCGCCGAGCGTGCGCGCGCAATGCTTCGCGGCCGACCTGACGAGCGACACCGCCGCGCGGGAGTTGATCGATCGCGCCGTCACGTATCTGGGCGGGCTCGATATCTTGGTGAACAACGCCGGCGACCTGATCGGTCGTCGGAAGATTGAAGACCTGGACCTCGAGTTCTGGCAGCGGGTCATCGATGTGAACCTCACCAGTACGATGCTGGTGACCCGTCACGCGGTGCCGCATCTCGCGGCGGTGAAGGCGAGTAGTATCATCAACCTGGCCTCGCTGGCTGGGCGTATGGGAGGACACGCGGGCTCGCTGGCCTATTCGGCGGCCAAGGGCGCGGTGCTCACCTGGACACGTTCCCTGGCCAAAGAACTTGGACCCCGCGGCATCCGGGTCAACGCCGTGGCGCCGGGTTTGATTCTCGGCACCGCGTTCCACAACACGCACACGACGCCTGAATCCGCGGCGGCGACCATCGCGGGCATTCCTCTGGGCCGCGCGGGCACGCCGGCCGATGTCGCACGGGCGGTCGCCTTTCTGGCCAGTGAAAGCGATGGTTTCATCACCGGTGCAACGCTGGACATTAACGGAGGAGTTTTTGGCTCTTGAATCAGGATTCGTGCCTTGATGTCACGTGCCCAACCAGTCCCAGTTCACGGACGCTTGAGAGAGTGGTTCCAAAAGGTTGACTGTGGTCGGGAGTTATCGATGGTGGCAAAGAGTGGTGCCTACTCTTGGCGTTTCGCCCCGTTTTCAGGAATGATCTGTGGGATTTTGCATGAACTCACTTTGGTAATAATCACGAGGGTTCGATTCCCTTCACCCGCTCCATCCCCTGAAAACCTAAAAAACATTGGAGTTTTCACTATGGGAACGAAAGTTCGAGCACTCAGATAGGCACAAAAGTGTGCAAAGGTGCGGGAAAGATGACCCATTTCCGCCCGCAATTCCAGAGTGCCTTCGCGCCCTGCTTCGCCATCAAAACACGCGTTCGGGGATGGGAGTAAAAAATGGGAACAGAACCTCGTCGTCGGATCCTTGGAGGTCGCCAGACCCTTGGCGTCGGACGAGACGGAGCTTCCTGTCCTCGAGACTACTGACTACTCGCCCGCACGGTATGCTCTCCGATCACATGCTCTCCTTCGGGGCCATCATACTTCTGGTTCATCCCGGAAGTTGGTGCCTGGAACTGGGAGCTTTCGTAAGCTGGCGGGATGAACACGATGGGATTCTTTACGTGGGCAAGGCCAAGAGTCTGCGGAAACGGCTCAACAGCTACCGGGTCGCCAATCCCGAACGGTTGCCACGCCGCCTGCTCCGCCTGCTCCATCTGGCCCGCACGATTGACTTGGAGATCTGCGACGATGAGGCCGCCACGCTAGCCCGGGAACGTGAGCTGCTTCTAACGCTCAAGCCCCGGTCCAATCGGGCCGGAGTCTGGGTGGGACCGCCGAAGTTCCTCGTCAGGCGACTCACCGAACCGGGGATCGAGCTGGCGGCCCTCACGCCGACCGAACGGCGGGTGCTCCGGCTCATCGGGGCCAATCGCACCACGAAGGAGATTGCGCACGAATTGTGCATCAGCCCGCGGACGGTCGACACCCACCGGGCCCACATCGGCGAGCGGCTGAAGC
>JBEISV010000610.1:0-2509 GCA_040375265.1 Verrucomicrobiales bacterium
CCGAGCCATCCTTGCGCAGAACCGGAAGGTTGGCCGCCAGGTCCAGCTCGCCGGCGGCCTGGCGCCGGAATTTTTCGAGCACCTCGGGCAGGGCTTCCGGCGGGTGAATCTGGTCCACCATCAGGGCCAGGAGCTCTTCCCGGGAGTAGCCCAGCATCCGGCACATCGAGTCGTTGGCGCGGACGAACTTCCGTGTCCGGGTGTCCGCCACCAGTAGCCCATCCCGCATCCCGGTCACCAGCGCCGACAGGTTGGCCTCGGAATCCCGCAGCAATTCTTCCGCCGCCTTCAATTCGGTGATGTCCACGGCCACGCCAAGCAGCGCCAGCTCATTCGTGGCGGGATTGAGAAACGGAATCTTGGATGTCTGATTGATCCGGACGCGGCCTTGGGCGTCAGTCAAGGGCTCCTCGGGCTGGAATTTGGGCTGCCCGGTGGCGAGGACCTCCAGGTCGTCCCGCCGGAATCCCTCGGCTTCCCGCACGTTGCACTGCACCTCGAAATCAGTCCGGCCGACGAATTCCTCGGGCGACCGGCCCGACGCCTCAGCCGCGGTCCGGTTGATGAATAAATAGCGCCCCGCCCGGTCCTTCGCGAAGATGAAGTGCGGCACCAAGTCGATCACCCGGCGCAGCAGATCATCCTTGGCCCGCAGGTCGGCCTCCGCCAGCCGGCGCTCGGTGATGTCCTGCATTGTGCCGCGGGAACGAATCGCCTCACCGGCCGGCGAGTATTCGAACTCGCCGTGCTCCTGCACCCACTTGATCCGGCCATCCGGGAAAAGGAGCCGGTGGACAATCTCGTAGGGTTGGCCGCTGACCTTGGCCTCCGCGTAGATCCGGTTCACCGCCTCCACATCGTCCGGATGAATCCGGTCACGGTAGGTTTGGTAATACGGCAGGGTCCGGTCCACCGGGCGGTCGAAGAGCCGAAAGGTTTCGTCCGACCAGTGGAGTCGGCCGGCGACGAGATCCCATTCCCAACTGCCGACCTTCGCGATGCGTTGGGCTTCCTGAAGCCTCGATTCGCTGGCGCGGAGGGCTAGCTCCGACCGCTTGCGCTCCGTGATGTCGATGTTGATCGCGAGAATGCACGGCTGTGCCCCGACCACGATGCGCTCGAACGACGCCTCCACGATCATCCGCTCGCCACCCTTGGTGCGCTGGGAAATCTCCATGCCGCGCACCGTTTCCCCCGCCTCCAGCCGTCGAACCAGCTCGATCCGGTCGGCCGGGTCCCACCATATGCCGAGGTCCCGGGAATGCCGACCCAACGTCTCTTCGCGGGAATACCCGAGTGCCTGGACGAACGTCGCGTTGACGTCCACGTAACGCCCGTCCGGATAGGTGGTGATGACCTCGATCAGCGGGCTGGAATGGAACGCCTTCGAGAAGCGCTCCTCGCTCGCCCGGAGGTTTTCCTCAATTTGCTGGCGACGCCGAACATCCGCCTCAAGCGCGGCAGTCCGGTCGGCCACCTTTTGCTCCAGCAGCCGCGCGTATTCGGCCAGGCGGCGGCGGGCATTCGCCGCCAGGAAGGCCAAGGTGGTCATCAGCGCCGCCAACGCCAGGAGCACGGGCACGAACCAAGACCGCTGCTGGAGCGGCACGGGGACGACCTCGAAGTTGAAGGTGACCACCTCGGAGGTCCGTTGCCCCGTCGCGTCTTCGCAGCGGGCCTCCAGCCAATGCGGCCCGATCTTGAGAGAATTCAGCGGGATGCGCAGCCGGGTTTCGGGCGTGGCGGCCGCCCATTCCCCGCCGTCCAGCCGCCAGGTGCAGAGCACATCGCGCCGGCCGCCGCCGGGGTGGAACCGGTCCAGGGCGGTGACGTTGACCGTTAGTTCGTCGTCCGTATGCACCAGTCGGTCGCCATCCAGGAACGTCCGGAGCGGCACCCGGTCGGACCGGAAACGATACGTATTGTTCCCCGCCCCGACCCACAGGTTGCCGTCCTGATCCTGCACGATGGCCTGCGCGGCCTCGGGCGTGCGGAGTCCCTGGGCCCGCGGCACCGCGGCGGGCTGATTGGCCACCCGGAAGATCTGCCCGACCCCATCCGCGAAAATCGTCCCGTCGCCAGCCAGCGTCAGGTTGCCCAGGGTGGCCACCGGGAAGTTGGTCCATACCCCGTTGCGCAGCGCGACGAGGCTGCTCTCGCCGCCAGTCGCCCCATTGTAGCCGAACCAGAGTTCGGTGCCCCGCTCGACACACGATACCACGGACCGCGCCGGCAGATCGGCAAAGGTGTCCCAGACGGTGGATTTTGCCGGCACCCAGCGGAACAGCCCTGCGTCGCCGTAGAGCCAGACTGCGCCGTGGCGGTCCTCACGGAACTCCATCCGCATGGGCCCGACCAGCCGCAGGTCCGCCGCGAGCCGAAGATTGCCGTTGGTGCCGACCCGCACCAGCACCGCATCCGTCCCCACGCCGCGGTCGCCGGCGAACCAGACGCCATTGCTTGATCCCGCGGCATAAGGCCAAAGCCTCAGCCCGGCCAACTCCGGCAC
>JBEISV010000523.1:0-3252 GCA_040375265.1 Verrucomicrobiales bacterium
ATTTGCCGGTGTAGGGATGGTCGCCGTCGCTGACGTGGATCGAGCGCCATCCGCGCAGCTTGCTCTCGTCCTTGTGGTCGAACCACTGGAGACGGTGCAGGTCGTGCAGGTCCCATTTGATGGAGGCGTGCTCGCCGTTGATCTCGAAGGTGTAGAGCGCCTTGTGGCCGCGGGCGTAGCGGGTGGATTCGAACAGGCCGAGCGAACCGTTGTTGAAGTGGCAGTGGAAGATGCAGGCGTCGTCGATGCCGACCTTCTCGACCTTGCCGCTGAGGTTGTGTTTGCGCTCCTTGACGAAAGTCTCGGTCATCGCGTTCACGTCCTTGATGCCGCCGTTGAGCCAGAGCGCGGTGTCGATGCAGTGCGCGAGCAGGTCGCCCGTGACGCCGGAGCCGGCGACCTTGACGTCGAGGCGCCAGAGGCCGGTGCCGCCCTGCGGCAACTCGGGGTTGATCGTCCAGTCCTGGAGGAAATTGGCGCGGTAGTGAAACACTCGGCCGAGCTTGCCGGAGTCGATGATGTTCTTGGCGAGCACCACGGCCGGGCAGCGGCGGTAGTTGTACCAGACCATGTTGGCGACGCCGGCCTTCTTCACGGCCTGGAGCATCTTCTCCGCCTCCTTGCCGTTGAGGCCGAGGGGCTTTTCGCAGAGGATCATCTTGCCGGCCTTGGCGGCGGCGATGACCTGCTCGGCGTGGAGATTGTTGGGCGTGGCGACGTCGATCACGTCGATGTCATCGCGGGCGATGAGTTTCTTCCAGTCGGTCTCGACCGACTTGTAGCCCCAGCGCTCGGCAAACTCCTTCACCTTCGCCTCGTCGCGACCGCAGACCGCCTGCGGTACGAGCTCGTAGCTGGAAGGGAAGAAGTGGTTGACCTGATGGAAGGCGTTGGAGTGGGCGCGGCCCATGAAGCTGTAGCCGATGAGCCCGATGCGAAGTTGTTTCTTGGCCATAACGATGTCGTGGAAAACGCCAAAACGGTCAGCGCGAAGCGCCCGGCTTCGCAAGCCAGAAGTCGGGCCATCCCCTGAATCCGCCCCACAAACCCGGCGCCAACGGCACGCCGGCACCAACCTGGCAAGCCCGCCCTGGCCGTCTCCGCGCCAGGTTACCTAGCGGCAAGGCCGCTTGACCATGCCCGGCCCCTACCTACCGTCGCCCGGACTTTTCTGAAGCTGCCACCATGTCCGCCCGTCTTTTTGCCATGCCTGCGCTGAAACTGCTCCGCCGCTGCGCCGCGTTGACCTCGCTGTTGGCCGTCTGCTCCGGCTTAGTCCGGGCCGCGGAATCCGAAGTCCGGGGCCTGACCCTGACCGTGGCCGGCGGCGGCAAATCCGACGTGAGCCTCGCCCCCAATGTTTGGCTGAACGTGCCTGCTGGCCAACCGGCCACGCCGTTCGTCGCGCCGGGCCAGTTCACCGCCAAGTGGGAAGGCACCATCACCGCCGAGCTCCGCGCGGACTTTGCCTTTCACGGCGAATTCACCGGCCACCTCAAGCTGACGGTCGGCGAAACGGTCGCGCTGGACGCCGACGGCACCGGAGACAAACCGGTGGACGGCAAGACCGTCCGCCTGAACAAGGGCGCCAACAAGCTGGTCGCCGAATACGCCGCGCCCACCGGCGGGGACGCCTTTGTCCGGCTGTTCTGGTCCAACAAGGAGACGCCCTACAATCCGCTGCCGCTGGCCGAACTGCGCCCCGCGGATTCCGCCGAACTGAAGGCATCCCAAGCGGTCCGGGCCGGCCGCGACCTCTTCGTCGAAGCCCGCTGCGTCAAATGTCACACCGCCCCCGCCGGGATGCCGGAGCTCACGATGGACGCGCCGGCGTTCGATGGCATCGGCTCGCGACGGAACTTCGAGTGGATGGCCCGGTGGATCGAATACCCCCACGCAAAGCGGGAGTTCGTGACTAACGACCTCCCGGGAAATCCCGTGTCCGTAATTTGGCATGAGGATATCCATGGCAAGATGACCCGCCCGATGCCGAAATTGTTTTGGGGGAAGGAGGCCACCGCCAAGGCCGAAGCTGCCGCGGCTTACTTGGCGTCGCTCAAGTCGGCGCCCGCGCAGGTCCCAACCAAAGGCGAGGTAGAGGACGGCAAGACACTGTTCGAGAAGCTGCACTGCGGCGCCTGCCACGAGTCGCCCGAGCACGGCCGCACCGCTCCCCATCAGATTTCCCTCAAGCATGTGAACGCAAAGTTTCCGCCGGGGGCGCTATCGGATTTCCTTCGGCAACCGGAACGGCACTTTGCTTGGATCCGAATGCCCAACTTCAACCTGTCCGGGAAAGAGGCCGACAATCTGGCGGAGTTCCTGCAGTCGGTCGCCGAACCGGCCCAACCTGTTTCGGCCCCTGCCGCGGCGGCCCAGATTGAGCTGGGACGGAAACTTGTGACCGAAGTTGGCTGCCTGAACTGCCACGGACTTTCGGGAAGCAGATCGACCCTGTCGGCAAAACCTTTGGCCGAAATATCGGCGGAGCGTTGGGACAAAGGGTGCCTGCTGGATCAGAGGCCCGCTGAGCCGTCGGGTTTCCCTTCCTTCAACATCTCGGGCGAACAACGGGCCGCCCTGCGGGCATTTGCGGCGACGGACCACGCTTCCCTATCCCGGCATACGCAGGACGATTTCCTTGCCCGCCAAAGCCAGCACCTGAACTGCCGCGAATGCCACGGCAAGCACGAGGGTTTCCCTGGATTCGAGATCCTCTACGGCAAGCTGAAGCCGGAATGGGCCACCAAGTTCATCGCGGGCACCGAGCCAACGAAACCGCGCCCCTGGCTGGAGTCGCGGATGCCAGCCTTCCCGGCCTATGCCCATAACCTCGCCGAAGGACTTTCGATGACCCACGGGTTCGGCCCGAAGTCGGTCGCCGATTCCAAGCCGGCGGAAGCTGACGACTTGGTGAAGTCCGGCCACAAACTGGTCGGCTCGCAGGGCGGCTTGCAGTGCATCAGCTGCCATCCGGTCAACGAATTGGGCGCGACCCAGGTGTTCGAGGCGCCCGGCATCAACCTTGGCCAGTCGTTCGCGCGCCTGGAACCGTCCTTCTTCCGCCGCTGGTTGCGGGCGCCGACCTCGCTTCAGCCGGATTCAAAGATGCCGGTCTATTTCGACGAGGACGGCCGAAGCCCCCTGCCCGACATCCAGGGCGGCGACGGTCCGAAGACGATCCAAGCCGTGTGGGAATACCTGCGGCTCGGCAAGGGCATGCCCAAGCCGGAGTGATTCGTCTCCCCGGGG
>JBEISV010000602.1:0-2624 GCA_040375265.1 Verrucomicrobiales bacterium
CCTGCAGGATCAGTTCCGCCTCCAGCAGCGAACCCGTGGCACCTTCGCCCTCGTCCACGACGTTGAGGCGCCATTCGCCGGCAGTCGGTTCAAAGAAATGCTGCGTGCTCAGGTAGGTCCAATCGGACGGCCCCGCATTGGTGTCGGTGCCGTAGGTCTGCAAAACGCTGCGGGTGCCGTGCGGAGAGGTCAGCACCACACGCAGGTCGCCGCGCAGCGGATGATCAGTCCGAAGCCGGAGTTGGACGTGTTCGCAGGACAGGGTGTTGGTCACCGCGAACACCCGTTCCTCGCCGATGGCCGCCAGACGCACCTCGGCCAACCGGTCCACGGCGATCCGTTCGCGTAGTTCGAGCCCGGCGCTGCGGCGGATGAAGATCGCCGGGATGGGCGAGAAGTCGGTCCCGCCGAGCGGGCAGAGCTGGTCACCGGGCGGGCACGAATCGGCCGGTCCGTCGGCGAAGTTGTAGATCACCGCAAACGTCGCCCCGGCGGCGGCCGCATTGGCGAGCTTCTCGGAGAAGTCGTTGGTTCCGCGTTCGATCAGGGCACCGAAGCCGATGGGCGAAGGAGCCGGCGCATTGGTCGCGAGCCCGAGGTCAACCAGCTTGAGGAAAGGCGTGGCCGGGTCCGGCTGTGGACCGGTGCCCGGCAACCCGGCGAAGCTGAGCGCCAATCCGGGCTGGCCCAATGTGCGGAGTTCGACCCGCAGTTGGCTGTCAGCAATCGCGCTTGGAGCGCCGTTGGTGAAGCGCACCGTGGTGGCGGCGGGACGGTTTACCCAGCGCTGGGCGAGCCGGACCGCTTCCCCGGCATCCACGACCCCGAAGCCGGTGTTGTGACTCACGCGCAGCCCTGCGGCATTGGTCACCAGCGACGGGTCGGCAAGGTCCCAGTGGTGCGCGGACAACGCCAGCACCTGCTGCACGTCGCGCGCGGTGAGCGCCGGATTGGCGGACAGCACGAGGGCGGCCGTCGCGCTGACCAACGGCGCGGCCGCCGAAGTGCCGATCATGCCGAGCGAGTTGAACCGGAAGTCGCTCAGGTATTCGTAAGGCGGGAAAAAGCTGATCGGATTCGCACCGGAAAATCCGGTCAGGTCGGCCGTAAACAGGCCGCCCGTGTCGTAATCCCCGCCAGGCGCCGCCACGAGGATACAGGCGCCGGCTGAACTGTAGCTGGCCGCCCGGCCGGTGGGACCGACCGCAGCGACGCAGACCGCCAAGGGATCATTGGCCCAGCCGTCGTCGTTGGCATTGAACACCCGGGTGCGCCCATTGCCGGCGATGCGCACCAGCACGGTGCCCAATCCGCCGCGACCTTCGGCCCAGGCCTTCGCGATCCCGGTATGCTCCAGCGCGGTAGGCCCGAGCTGCCGGGCGGTGACGTTGCCCCAACTGTGGTTCTGCACGCCGATCAGGTCCAGCGACGTCGCATACATGGCGGCCAGCGCATCATCAGCCGCGAGTCGGCCATTGGTGCGGAACACGACCCAACTGGCCAGTTGCGCCTCCGGGGCGAGGCCACTCATGCCCAAGGTGTTGTTGGCAAGTCCGGCAATCAGCCCGGCGCAGGACGTCCCGTGCGTGCCGGTGGCGCCGGTGGCGACCGGCGTGCCGCTGGCTTGGCCGTTGCCGAAATTGAAGTGCGGCATCCCGAGCAGGCTCTCAGCGATCTCCGGATGCGTCAGTTCGATGCCCACGTCACCGATGGCGATACCCTGGCCGGAGCCCCGCGTCACCGCCCAGGCGGACCGCGCATTCACGTCGGCGCCCAGCGTCGCCCCGGTGACCGGATCCCGATTTTCGAGATACCACTGGCCCTGCACGTTCGCGACCTGCCGGGGAAAGAAGTCGTCATTCGGCGCGGGCGCGTAGGCGAAGCCGAGTCCCGCGGGCCGCCGGCAAACCGGCAGGGCGGACCGAACTTCCGGCCGTTGGCCCAGCGCGGCCGCCGCGAGGAGCGCCTCCCGCGGCGACGCCGCTACCAGGAGGAACAACGTCGGGGTCACCGCCCGCAACCAACGCAAATTAAGCCCGTCGGTCAGCGCCCCGGCATCGATGCCGGGCAGAATCTCCAGGGCCAACTGGCGGCTGAATTCCCAGGTTTCCGTCCCGTCGGCGGTGGCAACCTCCAGCCAATCGTTGTCCGTCGCCGTAGCCCGCACGATCGCCGGGGGCGCCGGGAGTTCCACCGCCAGCGGGAAGGGAGCCCTGAGTTGCAGGGGGGCCGCGGCGAGCAGGCACGGCCCAAGGACTCCGGCGAGCAGGCTGAAGGGGCGAATCACGGTCGCAACGTGGCAACGGTTCGCGCCGGTGTCACGGGGACTTTAGGCCGACCGAATACAAGCATTGAGCGGGACATCTCCGGCTCGGGGCGACGGTTAATCCGCCGACGCGAAAGGCTGGGCTCGCCCGCGGTGTTCCGGCGGGAATTCGCTTCACGCAGACCCCAAACTGCGGTTCGTTCGGGGAAATGCTGCGCTGTCTGGGATTCATCCTGTGCCTGTCATGGCTGGCGGGTTGTGCGTCATCTTCAACCGCCTTGGACGACGATTTGGTCGCCGAGATCCACGATGGACGGACCACTCGCGCAGACGTCGTGAAATTGTTCGGTCCGCCCAA
>JBEISV010000570.1:0-2849 GCA_040375265.1 Verrucomicrobiales bacterium
GGTCCTCGGTTTCCCGGTCCGTCGTTTCGCCGACGAGCAACTGGCGGTCGTCGCCCAGCTTCGTGTCCTGCTGCCAGGCGGCCGCGGTGATGACGTGGCTGCCGTCGGCGGGCACCCGGACCTCAGCCCGGTAGGCGCGAATCGCATTGTCGAAGCGGGCCCGGACAAGGCCATTCGTTCCGATGGCGGCGCCGACCTGGAGGACCACCTCGGCCGTGCTGACTTCCTGGGCGAGGTCGTTGCGGACCTTGATCGTTGCCGGCACGACGTCGCCCGGCGCCGCGTAGCCGCGCGCGAGTTCCAGGGTGACGGCTTGGTTCGTCTTGCTGGCCTTGCCCGCCGCCAGCCAGCGGACGGCGTTCACCCAGAACTGCCGGTAGTGCCGTTGATCGCAGTTGTATTCCGTGGCGCGCGTCCCGCCGGTGAGAGGTTCGCCCCAGGTGGTCTCGAAATCGCGGCCCCACGACCGGGTTGTATCCGAGGTGAAGGCCATGCTGCGCCCCTTGCCGACTTCCTGCACGGCGATGAGCACGTTGGAATCCTCCTCGTCCTGCGCGAGCACGGTGGCCCCCGGTTTGGCCCGCTCGACGCGGTTCATGCCGTAAAGCGTCGGAAACTTGTCGCCCCAGATTTGCCGGGTTTCCGTCCGGTCGTCGTTGAAGGCGATCAGCGGGTGACCGAACGCCGCTGCGGGCACTTTCAGCCGGATCGGCCGCGTCTCCGAATCGTCGCTGCTCGCCATCGCGACCGGGATTATCCGGTCGAGGATGGTCTGGTGGTAGCCTCCTTTCCCGAAGGCGGAGTTGCCGCCGATCATGACGAAACCGCCGCCGTGTTGCTCCACCAGCTTGGCGAGGTTGGCCAACTGGTCGGGAGTGAACGAGGCGATGCGGATGTCGCTGTGGATCACCACGTCGTATTCCAGCAACCCGGCCAAGGTGCGGGGAAATCCCTTCGTGGGATGTTCCACCGGATAGATCTTTTCCCCGGACTCCGGGTCGGCATCCACGGTGTTCAGGAACTGGCCGTTGTTGCCCAGCTGCCGGTAGAGCACCGTGACCTTGATGTCCTTGTCGGACTGGAGTCCGTCCTTGAGGTATTTCCATTCCGGCTGCGGCGAATTGTTCTGCTGCGGCGTGCCCTCCATGTAGAGCACGCGGATCGTTGGGTCGGTGACCTCCAGGCCGAAGCGGCGGCGGTTGTTGTAGGCCAGCCACTCGTCCTTCAGCGGCGCCAGGGCGACCTCGTAAGTCTGGAAGCCGCGCTGCCGGGGCGTGAAATCGATTTCCACGTTCTGCGAAGCGCCGGTGAGCGCCACCGACTTCGCCGCCAGCACGTCGCGCTCCCGCCGGATTTGCACCGAGGCCGTCTGGCCGGCGAAACCCGGGGAACGCACCGTCAGAGTCACGCGGGTTGGGGACTCGTTGGGCACGGCCCGTTTCACCTGCACGTTCTCGATCAGCACGTCCTTCATCTCGTTCGTCGTGCCCGTGAGCACCGTGTGCACCGGGATGCCTTTCCGGCGAAACTGCCGCGCCACCGCCTCCGTCGTCTGGGGCGAAGTCTCGATGCCGTCCGACACCAGCAACACGCCGGTCAATGGATCACCAGCCGGGGCGGCAAGCAGTTGTTCCAGCGCCCCAATCAGCGCCGTCACCGATCCGGTAGGGCTCGCTGCGTTCAGGTCGGGCAACGGTGCGATCACTTGGTCAAACCGCAGCGCCGTGACGTCCAGGTTGGCGGGCTTTCGGCCGAGCAAATGCCGCTGAATCCAGTCGCGGCCCGCCCCCAGCCGGCCGCCGGGCACGTCCTGGGTGTTCATGCTCTTCGAGGTGTCCAGCAGCACGGCCATGCGGGCCTTTTGCTGATGCCGGAGTTTTTCCACCCATTGCGGATCCAGCAGCGCGACGACCAGCAGCGCGACCACCGCGGCCCGGACCAGCGTGAGGAACACCCGCAGCGGCCGGCCGGCCCGCCCCCGCGCCCACCAGTAGCTGGCGCCCAGCACGAGCAGGGCGGCGACTCCGGCCGCCGCCATCGTCCGCCCGTCGGGCACGTAGGTGAACTGGGTCATGGAAAACAGTGGGTGGCTTTGCCGGCGTCCCGCGCCACGCCGAGGGGCGGGACGGCGAAGGCGGCGGAAAACATGGCGCAATCAACCTTCACTTTGGTTTCGCGGGCAAGGCTGGCCTGGGGCGACGCGGGCATTTCGTGGCGGCAACACCCCGTGGAACGTCGCTCGGTTGCGAAAAGTTTTCGCAACGTAGCCTTCGTTGGCGGGAGCAACGCATGGACGGTGGAGCGATCCAGGTTGCGTCTGTTCAACCGTGTCGGGAGCACCCCGGCAATTCCCAGCCCGCGTCCGGCTTTGGCGACTTCCACCCTTGGCGGCGGCGCCGGGTTCCGTAAGCTGAGGTCGCCGCATGCGCCTGCTTGACCGTTTTCTGCTGCGCGAACTGCTGACGCCGCTGGGATTCTGCCTCGGCGGCTTTCTGATTTTCTGGGTCGCCTTCGACCTGCTGGGCACACTCGACGATCTGCAACGCGCCGGTGCGACCGCCGCGGGCGTGGCTGAGCTGTATTGGATCCGCCTGCCGGAGCTGCTGCTGGTCGTGGTGCCGTTCGCCCTGCTGCTGGCACTGCTGTATGTGCTGGCGGCCCATTCCAAGCACCACGAGCTCACGGCCATGCGATCCGCGGGCCTCAGTCTGTGGCGGATTTGCCTGCCGTATTTTGGCGTCGGCCTGGTGGCGTCGCTCGGTCTCTACGCGCTGAACGAGTTCTGGATGCCGGACGCGAAGGAGCAGGAAGACCAACTGAAGGCATCGTGGGGCAATCCGACCAACGCA
>JBEISV010000469.1:0-3832 GCA_040375265.1 Verrucomicrobiales bacterium
ATTTCACGCCATGACCTGCCGTCCTGAACTGTTCCGCTTCCGTCCCCTCTTCCCGCAATCACTGGCCGTCCTGGGTTTGGCGGCACTGGCCCTGCCGGCGTTCGGCGCCGACGCCGACGACGAACGGGAACCGCTGGGAATTTCCGTCCGCGTGGCCGGCCGGGCGTTGTTCAACGTCAAGGGCTCGGTCCTCGACACCAAGGCGCCATTGGGCGCCGGGGCCCGTTTTGACGACGGCTTCGTGCTGCCCGACTCCAGCGGTTCGGCCACCGACACGTGGCACTGGGGCTACGATAAGGCATCCCAAGTGGTGAACGGCGGAAGCCAGCTTGAATTCCACCGGCTGGACAATTCGCCGCGTCCCGGTTCGTTCGAACTCGGCGGCGGCAACCCGGTTTTCGGGGGCGAGCTGATCCTTGGTTTTGAGGCGTTCCGCTTCGACTGGGGGCGCAAGGAAGCGAAGTTCGGGGCCGAGTTGGGCTACGGTTATATGCCGTATTCGTCCACCGGTTCGGCCCGGCTGACCGCTAGTTCGACTTACACCACCACGTTCTACAGCTTGGGTGCGCCCACGCCGATCACGCCGCCGCCGCCGGGCTACGCGGGGCCGTTCAATGGCCCGGGACCAGTCATTCCGCTAAATCCCGCCGCTCCGGCGACCATATTGACTGGGACTGGCACCGGGGCGGTGGACTCCGCCTTTGACGTGAACATGCACACCATGCGGCTAGGCCTGTGGATCGAATATCCGCTGACCCGCAAGGTGACGCTGACCGGGTCGATCGGTTATTCGGCCGTGTTTGCCGACGGCGAACTGCGTCTGACCGAGAGCCTGGCCTTTGCCAACGCCGGCATGCCCTCGCAGGCCGCGGTGACCTCGCTGGTGTCGAAGACGGACTGGCTTCAGGGCGCCTACCTGGAGGCCCGCGCCAACTGGCACCTGACGAAGACGATTTCCGCGTTCGTCGGCGGCGAAGTTCGTTTGCAGACGGACTTTGAACTGCAATCGGGCAACCGCACCGGCCAGCTCGAGTTTGGCGTCGGCTTCGCCGGCACGCTGGGCCTTCAGTTCGACTTCTGAGCGGTCGTCCGTCCGGGCGGCGGACCGTCGCCTCAGTGGCGGTCCAACGCCTCAATCGACGTGCGCAGTGCCTGGATGATTTCCTCCTGCCGCGCGTGGTCGCTGATCTTCCCGCCGTCGCGGTCGGTCACGTAGAACGTGTCGATGGCCGCGCCCTTCTCGGTGAGAATCTTGGCCAGGGCGATGTTGAGGCCCAATTCCGACAGCGTCCGCGTCACTGCGAACAGCAGGCCGACCCGGTCCTCGGCCTCGAGATCCATGATCGTGTAGCTGTCCGAACTCGCGTTATCGAACCGCACCGTCGTCGGGATGAACTCCTCCCCGGCCGCGAGGTAGAGCGGCTGGTAGATCGGTGACCGGGCGAGGAATCGTTTCGGATCCACACCCTGCGTGAGGATTTCAATGACGATCCGCTCGAAGCGTTCCCGGGCGCCGGGCTCGGGCAATTGCGCGGTCCGCGCGTCCACCACGAAGAAATCGTCCAGCACGATGCCGTCGGGCCGGGTGTAAATCTGGGCGGCCAGAATGTTCAGGCCGGCGGCGGCGAAGGCGCCCGTCAGCTTCGAGAACAGCCCCGCACGGTCCCAGGTGCAGACGTGGACACCGGAATAGCCGCGGTCCGGCGCATCCTGCCACAGCACCGCCGGTTCGAGGGCGCGTTCGGCTTCCGTGATCTGGAGGTGCATGAACCGGTGCGCCAGCGTGAGGTCGCGGGCGATTGCCCGGGCCTCGTGCAGGTGGAAATAACGCGCCGGCATGCCGTTGAAGTGGGCGTCAATTTCGTCCGGCGCGAAGGTCTTCGGCAGCATCGCCCGGACATCTTCCTTGAGCTTCTCCCGCTGACGGACTTCGGCCCGGATGAACTCGGTGCCGCCCAGCAGCACCTCACGGGTCTTGCGGTAGAGCTGCCAGAGCAGGGAATCCTTGAAACTGTTCCACAGCGTGTCGCTGGTGCCCATCGAGTCGGCGAAGGTATGGAGCATCAGCATGTCCATCGTCTCGATGCGGCCGACTTGGTTGGCGACCTGCCGGATTACCTCCTGGTCCTCCAGGTCGCGGCGTTGGGAGACCTGCACGAGCAGGAGGTGCAGCTCGATGAGCAGCCGCAGCGTCTGGGTGGTGGGCGCATTGAGCTTGAGCCGCTTCGCCGCATTGATGGCCAGTTCGCCGCCGACGATCTCGTGGCGACGACCAGGGAAGGCCTTGCCGGAATCATGCAGGAGCAGCGCGAGGTAAAGCACGTAGGGGCGCTCGATGCCCTGGAGCAGTTCCGAGTAGTGCCGGTAGGGCGATTCCGTTGCGTCCCAGACCCGGTCGAGTTTTTCAAGGCAGACCAGGGTGTGCTCGTCCACGGCGAACTGGTGGTAGAACTCATGCTGGACCAGGTTGGTCATCTTGCCGAACTCCGGCACGAGGCGTCCGAGCAGGCCGACCTCGTGCATCGCGCGGAGGGTGGGTGCGACGTTGCCGCGCTGGTTCAGGATCTCGAGCAGCGATTCGATCACGCCCGGATCGCGCAGGAAGCGGCCGTTCACCACGCCGCCGGATACCAGCTGCCGCAGCATCTGGACGAGGTCGGGATGGAGCGTCAGGCCGCGTTGTTGGGCGTAAAGGAAGCAGCGGACCAAGCGGTTGGGATCCTCCCGGAAGACGGTGCGCGAGGAAGCGGTGAGTTGGTTGTCCGCGATACGGAACCCGTCGATCTCCTGCGCTGCCTTGCCGGTCGATTTCCGGCCCTTGAGCAGGGCGCGCACGCCGCGCTTGGGGGTTTGGACCAGCGCGAGCCGCTGCTCCAGCGTCCGGGTGATGAGATACAGGTTCCGCGCGTGGGTGTAATACTCCCGCATGAAGTGCTCGACCCGCAGCCGGGGCGAGCGTTCCGGGTAGCCGAGCCCGAGCGAGACGGGCGGCTTCACATTGGCGGTCAGCGCGTCGATCGCCGAGCCGGCGGTGTAATGCAGCTCGTTGCGGGTGCGCAGCAGGTAATCGTAGGCGGCTTCCAGCTGGCGCCGTTCGGAGCCGTCGATCAGCTCGGCCGCCTCCAGGTCCTTCAGGGTGCGGGCGCCGAGCTTGAAGAACGTCATCCACAGCAGGTTCTGGAAGTCCCGGAGGCCGCCGCAACCGTTCTTGATGTGTGGCTCCTGCATGGCCGCCGAGTTGCCGTGCTTGGCGCGCCGGCTGCGCTGGTCGTTCAGGCGCTGGCCGATGTATTCGTCCTCATGCCCGCGGACGCATTTCGCGAGGAACTTCTTCTGGAACTCGGCGAACAGCTTTTCGTCGCCGTCCACCAGCCGGGCCTCCAGCAGGGAGGTTTTCGACTGCATGTCGGTGTTGGCCACGGTCAGGCAATGTTCCACGGTCCGCACGGCATTGCCGACTTTCAGGCCGATGTCCCACAGCGTGTAGAGCACCGCACTGGTCCATTCGGCGAAGGTCGTCTGGGCTTCGCCCTTCAGGTCGGGACCGGCCCCCTGGAGGAACATCAGGTCCACGTCACTGCACGGGTTCAGTTCCGCCCGGCCGTAGCCGCCGTAGGCCACCAGGGCCATCTTGGGTGCCCGGCCCTTTGCGGGGAACGCCGCCTTGGTGGCGGCGAAGATGTGCTGGATGAGTTGGTCCATCACCGCCGCCCGGGCGCGGCAGATGACCAGGCCGCTCTCGCCGCCGCGGTGCAGGATTTTGAGGCGCGCGGACTCTTCCTTGAGAAAGCCCCGGTAGCGGGCTAGTTCCTCGGACGGCTTTCGGCCCGGC
>JBEISV010000144.1:0-9709 GCA_040375265.1 Verrucomicrobiales bacterium
CTTAGAATCGGCTGGCGGAGTTCGGTTGCCGATCAAGGCGGCCACGCCGGAGAGGAATCGGTTATGCCAAAATTCAATGTGACCTACGGTTACGATGACCCAGGGAGGAAGTTCTTTGTCCTGGGCGGGGACATGGTTGGCGGTGAAGTGCGCCCAGGCATGGTGGTGGGGGTGCCCCTGGCTTCCGGGGATACATTGGGAGGGCGGGTCGCCCGGGTGGAAGCGCAGGAATGGCCCGTGACCGAGTCGTTTGGCATCACCGAGCTGCGGCACAACTCCGGCCTTTGCCCGGATTGCCCTGACGCGATCGTTCGCCGCCGGTGGGAATTTCTTTGCCTGTCCGGTTGGATCAAGGTCGAGGAGGACGCTGCCGCTGCGCGGGACGACTTCCGCAGTCCTGACCGTCTCCTGCCAGCACCAGCCTCACACGATTCCAACGCCTCCGCGGCTGGCCCCTTGAAGCCATGATCACGATCTCCTTTCTCAACGGACCGCGTGCCGGCGAGGTCATCAGCCTGCCCGAAGGCGAATGGACCGCGGGCCGGGCACCGGACAACGCGATCGTGATCCCTGACCCATCCGTGTCCGCCCGCCATGCGGAAGTTCTGGTGAGCTACGGCGAGGTCATCGTCCGGGAGCTGGGTGCCCGCAATGGCACCTTTGTCCAGGGGCGAAAGGTGGAATCGCAGCATCCGGTAGATTCCGGGCAAGTCGTGCGGTTCGGAGCGGTGGAACTCCGGGTCTCAGTCCCCGTCGAGGACGATCCCGGGGGCGCCACGAGCGTGACCGCGGCGTATGCCCTGCGACAGCCGGAAGCGCCGTCAACACACCCGAGACCCGCACCGAACACCACATCGACCGTCGTTGCTGATCCGACCCAAGTCCTGGGCAACTTACCGCCGGACCGGCCGGCCATTCACACCACGCACCGGATAAATGGTGCCTCTCCCACATCCGAGCGAACGGCACCGCCAGGTTGGGTGTGGACCTTGGGAGCGGTCGTCCTGATGGTGATGCTGTGGCTGTTCCTGCGCTGATTGTTGGGCTCTGGCGGCTCGAAGCGCACTTCCGTTGCCGCCGCCGCCGCGGTATTCTGTCGCCGCCATGCCCGAAACTGATCTGCCTTGGAATGCCCCCACCGCTTCCGGCGCCGAGTTTCAACCGACTGCCTGGACCGATCTCCGGGCGATTGCTTCCGGGGCCGATCCGGTCCGCCAGCGCGACGCGCTGGAACGCATCTGCAAGGTTTACTGGAAACCGATCTACGCCTTCATCCGCCGCCGGGGGCAATCGCCGGATGCGGCCCGCGACCTGACCCAGGATTTCTTCTACCATTTGCTGCGGAAAGAGCGGCTCAAGCTGGCCGACCAAAAGCGCGGTCGCTTCCGTTCATTTGTCCTCAAGTCGCTCCAGAATTTCCTCGCGTCGGACTTTGACCGGCGGTTTGCCCAGAAGCGGGATGAACGGGTGGTCGTCTCGCTCGATGAACCGCTCGATGACGATGGGCGCACGCTGGATCCGGCCGGCTCCGGAGCAAGTCCCGACGAGGCCTTTGACCGCCTGTGGGCCCTGGATCTCCTGGCCACCGTGCGGCGCCGACTCGAAACCGAGCTGCGGGCCGAGAATCGTTCAAGCCAGCTTCGCCTGCTGCCCTTGGCGGTGCTGGAGGATGCGGAGACGAAGTATGCGGAGGTCGCCACCGAGCTGGGCATGAGCGAGTCGGGCGTCAAGAAGGCCATCGAACGCCTGCGGGACCGCTGGGAACAGGCGTTGCGGGAGGAAATCGCCGCCACGGTCCAGTCGCCGGACGAGGTCGAGGCCGAGCTGCGGGAGCTGTTGGCGGTGTTGGCGGCATAGACCAAAGCTGCTACTGCAGCCGCCTTTTCCATTTCCCCGCCAGGACGCGGGAATTGCGTGGGATTTCTCGGCATCAAACGCGCACAAACCTGTGATTCCGGCTCAAAAGGTTAAGTGTGAGGCCGAACAAGGTGCCTCACCTGACAATGGATCGACAGTTCCTCCCTGCTCCCGGTGTCACCTTTCCGGCGGCGGCCCGTAGTAGGAGATGTCCGCCGGTCCCGGCCAAAGGCGCCGGGCGGCGGGACACGCGAAGAAAACTCCACATCAAGATCCCACCATGAAATCTGGTTCCTCCCTCTGGTTGGCCACCGCCCTCAGTTTGGCCGTGCTCGCCGCCCCCTCCGTCACCCACGCCGGCTGCCCGGCCAATCGCACCGTGACCGTGCGCCAGAACCCGTGTCCCCCGCCGGCGGCGCGGTCCGTGGTCCGGCAGACTCCGTGCCCCGTAGTCACCCGGCCCATCTCGGTTCGCCAGACTGGCGGGTGTCCGGCGCCGGCGGCGTTCATCCCGGCCCAGGCGGTCGGGAGGGACGGCGCCAATTGGCGGGCCATCAACGCCGCGCTGCGCCAACAGGGTTATGCCCTGCATCGTGTCGGTGGCAATTTCGAGGCGCGCGCCCTCCCCGGCGCCCGGCCCTGAGCGGCTTATTCCGTGATGGCTTCACAGCACCGTCACACCTCGCAGCGGTGTGACAAAACCGGCTGACGTGGGGCGCTACCCACAGTTAGTCAGTAGACCAATCTAGCCCGTAGATGATTTAATCAATTAAATATTGGGGTGATGACTGCCTTAAGTTGCCCCGCTTTTCCGACAATGCATTCGTGCGTCGAAACAAAAGCAAACTGTCTGGCGTTCACTCGGGCAGATTTGTGCGGACTCATGGCGACGGCATCCCTGCTCATTGGCGTGCTGCTCGGCACCGGCTCTTCGACCCGCACCGCCAGCGAGGCGGCCGGCTGCCAAAACAACCTCAGGCAATTGAGTCAGGCTTGGCTCAACCATGCTGCCGACAACCCGCTTCTCATCGGGAACCCGGCCGGCGGATCAGCAAATGCAGCCAAGGACGACGTGTGGGCGGTGGGGTGGTTGGGTTGGGGCACCTCTTCGGTCAATACGAACACCTCCAATATCCAAACGGCGGGTTTCGCGCCTTACATTGGGTCTGCTACCGGGGTGTTTCGCTGTCCCTCCGACCGGTTTCTGGCTCCAGTCCAACGGAAACTTGGATGGCGCTACCGGGTGCGCAGCTATTCGATGAACGGCTATGTCAGGCCGATCGAGTTATCAACTTTCGATCAACGCTACCGCGAGTTCAAACGCCAAAGCGATTTCCTCCTGCCGAGCGAAACCTTCGTGTTCACGGATGAGCACCCCGACAGCATCAATGACCCTTGGTTTGGCGCATACCCGGATGGTTCCGGCGTCGCCGATGTGCCGGCCTCCTTCCATGGCCGGGGAGCAGGCTTCAGCTTTGCGGACGGGCATGTGGAATTGCATCGGTGGCGCGGATCCCTGCTGGTGAATCCGGTGCGTTTTAGTTACGCCTACCGTGGCGGCAGCGATGAGGATGTGGTGTGGTTGGGAAACCGCCTGTCACAGCGAAGGTAGATGTTTCTGAGCAATTGCCCTCCGCCTATGAAAATTACCCTCAATGCTGGTCGGTATGGGGGGTTCACCCGCGTTGACCTTTGCGGACTCACCGCGTCATCGCTGATCCTTTGCTTGCTGGTCCTGAGCACCGGCGGAACCCCGCGCACGGCCACCGAGAAGGTGGGCTGCGAAAACAATTCCCGGAAACTGATCCAAGCATGGCTCAGTTTTTCGGCTGAGAGCCCCACGCTGGTCCCGAACAACATCGACTCCCGCTCTTGGGCTTGGGGAAATCAGTCCTGGTCAGCCCACCCCGATTCTACCAATGCGGCCAAACTCCAAACCCCGGTGTTTGCCGCCTATGCCGGAAGCGATACGGCGATTTTCCGCTGCCCGTCAGATCGTTTCGTCAGCCCCTTGCAACGCGCCCAAGGTTGGCGAAGCCGGGTTCGGAGCTACTCCATGAACTACTACATCGGCCTGACGCTCTTCCAACCGTTCGTCCCCGGCTATCGGGTATTCCTCAAGGAAAGCGACCTGATGTCGCCCGACGAAACATTTGTCTTCACCGATGAACATCCCGACAGCATTGATGACCCTCTGTTCCGCGGTGATCCCAGCGCCAGCCGGGACACCGACTCCAACCTGCCCGCATCCTTCCACAATCGTGGGGCGGTCTTCAGCTTTGCCGATGGCCACGCGGAACTGCACCGCTGGCAAGGGATCAATTTCATCCGCCCGGTGCGATTCACCTTCCTGAGCCAAGCCCCGACCAACGAGGTGGATTTCAACTGGCTCGCGGCCCGCGTCTCACAGCGCCGCCCCTGAACCTTTCGCCGACCCGACTCAACCAATCGTTGAAACCCATGCCAAATCCCCGGGCCCGTGGCTTCGCGCGGGCCGACCTGCTCAGCTTGCTCACGTGTTTTGGCCTGCTCGTCCTCATGCTGGTCGCGAGCGGCAACACGACCCGCACCGCCACGGAGGCCGTCGGCTGCCATAACAACCATCGCCAGGTGATCGGCGCGTGGCTGGCCCATGCACACGACAACATTCTCCTGATGGGTAGCAGCTCTGGACTCGGCCCATTCGGCTGGGGAAGCGGCTTGGGATGGGAGACAAACGCCGTCTACACCAATGTTGCCAGCGTTCTGACTCCGAGCTTCAGACCCTATGTTGGAGAGGGGTCAGCCGTGTTCCGGTGTCCCACCGACCGGTTTGTCTCCCCGGCCCAGCGTCAACTCGGCTGGCGCCACCGCGTGCGAACCTACTCGATAAATGCCCAGGTCGGAACCAGCCGATCCGATTGGGGCGGCAGTTTCCCCACGTATCAGCGCCTGCAGGATTTCACCGCGCCCGCCGCCACCTATGTGTTCGCGGAGGAGCATCCGGGCAGCATCAACGACAGTTCTTTCGCCACCGATCCCACGGGAGCCAGGAGACCCGAATTCGCGCGCCTCATCGACATTCCCGGGTCATTCCATAATCGGGGTGCGCATTTCGGCTTTGCCGACGGTCACGTCGAACTCCACCGCTGGATCGGACCCCGAGTCGTGCAACCGGTGTTGGCAGGCAGGTATGTCACTCTCGTCGTTCCGGCCCCCAACGATCCCGATGCCCTCTGGCTGGGCCAACACGCCGCCCAACTCCGCTGAACCCTGTTTTTCCCCTCTTATGAAACCTACCCGCAAATTTCTAGCGGTCCTGCTCGCTGGCCTTGGATTCATGCTCGGATACCAGACGCTGGCCGGGGCTACGGACGCGACGATCGCGGAGCTGGCGGGTCACACGCAGAACCTGGCGGACGCGGACATGCCCGTGCGGGCGCTGATGGTGTCACTGGTGAGCGGCCCGGCGGGGCTGGTGGTGACGAACGGGGCGCTGGCGTGGACGCCGGGCGAGGCGCAGGGGCCGTCGACGAACACAGGGGTGGTCTCCGTGAGCGACGGGGTGGTGACGGTGACGGAGGCGTTAACCATGGTGGTGCGGGAGGCGGGTGGAAATGACATAGAGCCCGACAAGGAGAAATATACGGCGATATATGCGCCCCGGCCCGTAGTCCTGGACGGCAGCCTCGAAGAATGGTCCGGTGCGCCCCCAGTCGTTGAGCCCAGGTTTGCGGTGCCCAAGGGGTCTGGCTCCAGCTCGCCCAACCCGCACTACGTGCTGTTCGAGGAGTATGGCGGCGGGACGTGGAGTGGGTTGGACGACCAGTCGTCATCGGTCCAGGTGGTGTATGACGTTGACAATGTGTATCTCGGCTTTGTGGTCACCGACGATTATCACGAGAACGTGGCGAACAGCGCGTGGAACGGCGATTCCGTCCAGCTGATGATCGCAAGCGCCGATCGGCAATCGCAGGTGGCGCTGTATAACTACGCGCTGGGGGGCGTTGAGGGGGTGCTTGGTGGCACCATAGTGATGCATGAGGCGGGGCCCGGCGGTCAGCCTGAATGCGGCTGCATGACCGAGGCGGTGGTGAGGCGGGACGCGGCCACCCGGAAGACGGTCTATGAGATCAAGCTTCCGAAGGAAGCGCTGGGCCTGGCGTCGTTGATTGGAGGTTTGAGGTTCGGGCTTGGTGTTGCTGTCAACGACGGTGACGAAGGGCCGGGGCAGCAGGGGCAAAAGGGTTGGGGTGGCCTGGGCGCCCATGCCATCGTGTCCGGCAAAAGTCCCATGGAGACAGCCGAGATCACCTTGGGTGCAGAAGTGTTGAACACACCGCCCACCCTCGCGGGCGCTACTGACGCGATGATCAACGAGTTGGCCCCATTCACCCGCGATCTCGGCCCAAGGGATTCGGATATGCCCGCGCAGGTGCTAATGGTGTCGCTGGTGAGCGGCCCGGCGGGGCTGGTGGTCACGAACGGGGTGCTGGCGTGGACGCCGGGCGAGGCGCAGGGGCCGTCGACGAACGCGGTGGTGGTCTCCGTGAGCGACGGGGTGGTGACGGTGACGGAGACATTCACCGTAATCGTGATGGAGGTGAAAACACCACCGACGTTGGCGCAAGGTGTGCAGGGCGTCTCAGTCGCCTTGGCGGCCAGCCCAGCGGCCACCACCGCCAGCGGTAACTCCGGGGCCGCTGTCTTTAGCGCGGATGGACGGCATTCGTTCTTCCTGAGCACAGCCGCCAACCTGACCACGAACAGTTTCAATGACGGTGTCGCCGACGTGTTCCGCCGCGAACTCCCTTCCGGCGCCATCACATTGGTGAGCGTGACCTCTACCGCCGGAGGGAGTGGCAACGGCCCGGTCACGGCGTTCAGCGCCTCCGCCGATGGTCGCTGGGTGGCGTTTTCCAGTCGCTCCTCCGACCTCGTGCCCGGCGATACCAACCGGATGGAAGACGTCTTCCTGCGGGATGTGGAGGCCAACCTGACCCGCCCAGTGTCTCAAGGTGCGGACGGAGCCAACGCCGACGAAGAATCAGGTGTGCCCCTCATCTCGCCAGACGGCCGCTTCGTGCTGTTTGAAAGCGCCGCGTCCAATTTGGTGCCGACTACCGACACCAACCTCACCACCGATGTCTTTCTCTGGGAACGAGACTCTGGAGTCACGATCCGCATCAGTTCCGCCACCAATGGGTTCGCGGCCAACGGGCCCTCCTCGGTTGTTCTGCTCAGCGAGGATGGGAACCAGATCCTCTTTCGCAGTCTGGCCACCGACTTGGTCTCGACCAACGATGCCCTCAATACCGACCTTTTCCTGTGGAACCGCTCCTCGGGCAAGCTGACCCGCATCGAGCTTCCCGGCCCGCAGCCTTCGGCTTGGCCACTGCCCGCGATTACCTACAATCCGGTGCTGAGCGCTGACGGGCGTTATCTGGCTTTCCGCACCCGAATCATCTCCGGCACGGTGGCGCCCCACGAAGGCGTCTGGTGGTTCGACTTAGAGCTGGGCACGCGCGTCAAGGCGTCCGGCGACCTCTTCGTCCGCTGGCCGGTGGGGCACTCCGACTCTTCTGGCCCGGTCATGTCGCGCGACGGACAAACCTTGGCCTTTGAGGGCCAGGACAGCCTGGCGGCCACCGCCCCATCCCGCATCCATGTCTGGAGTCCTCAGGCAGGCCTCAAGACCTTGGGTGCGTTGGTAACGGCGCAGCCGCCGGCCCACGCGGAACCGGCCAGTTCCGTGTCCCCGGTGCTGAGCCCCGACGGTTCGGTGCTGGCGTTTGAAACGGACGCCGCGGTCCCGGCCGCGGGAATTGCAGCGGCCGGCAGCTTTCGGCTTTACGTCCGAAACCTGGCGACCGGGGAGACGCGCACACCGTTCCCCGGGGCCGACGTTGAGTTTGCGTTGCCTTCCCCGGTGTTCAGTCCGGCGGGCGATGCGCTGCTCTTCCAGACGGCGGCCGTGCTGCCCGGGGTGGCGGATCACAACGGCAGCGACGACGTCTTCCTGGCCCCGGTCACGCTGGACCGGGTGGAACTGGTCAGCTCGCGGCACCCGGAGCTGCCGCTGCTGTCAGGCAGCGGCCCCAGTGCGCTGGAGTCCGGGGCCCTCAGCCATGACGGCCGGTTCGTCACCTTTGTGAGTTACGCCGACAACCTGGTGCCCAACGACACGAACAACCGCCGCGACGTGTTTGTCCGCGACCTGCTGACGGGCACCAACCTGCTGGTCAGCGTGGGCCTGGACGGCCAGGCGCCCGCCGCCGATTCCTGGCAGTCCCGCATCGCGGCCCATGGGCGGCACGTCGTCTTCGTGAGCACGGCCACCAACCTGGTGGCGGGCGACACCAACCCGGTCAGCGCCGTTTATGTCCGGGATCTCGCCACGGGCACGACTGTGCTCGCGAGCGCCCGGGACCAGGGCGACGAGAAGGGAGGAGGCTCCGCCTTGAACCCGCAGATCTCCGCCAACGGCGAATGGGTCACCTTCGAAAGCCGGGCGACCGACCTGGTCACCGGTCTGACCAACAGCGCCACCCGGCTCTACCTGCGGCACCTGCCCTCTCGGCGCACCGTGCTGGTCAGCGGTAGTCTCACCCCATCTACTGTCACCGAAACCAGCGGCTCTTTCGGGGCCGCAATGGATGCGATCGGCAGCCGCATCGTGTTCCTCAGCGGCCAGGACGCCTACCAGTATTCCGTGGCGGCCGGCACGGCGCAGAAGGTCACCACCGGCATCCGGGCGGCCACGCTGAGCCTGAGCCAGGACGGCTCGCGGCTGGCGTTGCTGGGCAATGTGAGCAACTCGTTCAACCTGCGGGCGGTCTACTGGCGCGACCTAGCCACGAGCACCAACCGCCTCATCGCGGCGGCACCTAATACCACGCAGAACCGCTTCGCCAACGTCTCCCTCTCGGGGGACGGTAGCACGGTTGCGTTTGATTCCAGCATCGTTCCCCTCGGCTTCACCGACACCAACAGCACCAACGACGTGTTTGTTTACAACATCGCGTCGGGGGTGCTGTCCCGCGCCAGTTCCAGTGCCACCGGTAACCGGGCCGGAAACGCCGCCTCCGACACCCCGGTCCTCAGCGCGGATGGCGGGCTGGTGGCCTTCCGGAGCCTTGCCGACGACCTGGTCGCCGGGGACACCAACCGTTCCGGCGACCTCTTCGTCCGCAACCTGGCGACGGGCGCCCTGCAACTGCTTTCCCGCCGGGCCGGGGACGGGGCCCTGGGCGATGCCGGATCCTCGCGGCCGTTGCTGAGCGGGGCGGGGGGCACCCTGGTGTTCCAATCGTCGGCCACCGACCTGATGGCCGGGGACTACAACCGGGCGAGCGACCTGTTCGCGGTGGCACTCGACGCCGATGTGGCGGGCTTCATCCCCTTCCATCCCCCGGGCGTGCTCACGCTCAAGGACCCGCCCCTGGCACTCCCCGCGGTGTCCCGCCGGGGGCTGGCCATTTCCTACGAGGTGCTGTCCGGCCCGGCGACCCTGACGGGCGACCGGTTGGTGCTGCTGGGGGTGGGCACCGTGGTGGTGCGGGCCACCGAAGCTTCCCCGGATGGATCCGTGCCCCTCAGTGTGACCCGGACCCTCACCGTCACCCAGGTCCCGCAGATCCTGGCGTGGAACTCCCCCACGCCGGAGCAGTTCCTGCGGCTGCGGCAGCCGGTGCCGCTGGTGGCGAGCGCCAGCAGCGGGCTGCCGGTGACGTTCCGGGTGCAAAGCGGGCCGGCGGAGATCGTCAACGGGACGGTGACCGCGACGAATGTGGGGACGGTGGTGCTGGTGGCGGAGCAAGCCGGGGATGCGGCCCACGCGGCGCTGACCCTCACCCGCACCTACAACCCTACC
>JBEISV010000428.1:0-4283 GCA_040375265.1 Verrucomicrobiales bacterium
CCAGCGTGGCCTGCTCGCCGAGGAAGCCCAACGCGACCTCAATGCTGCCGCCGCCGCCTACGGCGAGGTGTTGCAGCAGGCCGACGCCCAGCGCGAACTGGTCGCCACAGCCCTGTTCCGGCTCGCCGAGACGCAGCGCCGGCTGGGCCGGACCAACGAGGCGCTGGCCGGTTACCGGCGCTTGGTCCGCGAGTTTTCCGACCAGACCAACCTCACCGGTTTGGCGGTCGCCCGGCTGCCGGAGAAAGCGGCGGGCGGCCCCGGAGTTCAGTTATTGGAAGCGCAGTTGGAACAAGCCGGGCAATTGCTGGCCCGCACGAGCCGCGACCAGACCGAGTTGACCGGCTTCCTCCGGCAGACCCGGGCGCTGGCGTCGCTCGGCGAGATTTCCAGTGCTCTGGTAGCCCGGTATCCGAGCGTGGATTTGCAGCGCCTGCGGGCGGAGCGCAACGCGGCTGAAGTCGCGGCGGCCCGGTTGCATCCCGACTTTGGTCCGCAGCATCCGGAAGTCGTCCGCAACAAGGCGGTCTTGGCCAAGCTGGATGAACAGCTCGAACGCGAGATCGCCAGCATCTTGAGCCGGTTGGATGTGCGTGAACAGGCGCTTGGCGCTGACGTCGAATCCCAACGGCGCGTCGTGCGCCTGCTGGAGGCGAAGCTGGCCCAGGAACGGAACGATTCGGGCGTCACTTCCGCCGCTGGCGCGGGCCGGTCCGAGGCGATGCAATTGTTGGCCGAGGAAATCCGGCTGGCCGAAGCGCAGGTGGCGGAGATCCGGCTCCAGGGTTCCCAGGGCGCGGCCACGCAGGCCGAGCTGCTCCAGGCCCAGCGCGACGTGTTGTCGCTGAAGCGGCAGGCGGCCCGTTTGCGGCAGCCTGACTTGATGGATGTCCTTTCGGGACCAGCGGTTGCGGCCCCGCCGGAAACGGATGAGGAGTCCCGCGAGATCGAACGGGTGCGGCGGATGTTGGCGAACAGTCCGGACCTGATCAACGCACCCAAAGGCGACCCGCTGGAAACACCGTTGCAAACGGCCGCGCGCCTGGACCAGGCCCGGGTCGTCGAATTCCTCTTGGCGCAGAAGGCGGACTTGAACGTTCCCCCTGGTGGACGGACGCCGCTGCATGTGGCGGCCAAGGCCGGACACAAGCGCATGGTGGAACTCCTGCTGAAAGCGGGGGCCAAGGTGGATGCCCAGGCCGGCGACGGGCAGACGCCCCTGCACATGGCGATTGCGGCCGGCCACCGGCAGGTCGTGCAGGCGCTCGTGGCCGCCGGAACCAATCTGTCGTTACGGACCAAGGCTGGGCCGATCTTTGCCTCGTTGCCCAACGGGGCCAATGTAGCGGAAGTGACGCCATTGGGGCTGGCGATCGCCCTTGGAAATGTGCCGTTGGTGGAACTGCTGGCCGCGGCCGCGGCCAACCTCAACGAGCCGGTGGCCAGGCTGGCAAGCGGTTCACGGACGGCCCTGACGCTTGCCCTTCAGGCCAAAGCGTTCTCGCTGGCGGCCCGGCTGCTCGACTTGGGGGCCAATCCCGCGATCGAGGCGGATGGCGTCGCGCCGATGCTGTTGGCCGTGTCGACTTCCGCGCCGCCGGACTTGTTGGATCGTCTGCTCAAGGGCGGTGCCCGGCTGACGGCCAAGACGGAGCAGGGAGAGCCGTTGCTGCATGTTTCAGTGGGAAATGACTCGGTGGATGGAGCCCGCTGGTTGCTGGCGCACGGGGTTCCAGTGGATGAGCCCAATGGCGACGGTGCTTCCGCGCTGTGGTTCGCCGTTTCCAACTTGGGCCCCAGAGCGACACCCGAGCGAAGGGCGATAGTGGAGTTGCTACTAGAGGTGAAGGCGAACCCCAACCTGGCGAACCGCAGCGGCTATAGTCCGCTCAGGCTGGCCGCGGAATCAGGTCAGTTGGAAACGGTGAAACGACTGCTGCGAGCCGGTGGCGATCCGAACCAAACCCATCCGGCGTCGGGACCGTTGCTCAATGCGGCCATCGCGGGAGCCGGTCGGTTTCCGGGGCAACCAACCCCTCCCGCTTTCGGAATGATCGTTGCCAGGCCTGTGCCCGGTATCGGTGTGGCTGGACGTGGCTCGGAGCAGTCCGGATCGAATCGTGAGGTCGCCGAGGCGTTATTGGCGGCCGGGGCGGATCCCAATGCCGAACATGAAGGATATCGGCTGTTGGGTTACGCCATCAGCCTAGGCCCGGAATGGGTGCAACTCTTCCTCGTCCACCGGGCTGACCCGAACCGCCGGCCCAGTGGCGGCGGTGACACCCCGCTGGAGGCCATCCAACGTTTCCGGACCCAAGGACGTCCGCAAAACATGACGCTGGAAAGCCTGGCCGAGAGCGAACGATTGCTCCGGGCTGCCGGGGCAAGGGACGACGTGCCGGATTTCAGCGCGATCAAGGTCGCGCGCAAGTCGGCGAATTACGTGCAGGCCGTGTTCCGTTCCGGCGCCACCAACGATCCTAATCGGTTCACCCTGCTCGAATTGCTCGCGACCCACTATGGCGAGATGACGGCGCCGCTCGCCTTCCGGGGCGTTGATCCCGCAGCCGGCGGCGGCGGTTTGGGCGGTCCGCCGGGCTTTGCTCCAGCGGGGCCACCCCGCGTGGGCCGCCCCGGGTCTGCCCCAAGGGAATCCGGGCTCGGGTTCACCGATTGGCGGCGGGTGGTGATCTATCGGGCGGCCAAGCAGGGATTGGAACGTCAGGAGTTGCCGGTCGACGTGGAGGCTCTGGTTGCGGCTGGCGATTGCAGTCGCGACGTGGCGCTGGAATGGGGTGATGTGGTGGAACTGCCGGAGCGGGACCATCCGGTCGGGGCGGCGTTCGAGGGGGCGCCGGCGGGCATGGGCAAGCTGTGGCAATCTTGCCTGGCCCGGACCGTGACCATCACGATCAAGGGTGAGGCGAAGCCGCTGAAGCTTGCGGTCGGCAAGGAGACTTCCGGGAGCACGCCGGGCATCAATCCATTCAGCCTCATGGGAGCACTGCGCCAGCCGGGTCTGCTGCGAACTTCGTCCGATCTGCGCCAAGTCCGCGTGGAACGCCCGGCTGCGCCGCAACCGCTGCGCTGGCAACTGGACTGTTCGGATTCCGGGGCCGCCGCCACGTTCTGGCTCCGCGACGGCGATTTGATCGTGGTGCCGGACTTGCCCGCCGGTGGGAAATAACCCGGCGCCGTGACCGCGGGAGCGCGGCTCTCCGAGCCGCGTTGGGCGACGTTCGTTCGGCCGGAAGCGACTGGCGACTCGGCGAGTCGCGCTCCTGGGTCAGGCGGGAGTTGCCGGGGCGGCCGGCGTGACCGCGGCTTCCAGCATCCGGATGACCGTGTCGCCGTGCTTGAGCTGCTTGCGCTCCTGCCAGTGCGGGCCGAGTTCCAGCGTGTCGCGTTTGGTGTGGCCGAGCACGAAGAGGCCGCCGGGGACCAACAGGGAATGGAGGTTCGGCTCGTCGAGCAACTGCTGGGCGAGCGACTTCGAGCGATGGCCCACGTTCTTCTCGCCGTAGGGCGGGTCGGCGATGATCAGCTCGAAGCGGCGCTGCTGGTGGGCAAGCTGCGGGACGACGGCGAAGACATCGGCCACGCGCAGGTGGACGGCGGTCGCGGGCAGGCCGGATTCGCGCAGGTTCCGTTCGTAGAACCGGGCGTGCTTGGCGGACTTCTCCACGCTGAAGAGTTCGACCGCGCCACGGCTCAGGCATTCGTGGCCGAGGGCGCCGGTCCCGGCGAACAGGTCGAGCACACGGGCGCCGTCCACGAAGCCGCCGAGGCTGTTGAAGACGGCCAGCTTGACCTTGTCCGGCATGGGCCGGACCCCGATGCCGTCGGGCACGTGTTGCAGCCGGCCCGCGGCGATTCCACCAATGATGCGCACGGCTGACTGTGACCGCGGATCGGCCCGTTGGGCGAGCCCGCTGTTGTTGGCGAGTGGTGCGGCCGTGCCGCCGGGCTCACGGCTCGAAATCGGCCAGCGCCCGGATGCGGGCGAGCCACTCACGGGGCCCAGTGCGCCAAGCCCAGCTATCGTCCGACTCCGGCGGCGGGCAATAGGCGACGGCCTCCAGGCCGATTCGCCGACAGAGGAACAGGGCGCGGGCGGCGTGGAAGCGGTCGGTGATCACGGTGCACTCGGTCAATTGCCACGGTCCGTGGGCGCTGCGGACGGATTCCCAGGTGCGTTCGCCCAGTTCGTCGAGGTCAAGTTTGCCGCGCGGCACGCCAAGCCGGACCAGGGCGTCGGCCATTTCCCGGGGCTCGTTGCAGCC
>JBEISV010000416.1:0-4386 GCA_040375265.1 Verrucomicrobiales bacterium
CCGGACAACGTTGCCGCCCAGCTCGGCAACCGCATTCAGCACGCCCTGCGCGCCTTCACGCCGCTGGAGCAGAAGGCGGTCCGGGCCGCCGCGCAGAGTTTCCGGGTGAACTCCGCCTTCGATACCGAGGAAGTCCTCACCCACCTCGGCGTGGGCGAGGCGCTCGTCAGCCTGCTGGATGAGCGGGGCCAGCCGGCCGTGGTGGAACGGGCCTTCATCGTCCCGCCCCGCTCGCAGTTGGGCCCGCTTGCCCCCGCGATCCGCGCGGGACTGATGGCCGAATCCCTCGTCGCCGGCGTCTATGAGGAACTCGTGGACCGTCCGTCCGCCTACGAGCACCTGTCCGGAGTCGTGGCGGCCGCCCAACCGGAGGCACCCCCGGTGGCCGAGCCCAAGCGTGGCTTCTTCAGCCGGCTATTCGGCGGCGAGGACGATGCTCCCGTGGCCCCGCCGGTCCAGACTCCGGCGGTGAAACCGCTGCCGCAAGTGGCCGCGAAACGCGCCCGCGTTGGCCGCCCCGCCCAGTCCTTGGGCGAAACCGTGATGAAGACGGCCGCGCGTTCCGCCACCACGACGCTGACGGGCATGGTCACCCGGGAAATCACGCGCGGCCTGCTTGGCGGCCTGTTTGGCGGTGGCCGGAAACGGCGCTGAGCCGGCCCGCCAGCCGGTTGCGACTTCAGGCAGGACCACAGGTGGTGTGAGTTATGGACGGCCCGGGGTGATCAGGGCGGAAGCCGCGGGTTCGCCACTGACCGGCCGGGCCGCCCGCGGGCAGGAATCGCAAGTTTGGCCTTGTGCTTTTACTGATGTAAACAAATGCTCCGGCATCGCGATGGAATCCGTGCCCGCCAATTGCCGACTGTCCGCCTTGCTCCGTTGGTGTGAGCAGGCCGGAGCTTCCGACCTGCACGGGCGGGGCGGCGAGCGGTTCATCGTCCGCGTGGATGGCCAGCTCGCGCCGGTGCCCTCGGAGTTGTTTCCGGTGCCCGAGGATCTCACGCTGACTTCCTGGTTTCTCGACGCGTTCTCGCCGGCCTTGGTCGGTCGTATCACCACCCAACTCGAGGTGGACGCCAGCTTCTACCACGGCGAGGTTCGTTACCGGGCCAACTTCAGCAAACAACGGGGCCGCCAATCGTTTTCGTTCCGCCACGTGCCGCAGCAGCGCCTGCGGCTGCCGGAGCTGCAATTGCCCGAGTCCCTGCTCGAACTGGTGAACGAGTTGCGCGGCCTGATCCTGCTGACCGGGCCGACGGGGCAGGGGAAGAGCACCACCGTCCGGGCGCTGCTCCAGCAGCTCAACGAAACGCGCCGGCTCCGGATCATCACGATCGAGGACCCGATCGAATACGTCTTCACCGACGCCGAGAGTCATTTCGAGCAGCGGGAGGTGGGCATCGATACGCCGAGCTTTGCCGACGGCATCCGCAACGCCATGCGGCAGGATCCCAACGTGCTGTTCGTCGGCGAAATCCGCGATCGCGACAGCATCTGGGCCGCGATGCAGGCGGCGGAGACCGGTCACCTGGTCGTGACCACGCTGCACGCCGATTCCGTCGCCCAGGCGCTCGGGCGGATCCGGGAGTTCTATCCCGCCGGCGAACAGGCGAACATCAGCGCGCTGCTGGCCCGGAACCTCAACGCCATCGTCTGCCAACGGCTGGTTCCAAACACCGCCGGCTCCCGGACGCCCTGCCTCGAAATCATGCGCCGCGATGCCGGCGTGGCAGAGGCGATCCGGGAAAACCAATCGCACCTGCTGCAAGGCATCATCGAGGCCTCCAACCATGTCGGCATGCATTCGTTTGACCAATACCTCCAGGAGCTGCTCGCCGCCGGACTGGTCACGGAGACGGTGGCCCGCGCCCACGCGGTGAACCGCCACCGCCTCGACCTCGCCCTGCGGGGCATCAAGACCAGCGCGCCCATCCTGGAACGCGACGCCAACCGCTGAACCGCCATGCTTCTCCTCCTGCTCCGAATTGTCCTGAGTGGCGCCTTCGTCTGGCTGCTGTGGAGCGCGTCCACGGAGGCGTCGGCGAACCTGAGCGCGGACGTCGTCAATGCGGGCCGTTTCGCGCTGGCCATCGTGGTCGGCTTCGGCGCCGCCCTGACTTGGGCGCCGGTGCTGGGCGAGGAAATTGCCGGCCCGGTGACCGGCTTGATGGGCGATGGAAGCGTGGCCCAGATCAACTTCCGCCTCGTCCGCTGGGCAAAGCATTGCCAGACCCGCGGGTGGCGGCGCCTGGCGCTGCTGCTGGCCTTCGTCGAGGGCGTGCGCCGGCCGAACCTGCCGGCCGCGTTTGTCATCGGGATGCGTTGTGCCCGGCCGGGTTCGTGGCTGGAACTCGCGTTTGCCCGGGAAGTCTGGCGCTTCAACAACGTCGGCAACTGTGTCCGCGCCTATGACATCCTCGTGTTGCACCACGACCGTCGGCCGCGGGCGCATCCGGTGCCGGAGGTGAATCTCGCCTTGCTCGCCCACACCCGGCCGGTGCCGTCGCCGGCGGAGGTGTTACCCTTGCCGTCGGCCCCGCTGCCGCCGCCGCTGGAGCGCAACCAACGCATCCGCCTGTTCGCCGGGGCACCCGGCCGCGGGACGGCCCCGGAAGCGGCCACCGAATCGGACCCGGACCCGACCTCCTGACCATGTTCCTGATGCTCCATCGCCTGATGAAGGCTGCCGTTCTCGGCCTGATGCTGGCAGCCGCGTGGTGGCTGTGGTCCCGGCGCGAGGCGGCCCGGCCGTTGGTGGATTACTACCAGGTTTGGGAGGCCGCCGGCTACCGCGAGCCGGAGCCGTTGCCGCGGCTCAAGGGCACGGTCACCCGCGCCGTCAGCGACACATCGCTTTACCTGCGTGACGATCGCGGCCGCGTCTGGGCGGTTGGCTTGACCGGCTTTTTCGGCGTGGACGCAGCGACCCGGGAGCCGGTGCTCCGGCACTTGGCGGCGGAATCGCGGACCAATCTGCAAGCGCTGGCCGGGCAACCGGTGGAGCTGGCCTTCACCCTGACCAACGCCAACCGGACGGCGCTGGGTTACCTCTACGTCGGGACCAACCAGTTTGGGATCGCGGAACAATTCGTCGCCGCGGGCCGCTGGAAGGCGACGCCGGACGGCTCCAAACCGCTGCCGCTTAAAGAACAGGTGCGCCTGCGTGCCGTTGAGCGGCTGGCCCGGTCGAACCGACGTGGACTTTGGCACGCTGAACCGGCTGAATCGGAACCGTGACCCCGGGATTTCGCTGCGGGTGACTACGATGACCCCTTTGAGTTTCCCCCTGAGCCGAAACGTTTCGACCGGAGCGAGGTGCCGGCGTAGCTCGGACGACTCCGGCGCGGCGTGTGTCCCGTCACCGAAGCGGGGTGGCTGGAAAACCGAGGTTCCGGGCTGGCGCGATGACTTTCCTGGTAAGGCGCGTTGGCTGGCCGGAGTCCGCCTGCTGACTCTGCTGCTGAGTCTGATCGGTTTCGCCAATGGAGCGCTGGCTGACGGCAAGGTGTTCCGTCCTCCAACCGCGTATCCGGTTGAACTGCGGATTCCCGACCAACGGGCACTACTGGCTTGGTCAAATGGCGTTGAGCGGTTGGTGATCGAAACCCGGTTCACGGGGCCCGGGACCAACTTCGCTTGGGTCGTCCCGCTGCCGTCCGCACCCAAGATCGAGGCGGCGACCCGCGGGCTGTTCCCGACACTGACGCATCTGCTGCGACCAAAGGTCGTTCACTTCCCGGCGATGATCGTCTTGTTCGTCGCGTTCTGTAGCAGCCTGATATGGATTCTGGTCACAGTTCGCAATGAGACTAGGATGCAATGGACGGATTGGGCAGCCTCAGTCGTCCTTGGACTGAGCCTTGTCGCCTCGGGAGACCTTGGGCTGATGATCTTTGGACCGCTAAGCACGGCGGTGACGGCCTACGGAACGTATCGAGTGAGGCGGAGCCGGGAGAGCCCGGCGGTTATTCTGTTGCTGCTGTTCCTGATGTTCACTTTCGGCGGGATGTTCATACCGGCGCTCGGTAAGGCCAAGGGTGGCTCCGATTCCGTGGAGGTCCTCGACCGCCAGCTCGCCGGCGTCTTCGAGACCACCACCCTGACCGCGCGCGACCCAAGTGCGCTGCGGGATTGGCTTAACACCAATGGCTACGTGCTGCCGAAAGAAGTTGAGCCTGTCATCGCCGACTACCTGCGCGACGGTTGGGTGTTTGTTGCCAGTAAGGTGCGGCGGGATGTTTCGTCTACCGAAGCCGGCTCGCTGCATCCACTGAGCTTCACCTTCGCGGCGAACGAACCGGTCTACCCGCTGCGGCTCACGGGCGTGGGTAACGGCAACCTGGAGGTGGACCTGTTCGTCTTCGGCCCGGAGCGGGCAAAGGCGCC
>JBEISV010000394.1:0-4567 GCA_040375265.1 Verrucomicrobiales bacterium
CAGATTCTCGGCCAAGCCTTCGGCGGCAAGACGTTTAAGCTCAAGTTCGGCCACCGCGGCGGTAATCAGCCGGTGAAGGATTTCGAGTCCGGCCGGGTGGAAATCACCTCGCAGAACCACGGGTTCGCCGTGGACGCGACTTCGCTGCCCTCGGACGTGGCCGTCAACCGCATCAACCTGAACGACCAGACGGTCGAAGGCTTGCGGCACAAGACGAAGCCGATCTTCTGCGTGCAGTATCATCCCGAGGCGTCACCCGGGCCGCATGACTCGACGCCGCTATTCGACGAGTTCCGGGCGATGATCCTGAAGCGCGGTTAATCCGTTCGCGCATGGGCGTCGACACCCGCATCCGCACGGTCCGTTTCGATGCCCGCCAGAACGCGGTCCAACTGATCGAACAGCGATTGCTACCGCATGAATTCCGGCTGTTGGCCACCCGCACCTATGCGGAAACCGCCGCGGCCATCCGTGACATGGTGGTCCGCGGGGCCGGGGCCATCGGGGCAACGGCCGCCTATGGTTTGGCGCAGGGAGCCCGGGCCTTCCGGGGGCGGGATCTCGGCAAATTCGCCGGCCACTTGGAACTCGTTTACCGCACCCTAGCCGAGGCCCGACCTACGGCGGTGGATCCGGTCAATGCGCTGGACGGCGTGCTGGCGGCAATGGCCCAGGGTGATTCCGTGGCCCTCCAGCAGGCGCTCGCCCTCGACGCCGCGGAACGGTTCGCCGACGAGGATGTCACGCACTGCGCCGCCATCGGCCGGCACGGGCTGAAGCTGTTCCGCTCCGGCAGCCGCGTCCTGACCCACTGCAACGCGGGCCGGCTCGCGTTCGTTGATATCGGCAGCGCCACTGCTCCCATCTACGCCGCTCATGCCGCCGGCCGGAAGTTGCATGTCTTCTGCGACGAAACCCGCCCGCGCTGCCAGGGCGCCTCGCTGACCGCGTGGGAACTGGCGCAAGCCGGTGTGCCTCATTCCGTGATCGCCGACAACGCGGCCGGTCACCTGATGCAGCGCGGCGAAATCGACGTCGTCATCGTGGGCGCCGACCGCGTCCTCGGCCGGACGGGCGAGGTGGCGAACAAGATTGGCACCTACACGAAGGCCGTGCTCGCGGCCCGCCACCAGATTCCGTTCTACGTGGCCATCCCGCTTTCGACGCTGGATTGGGAAACCCGCCGTGGGTTCGACATCCCCATCGAGGAACGCGCCGAGGACGAAGTGCTGGGCACCTGGGGCGCGCTCGCGGCGTCGCCGTCGGGTCAGCGAGTCTACGTGCGGACCGCTAACCCCGGCAGCCCCGCGCGGAATCCCGGTTTCGATGTCACCCCGGCGGAACTCATCACGGGCATCATCACGCCGGCCGGCATCTTCCGGCCCCGGGAACTCTGGAAAAACCGTCACCGGCTTGGGGCAGAAAAGTAGGAAAACCCGCGGAAATGCCGCTGTATCAGCATGGGGATACAGTTGTCGGAAGGGGAAACCGTTTGACCAACCTTTGCCGCAACCGGTAAACACAGCGCGCCCTGCCTTATGCCTAAATTAGTTGTCATCACCGCGGGCTTCAGCGACCGCGCGTTTGAGATCACCGCCGACAAGGCGACGATCGGTCGCGTCGATGACAACAAGTTCGTCATCCCGGAGCCCAGTGTTTCCAGCCACCACTGCGAAGTTCACGCCAAAGGCGACGACATCGTGGTCAAGGACTTGGGCTCGACCAACGGGTCCTTCGTGAATGAAAGCCAGCTGGCGCCCGAGAAGGAAGTCACGCTCCGGCCCGGCCAAGTTTTGCGCCTCGGCCAGATTGAGCTGCGCTACGAAACCGGCAAACGCCAAGATACCGCGGTGGCCCGTCCGGCCGTAAAGCTGGGCGACGGCGGCGGCGCAGGTCAGACCGTCGTGATGTCGAAGAATTCGGCATTCGCGAAGAAGAACAACAACGTCAACAAGATCTTCCTCGCGGTCGGCGCGGTGCTGGTGATCGCCATCATCGTGTTCCTCGTCATCGCCTTCTCCGGGGTCAACAGCACCGGGCAGTAGGGCCAATACGGTCCCCCGCGAGATTCCAAGCCGCCTTTCCGGCGGCTTTTGTTTTGGCGGTGGCGTCACCCAACCCACACTTCGCGTCCAGGGCGCTCGGTTGCTGGGTTGCCTGTTCTCGGTAGCCGTCCAAGACTTCCGCATGGCGCGCACCGTCACCGACCGATTTCAGTTCGAGCGCGAACTGCTTCAGCAGGGCACGCTGCGTCTGGCGGGCGTGGACGAAGCCGGGCGGGGCCCGTTGGCCGGGCCGGTGGTGGCCGCCGCGGTGATCCTGCCCATCGCGTGGATCATCGACGGCATGCCGGCCGACTTCACGGACCTGAACGATTCGAAGCAACTGACCGAAGCCCAACGGGAACGGTTCTTCGCGCTGCTCACCACGCGGTCCGGAATTGAATTCGCGATCGCGGAGTCCGAGCCGGCGGTGATTGACGCGGTGAACATCCTCCAGGCCACCCACCGCGCGATGAATGCCGCGCTGCGGCAACTGCATCCGCGGGCGGCGCACGCACTGGTGGACGGCCTCCGGGTGAAGTCGCTGGTCGTGCCGCAGACCCCGGTGGTGAAGGGCGATGCCCGCAGCTATTCCATCGCCGCCGCCAGCGTCCTGGCCAAGGTGACCCGCGACCGCGTCATGGTGGCGGCCGACGCGCGCTGGCCGGAATACGGCTTCGCCCAGCACAAGGGTTATCCCACGCCGGACCACTTGGCCGCACTGGCGAAACACGGTCCGTGCCCGATCCATCGCCGCAGCTTCGCGCCGATGCGTCGGACGGAACCGGAGCTCTTCTCCCCATGAGCTGGCTGGCCAAACTCAGGCGGTTCTTCTGGGGCAAACCAGAGCCGGAACACCTGCGCCGCGGCCGGTTGGGCGAGGCGGCGGCCCGCCGCAAACTGGAGCGGCGCGGGCTGAAGTTTCTTACCGCCAACTTCCGTTCCGAACACGGCGAACTCGACCTTGTGCTGCGCGAGGGCGACTGCCTGGTGTTCGCCGAGGTGAAGACCCGGTCCTCCGAGGACTGGGTCCGTCCGGCTGCCGCGGTGGACGCCCGGAAACGCCGCGCGCTGTCGCTGACGGCTGAGGACTACCGGCGGCAACTGCGCGACCCGCGGGTGAAGTGGCGTTTCGACGTGGTGGAGGTGCTGCTGGCAGACGGCGAGGTCCGGGAAATCCGGCACGTGGAGAATGCCTTCGTTGGCGACACCCGGCCGTTGCGCCGACGGTAAACGGAGTCCGGGCCGGACCTACGGTTTCTCGATGAAACCGTGATAGAGCCCGAGGTAATACGGCAGCAGGAACACGGTGCCGCTGCCAAGCACGTTGCCGGAGCCGCCGTAGTCGAGGTCCCACGGGTCCGTGTTCCAGTGGTTGAAGTGGCGGTTCTCGACGGGCAGCACCTGGCCGTTCACGCGGTGGCCGCGGCCGCCATTGCCGGGCTCGTAGAGATCCTTCGACTTCTGGAGCGGCAGCTTCACCACGTCGAGGCGGTGGGAGTTACGGTGTTCCCAATTGAGGCGGTCGAGCGGGAATCCGTAGAGCGTGGCCATCGACTCCTCCTGCCAGCCGGCCCAAGGCTCGACCGGGAACTGGCCCCACACGTTGGTAATCTTCTGGCCGCGGCCGTGGGCGGCGAAGGCGAAGTTGAAGAATGGATTCAACTCCGGCGCTTCGTTGGCCCAGTAGGCGAAAAAGGAGTAGCGAACGCTGTTCAGCAGGACCGGATCCTGGCCGTAGCGGAGCAGGTTGTAGAAGCACATCACGGCCATCTCGTCATCGGAATGGTTCCCCGAGCCGGGGCCATACTGGACCTTGGGGAACATCAGGTTCTGGCCGTAGCCGTGTTTGGCGACGAGCTCGCGAACCGCGGCGTAGTATTTCGCGTCGCCCGTGACGTGGCCGGCGGCGGACAGGTAGCTGAGGATGCTGAGCGCATTCAGGCCGCGCTCGGCCCACCAACGTGGATCGCCGTTCATCGCGCCGGGCGAATAGACGCCCCAACGGGTTGGCTTGCCGTCGTGGTCGGTGAGCGAGAAGTCATGGGCCAGCAAATGGTCGGCGAGGTCGCGGACGACTTCGCGGACGCGCTCCTTCTCCGCCTGGGTCTCCGCCACGAGGTCGTGGTATAGCGGAAAGAAGAAGAAGTGGCCGTCCAACTCGTCGCTGCTGGTGTCGGACTTCCAATACCACTTCCCGTCGGCGCTTTTCGGCCAGCGTGGTTCATACACCTTCCAGAGCCCGTCGTGCTTGGCTTCCTCGCGATCTCTTTCGATGCGGCCAACGTTGGGGTCGGGCCATTCGACCGGCCGGATGGTGCGGGCGATGTAGCCCTTAGGCGGCGCGTGCGGCCCGCCTTGGGTGACCTTCTGGAGAAAACGCAGCGCCTCGAACGCCTTCGTCGCGCGTTCCTTGGCCTTGGCGTCCTTGGTCGCGCCGTAGGCAAAACATTCGCCGGCGCCATACATCGCGGTCCACAGGCCGTCGTTGTCCGAGTCGTCCGGCGCGGCGGTGGATTTGTCGG
>JBEISV010000149.1:0-9522 GCA_040375265.1 Verrucomicrobiales bacterium
CTTCGCGCTCGGCGGCGCGCAGGAATACTACGGCGTCCAACCGGACCTCGTGGCCTACGGCAAGGCGCTCGGCGGCGGTTTCCCCATCGGAGCCTACGCCGGCCGGGCGGACCTGATGGAAGCCGTCAACGAACACCGCCTGCCCGGGCCACACTACGCCTGGTCCGCCTCGACGACCGGCGGCAATCCGGTTTCGTGCGCCGCTGCGCTGGCCGCCATCGAGCTGTTTTCCGCGCCCGGCGTTTATCCGGGGCTGCATGCCGCCGGCCGGAGGCTCCGTGAACGCATGGCGGCCGTCGCCCGCGAACAAGGCGAGTCTGTGCAAATCCTCGGTGATGGCCCGCTGGCGCAGGTGGCATTCTCCGCCCACGCCATCCGTGACCAACAGGGCTGGCTCGCCAGCAATCGCGCCCGCGGCCGGGCCGTTATGCTCCAACTGCTGGCCCGGGGCGTGTTCCTGAATCCGATGGGCACGAAGCTCTACCTCTCGCTTGCCCATACCGACGCGGACATCGAAGACTTCGTGACGCGCTTCGCCGAGGCGGTGCGCGCCACGTCGCCTGCCGGATGAACTCCGCCCGCAACATCATCGTCGGTTCGCTGGCCGCCTTCGCCGTCCTCGTCGGGCTGCTGGTGTGGAATCCACGCTCCTCCACGACCGGAAAGACCGCGACCGGCACGCCCGCCAAGCCGCTGCTCGTCTACTGCGCCGCCGGCCTGAAGGCGCCGATGGAGGCCATCGCCCACGCCTACGAAGCCCGTTACGGCGTGCCGGTCCAACTCCAGTTCGGCGGCTCGGGCACGCTGCTCAGCAACCTGCGCGTGTCGAAGCAGGGCGACCTGTTCCTCGCCGCCGACGACTCGTTCCACGACCTTGCCCGCTCGAACCACCTGATCGCCGAAACCCTGCCGCTCGCCCGTATGACGCCGGTGATCGCAGTGAAGAAGGGCGCGGCAAGCCGGTTCAAGACGCTTGCAGACCTTGAACGGGAAGGTGTGAGCCTCGCGCTCGCGAATCCCGAAGCCGCCGCCATCGGCAAGGTCTGCCGCGACCTGCTCCAGCGCGCCGGACGTTGGGACGCCCTCCAGCCGCGGATCAAGGTGCTGAAGCCGACCGTCAACGACCTCGCCAACGACGTGAAGCTCGGCACCGTGGACGCCGCGTTGGTCTGGGATTCGACCGTCGCGCAATATCCCGAGCTCGTAGCCATTCACGTTCCCGAACTCGACGCCGGAGTCGCCTCGGTTTCGCTCGCGGTGCTGGCCTCGACGACCCAGCCGGCGGCGGCGCTCCGCTTCGCCCGCTTCGCCGCGGCTCGTGACGCCGGTCTCACCGAGTTTGAGCGGCACCACTTCATGGTCGTGCGCGGCGATGTCTGGAGCGAGGCGCCGGAAGTCCTCCTGTTCTCCGGCGGCGTCAACCGCCTCGCCATCGAGGACACGCTCCGACGCTTCGAGGAACGCGAGGGCGTGAAGGTCACCCGGGTTTACAACGGCTGCGGCATCCTCACGGCCCAAATCCGCTCCGGCCAACGGCCCGACGCCTATTTCGCCTGCGACGTTTCGTTCATGACTACGGTCAGCAATTTTTTCACGCCCGCGGTCAATCTTGCCCAGACCCGCATGGTCATCCTGACGCAGCAGGGCAACCCAAAGAATCTCCGCAGCCTGGCCGACCTGACCCAACCGGGACTCGCCCTGGGCGTCGCCAACGAACAGCAGAGCGCGTTGGGCTCGCTCACCGCCCGGTTGCTCCGTTCCCAGGGATTGCTCCAAAAGGTCATGGCCAACGTGAAGGTGCAGACCCCGACCGCCGACCTGCTCGTGAACCAGATTCGCACCGGTTCGCTCGACGCCGTGGTCGTTTACACCGCCAATACCAGCCAGGTCCGCGACCTCCTCGACGTGGTGGAACTGCCCGAGCCCGAGGCGCTCGCCATCCAGCCCTACGCCATCGGGCGCAATTCCGACCATGCCCAGCTCATGGACCGCCTGCTAGCCACGCTGCGGTCCGCGGAGTCCCGGCAGCGCTTCGAAAAAACCGGCTTTCGCTGGCGCGAGGAAGGAACGCTACCATGAGCAACGGCAGCGCTATTGAATGGCAGCTGGCAACCGGTCGCTCGCCAACGAAACGGCATGGTCACCGCGCGGAAAACTCTCCCGCGATAGTTAGGCCCAGTCGCGCATGAAAGCCGCGTTCCAGGTTTTGAAGGCGCGACCGCGGATTCCGGTGATGCTGACTCGCGACTCCGTTTGTGCGGGCGACGATTGCGAAACGCCAAACAAGAAGACGGTGGAGGTTTACTCGTTCTGTGACCCCGAGGCTTTCGCTCGGGAAATTTCATCTGGCTATCTTCCGTCTGTGTCTGGCGTCGGCCATTCGTGGACTTGTGTGCTCAACGGCGTAAAACTGGCAGAGGTAAAGAGTGCCGGCATTCGAGCGTTGGTTCGTGAGAGTCCATTCGCAGATGAGAATCGCGCACATTTTGTTTATCATTCAGCATAGATCAGGGATGAGACGTGAGCCTAACCAAGGCGTAGCAGCGGCTTCTTCCGCAGTGGCTGCAATCCGTTCATGACACCCCTGTCGCCAGCCCCACCGGGCGCCGCCGCGGCTCGCCGTTCCGACCGGCTGTTCTACGCGAGCTTCGCGATCCTTGGCGGCTGTTACCTGCTGCTTCTGCTGGCCACGCTGGTCGCGGACCTGTTCTACACGTCGCCCGGGCATCTCTGGCGCGCGCTGCAAAGCCAGGAGATCCGCTACGCCATCCGGCTGAGCCTGCTGAGCTGCACGCTCACCACGCTGCTGTCGCTCTGGGTCGCCGTGCCCATCGGTTACCTGATGGCCCGCGTGCAGTTCCCGGGCAAGCGCCTCATCGACGCCATCTTCGACATCCCCATCGTGCTCCCGCCGCTCGTCATCGGCCTGAGCCTGCTGATCCTTTTCCAGACGCCGCCCGCTCGCGCGCTGGAGCGGATCTTTCCGGTCACCTACGCGGTGCCGAGCGTCATCCTCGCCCAGTTCATGGTCGCCGCCGCCTTCGCGGTGCGAACGATGAAGGCCACGTTCGACCAGATCAGTCCGCGCCACGAACAGGTCGCGCTCACGCTCGGCTGCACGCGCAGCCAGGCCTTCTGGATGGTCGTGCTGCCCGAAGCCCGCCGCGGCCTGCTCACCGCCGCGACGCTCGCCTGGGCGCGGTCGCTCGGGGAATTCGGCCCCATCCTCGTCTTCTCGGGCGCCACCCGAATGAAGACCGAAGTGCTCTCCACGACCGTCTTCCTTGAACTCAGCGTCGGGAACCTGGAAGCCGCCGTCGCCGTCTCGCTGCTGATGGTCGCCGCCGCCGTGCTGGTGCTGCTGCTGATCCGCACGAAGGGTTCAGAAAGTTCCTTCAACCGCCCCGTCTGAATGATCCGCCTCGAACAGGTCAGCGTGCGCGTCGGGAGCTTCCAGCTCCGCGACGTTTCGCTGTCGGTTCCCGCCGGCGCCTACGCCGTCCTCATGGGCCGCACCGGCTCGGGCAAGACCACACTGCTCGAAGCCATCTGCGGCCTGCGGGCGGTCTCGGCCGGCCGCATCCTGCTTGGTGGCACCGACGTCACCGCCTTGCCCCCGGCGGAACGCGGCGTCGGCTTCGTGCCGCAGGACGGCGCGCTGTTCCAGCACCTCACCGTGCGTGAGCATCTGGAGTTCGCCCTCATCATCCGCCGCTGGCCGCGCGAACGCATCGCCTCCCGGGTCGCCGAGCTCGCTGGCTGGCTCGGCCTGACCGCCCTGCTTGACCGCCATCCTGCCGGACTCAGCGGCGGGGAAACCCAGCGCGTCGCGCTCGGCCGTGCGCTGTCGTTCCAGCCGCGTATCCTCTGCCTCGATGAGCCGCTCAGCGCGCTCGACGACGAGAGCCGCGCGGAGATCTGTTCCGTGCTCGAAACCGTCTGCGCCCACACCGGCGTCACCGCCCTGCACATCACCCACAATCGGGCTGAAGCCGAACGCCTCGCCGATTGTCTGCTGCTGCTCAAAGATGGACGCCTCGAAACCAGCAACCGCTGACGCGCCGCCGGAACTGACCGCCGAGGAACTCGCCACCTACGACTGGCAGTTCTCCGTCGCCGGGTTTGGCGAAGCCGGCCAGCGCCGGCTCAAGGGCGCCTCGGTGCTCATCTCCCGCATCGGCGGACTCGGCGGGACGGTCGCGCTCCAGCTCGCCGCGGCCGGCGTGGGCCGGCTGATCCTTGCCCACGGCGGCAACCTGAAACCCAGCGACCTCAACCGGCAGTTGCTGATGTCCCACGCCGGGCTCGGCACGCCGCGGATGGACCAGGCCGTCGCCAGACTGAAGGCGCTGAATCCGCGGCTCGAAATCATCGCCGAGCCCGCCAACATCTCGGAAGCCAACGCCGCGCGGCTCGTCGCGCACGCGGATGTGGTCGTGGACTGCGCGCCGCTCTTCGCCGAACGCTACCTGCTCAATCGCGAGTCCGTGGCCCAGCGCAAACCGATGGTCGAAGCCGCCGTTTACGAACTCGAATTCCACCTCACGGTCTTCGTGCCCGGCGAAACGCCCTGCCTGCGCTGCCTCTATCCGGAGCCTTCCCCCACCTGGACGCGGAAGTTCCCGGTCTTCGGCGCCGTCTCGGGCGTGGCCGGGTCGTTGGCGGCGATGGAAACGATCAAGCTCCTCGCCGGCTTCGGCGACAGCCTGCGCGGCCGGCTGCTGACGATGGACCTCCGCAATCATTCGGTGACGAAGCTGCGAATTCGCCGGCTTCCGGGTTGTCCCGATTGCGGCAAACTCTAGCCTCCGAAGGTCACCGTGATGAACAATCCCACCGACGTCAGATCGCGGAAGCCGCCGCTCCATAGTGGCACAGGCGCCCTCGCCTGTGTTTGTCGTCCGGGCGCCCTCGCCCGGACTACTGGCGTGTGGCTCGCCACCTTGTTCGTTTTGGCGACCTTGGTCCGCCCGTTTTCCGCATCCGCCTGCCGCTATTCCATCCGCGACACCGGCTTCGTGGACCTCGACACGGAATCCTACTCGCTCGAACTCGCGCATCCGCCCGGGTTTGCCGCGACCGCCAAACTTTACACCCAGGCCGCCGCCGGTCTTTTCCTCGAAGCGAACGTGGGCTTCGCCACCAAGGAATCCGCCACACCTTGGCTGCGGTTGTCCGACAGCGCCGGCCGCTCCCTCGACCTCGCCGCCGGGCAACCGCTGCCGGCGGATGCCACCGGTATCGGGCGGTTGCTGGAATCCGCCGTGGCGTCCCCGCGCCGCGAAGACATCCATCGCGAAGCCCTCCGGGGCTACGCCGTCGTTGTCCTCGTCGAGGGCACGGATGCCGCCGACAACGAACGCGTCCGCGCCGCCATTGCCACGGCGTCCGCGGCCATCGCGCGCCAAATGCCGTCCATGCCCAAGCCGGTCGAAGTGGCCCCGCAGTTGGTGGCCATCCCGGTGACCGAGCAGGGCGCCGAGGCCGTGTTGTTGTGGGGACTGGGGTTTGAACCCCGGCTTTCGCCCGAGGCCCGTGTGGCCATCGTGTTCGGACGCGGCCGGCGGCTCGGCGAACCGCTGGAGGGCGCGCTGATCACCCGCACGGTGTTGCAGGAGCGGCTCGCGATGATCGGCCAGGACTGCGAATGCGACCTCGACCGGGCGTGGCTCAAGGGGCCGGTGCTGCCCGGGCGCTGGGGCCGCGAACTCCAGCAGCTTGCCGCCAAGACGCTCGGCTTCGACCCGGAAAACCCGATGGTCCGCACCGAGGTCAGCCGGATCGTCCTGCGGGGCGAAGGCGACAAGGCCCGGTCCAAGAGGCCCACGACCGCCCTTGCGCTGGGCTACTCCGAGGAATCCGTGGATGCCGCCGCGACCGATTCCAGTGCCGCCGGTGAAAACGCCACCGAAACCAACTCGCCCGCCACCACACCCGGCACCAACGCTCCATCGACCCCACCCAAGCCACCGACCTTGGCGACGCCTTCGGCTCGGCCGCTTTGGTTCGCGCTGTTCGGCTTCCTCGCTGCCGCCGTCGCCGCCGGACTGATTGTGCTGCGTCGTTCTCGGAGGAATTGAATCCATGTCCTTCGCAGCCCAGCAACCGTTCGACAGTCCTCGTCAGCCCCACTTGTGGGGACAAAGCGCGGCAATGGGCCATCCCCTCTCCTCGGGGGAGAGGGTTAGGGTGAGGGCGGGCCAACGTAGGAGCCGACGTGAGGAGGCTCACTTTGAAACAAAGGATTCCGACCAAGGAACCCGACGCTTCCGAGGCCAACACCTGACGACTTCCTCGCCCCCTCAGCGCCCACCTCACCCCGGCCCTCTCCCCCCGCTAAGGCGGGCGGAGAGGGTGAACTTAACGGCGCTCTCTCACGCTCGATATACCGTTCTCCGATTCAGCGAACAGGTTCGCACCGGCGGTGCTCCGGCTGAATGGCGTTCGCCGCGGAGTGCAGGGCTCCAGCCCTGCGCGGTTTCCACGCACAGGTATTCAGGCAGGGGCGGAGCCCTCCGCTCCAAACGCCGGCGCCCGTTTCACGCTTCAGCGCCTTCCCTTTCCTGATCCGCCATGACACTGCTCGCGCTCATCTGGAAGGAACTCTGGCACCACCGGGTCAACGCGTTCCTGGTCGCCGCCGGGCTGGCACTCGCCGTGGCGCTGCTCACGGTCGTGCGCCTGACCACGGCCGCCGCGGAGCGTGAGACCCGCCGCGTGATGCGCGACCTTGGCTTCAACCTCCGCATCATTCCCCGCGACACCGACATGGATACCTTCTGGGCCAGCGGCCATTCGGACAAGACGCTGCCGGCCGACACCGTCCAGAAGCTCGCCGCACAGCACGGTCTGTTCGTCACCTTCAACCACCTTACGCCCGCACTGGAACGCCGCTTCCCCGTGGCCGGCCGCGACGCGATCCTGTCCGGCATTGGCCCGTCGGTGATCGGTCCGGGCGAGAAGAAGCAGCCGATGGGCTTCCTCATCGCCAAGGGCACCGTCTATCTCGGTTCGGAAATCGCCGCCCGCCTGGACGCGAAGCCAAAGTCCAAGATCGAACTCGCCGGCCGCAGCTTCACGGTCGAACGCGTGCTCGCCGAAAGCGGCTCCGACGACGACATCCGCCTTTACACCGCGCTGGAAGACGCGCAGTCGCTGCTCGGACTGCCGGGCCGGATCAACGAGATCAAGGCCATTGACTGCCTCTGCCTCACGGCTGACCAGGATCCGTTGAGCCAACTCCGCGCCGTGTTGGAAAAGGCGCTGCCCGAGGCCAAGGTGCTCCAGCTCCGTTCGCTCGCCGACGCCCGGGCGAAGCAGCGTCAAATGGCCGAACGCTACGCCGCGTTCGCTGTGCCGGTCGGCTTGCTCGGCGGCGCCTTGTGGGTCGGCGTGCTGACGGTGCTCAATGTCCGCGAACGTCGCTCCGAGATCGGCCTCTGGCGCGCGCTCGGCCGAGGCTCGGCCCGGATCGCCACGCTTTTCCTTGGCAAGGCCGCGCTGCTCGGCCTGGTCGGTGCGGGACTCGGTTATGCGTTGGGCACGGCCCTCGCGCTGCGCTTCGGCCCCGACATCTTCAAGGTGACCGCCAAGTCGCTGGAACCGGACTTCGCTCTGCTCGGCTGGGCCGCCCTGCTGACGCCGGTCTTCGCGGCGGTTTCCGCCTTCCTGCCCGCGATGCTGGCCGTGGCGCAGGACCCGGCGGACTCGTTGCGCGCGGATTGAGGAGGGAGAATGAACAGCGAAGACGCGAAGGAACCGGAATGAAGAAGCCTAGTGGCATCTGGATCATCGTGCTCGCTCTAGTCGGAGCCGTCCTGTGCTTGGTCGTATTTGCAATGGTCTGGCCAACAGGCGCGGAATGGGAGGCCCGCGGCATTGCCCAAGCAGTCCGGCAACACGTGTCGGAGTCTGATCTGACCAGTTACTTGGCTACCTGCGAGCGCGACATCCAAAGAGGCATCCTATCGCCAACCAATTGCGTTCCGGCTTGGCTGAAAACAATTGAATGCAACCATCGAAAGTATGGCCAAGGCTCATATTTGAAGGGAACCAACTTGGAAATATTCGTCGCGTGGATCGATGGTCGTGGTGGAGTTGGGGTAAGGATTGGCAACATTCCAGAATCCCATGTGCCGCATGCGGATTCCACTCGTCTGATCCACGTCCACACAAACTGCTCCGTCTGGTTTAGCATCCGAGACTAATCAGAACCCTCACGCTTCTCGCCTTCGCCGTTCAACCTCCTTCCCCATGATCAGCTGCGAACAGGTCATCCGCACTTTCCACGGCCCCGGCGGCGAGGTCCGCGGTCTGTGTGACGTTTCGTTTACGGTCGCGCGCGGCGAGTTCGTCGCGGTTCAGGGTGCGAGCGGCTCGGGCAAGAGCACGCTGCTGCTCACGCTCGGGGGCATGTTGCGGCCGTCGTCCGGGCGCGTGGCGGTCAACGGGCACGAGCTTTACGGGCTTTCCGCGGCGGAACGCGGCCGGGTGCGCGCGGCGGGCATCGGTTTCGTGTTCCAGCTCTTCCACCTCGTGCCCTACCTGACCGTGCTGGAGAACGTGCTGGCCGGGCTGCCCGGTTCGGTGGATTCCGCGGCCCGCACGCGTGCGGCAGCCTTGCTGGATGAATTCGGGCTGTCTCATCGGGCCGCGCACAGGCCGGCCACGATCAGTGCCGGCGAACGCCAGCGCACCGCCCTCGCCCGCGCCATCCTCAAGCAGCCGGCCGTGATCCTCGCCGACGAACCCACGGGCAACTTGGACCCCGAAAACGCCGCCGCCGTGTTCCGCCATCTCGCCGCCTACCAGCAGCGCGGCGGCACCGTGATGGTCGTCACCCACGGCCAAGACGCCGCGCCCCACGCCAGCCGCACGTTCCGGCTGGAACAGGGCCGGCTCACGGAACTCTCAGCCCAACCAATTTCCCGATGAAGCCTCACCGAATGCGGAACGCGGAATGCGGAATTCCGAATTCCGACCTTCCCACTTTCCCACTTTCTCCGCTGCTCGCCTTGGCTCTCGTCGCTCCGGCGCTGCACGCCGCCGACTGGCCGACCTACGCCGGCAATTACGCCCGCAGCGGCGTCAGTCCCGACCCGCTGCCCGCGAGTCCCGCCGAGGCCTGGGTCTGGACGTCGGCACAGCCGCCACAGCCCGCGTGGCAGGGCGAGGCCAAGTGGGACGGCTACAACAAGGTCTTCGACATGAAGCCGCGGCAGATCTTTGACCGCGCCTTCCACGCCGTCGTCGCGCAGGGACGCGTGTATTTCGGCTCGTCGGCCGACGACAAGGTTTACTGCCTCGACGCCAAGACGGGCCGTGAACTCTGGTCCTTCTACACCGAGGGCCCCGTCCGCCTCGCGCCCACCATCGCCGATGGACGCGCGTTCTTCGGCTCCGATGACGGCTCCGTTTACTGCCTCGACACTGCCACCGGTCAGCCGGTCTGGCAGACGTTGGCCGCGCCCAAGGATCGACGCATTCCCGGCAATGGCCGCGTGATCTCCAACTGGCCCGTGC
>JBEISV010000557.1:0-3004 GCA_040375265.1 Verrucomicrobiales bacterium
ATGCCCGGCTCGCGGGACTCGCCCGCAAACTGGACTTCACCTACACGCGTTACGCGGATGACCTGACCTTCTCCGGCGATGCGGCCGCCGCCGCGAAAACCGGCTACCTGCTCACCCGCGTCCGCCACCTGATCGCGGACGAACGGCTCACGGTGAACGAAAAGAAGACGCGGGTGCAGCGTCCGGGCGCGCAGCAGACCGTGACCGGGATCGTGGTGAACCAGCGTCCCAATGTTCCCCGCACCACCGTCCGCCGACTGCGCGCGATCCTCCACGACGCCCGCCACCACGGCCTGGATGCCGCCAATCGCGAAGGCCGGGATAACTTCGCCGACTGGCTCGGCGGCATGATCGCCTACGTGAGCATGGTGAACCCGGACCGGGGCCGGGAACTGCGCGAGGAATTCGACCGCGTCACCGGCTGAGCCAAGCCGGGCGGCGCGGTGATTCCACCGCGCCACCCCGCAGCCATGTGCCCGCCGCTCAGTAGATCTTCACGATGATGGGCAGGCTCACGGCGGTGTTGCCGCCGGAATCGAGCGCGCGGGCCTGGACGGTGACGATGCCGGGGGTAGCGGGGACCTTCCAGCGGGGCTTGAAGGGATACCGGTAGGCACTGGCCACCACCTCGCCGTTCACCAGCAGGTCCACGTGGCGCACGAGGATGTCATCCTTGGCATCCACCCGGACGGTGAGGGTCTGGCCGCCGGTGAGGTCGATCCCGGGCACGCCGGGGATTTCGTCCGCGGGCGGGATGAGGGTCACGGCAGGAGCGATGCCCGCCCGGTCGGGCACGGTGTAGCGGACTACGTTGATGCCACCGGGAATGAAAAACATCCCTTGGATCACCCAACTCGGAGTGGGCACGAGCAGGAAGCCGTCGTGCGGCACAATGTCACCGGGCAGGGGCGACATGCGGAGCGATTCAATCCAGCGGGTGGAATCCGTCTCGTCCGTGGTGTCGTAGATCGAGAGGGACTGACCGATGGTTGACGGCGTAAAGGTGGCCAGGGTGCTGGCGCCGTCGTGGGTGATCCTGAAAATGGTGGGCTCGCTGAACGGCAAGGTTAGTGCCCGCACTGCATTGACATCGGTGATGTCAAACGCCTCCCAACCCGAGAAAGTGCCCACGTAAAGTCGGTCCCCCACTAGGTCGGCGCCCAGAACGGTGTCAGATTGCGGCATAAGGCGGAACGTGTGGGTCGCAACCAAATGCATGCCGGTGGCCGCCGACGTGAAGATCCGGATGACGCGTTGATTGTAGACTTCCATCGTTAACTCCTCGACCACGGTTTCCCGCCCGACCACGAAGACGTAATGCTCGTTGGCGAAGACATGCAGGAAGGACTTGTCCCAATGATCCGCCGCGCGTTCCTCCACCAGTTCACCTGAGGGCACCCGGAACGCCTTGAGCCGGGAGGTGTTGCCCGAAATCGTCTGGATCACGTAGGCGAACCCGTTGCGCGACTGCGGCTGTCCGAGGCCACCCTCGGTGAAATACTGGTGGGAGAGCACCTTCGGCTCGCGGGGATTGCTGACATCGATGAACCACAGGTCGTTGGGGGCGGTGGCGACCATCACGCCGTCCTCCACGTCCATGTAAAGGAGCGCCGGGGCACGCGTCTGGCCTGGCAATTTCATTTCCCGGATGTCCAACAGCCCCGCATACGTCAGTTTGGTGTTGGCATTCCATTCATACGCCACCAGACCTTCATAGCTCATTGAACCGAACACGGAATCGCCTTCCGTGGCGCAGCGGTTCACCGTGAACAAGGCGTTGGTCCCGTATATCTGCTTGTAGTTGGGCGGCACAGGGCCTGTGCCGAAGGCTTGGAGGCGCTTGGGCACCAAGGGCAGATTGTCCACGCCGTCCTTGGCGCCATCTTCGTCCGTATCGGGGTTGGCCGGGTCGGTGCCGGCGAGCCATTCCACGCTGTCGGGAAGCGTATCTTCGTCGGTGTCCGTGACGAAACTAGCAGGCATCTGCCCCTCCAGCTTGAGCTTGAGCACCGGGAAGGGGGTCTCTGCGCCGGCAGGGGAGGACAGGAAGTCGGCCTGGCCGAACACTCCCCCGTTGTCCCGAGTGTAGGCTTCCAGGTGGTAAAGCGTGTCCGGTTGCAACGGCGGGAGGCGGAAGACGCCGCTCGCGCCGAGCGAAAGCAGGTTGGTCGTGCCGCCGCCAACCACCGCCGCCCAGCCGTCGCCAAAGCCGCCCATCGTCGTAAACAACCGGCTGCGGAACATGTCGAAGGCGGGCAGCGAACTGTTGATGCCCTCGATCATGGTGTTGAGCGCGGCGAGTTCCGCCTGGACCTCCTCGATGGCCGCAAGCGCATTGGTCACGGCGGTGCCAAATTCGGCCTTGAACTCCGGGGTCAGGGCCCGTGCGACTCCCGCCCGCTGCGGACCGCCGTTGGCACCGGCCGATTCGATGAGGTTACACACCACGTCCATGCCAGCACTCAGGAGATCGACGCCGATTTCGCCTGAACTGACGCTCTCCGCCACTGTCTGGAGCGTGGATAACGCCAGCATGGTGTTCTCGAACTGGGAACAGCTGGTCTCGATGTCGAAGCCTTGGCTGGCCGCACAGGCCTTGGCGCCATCGGAACAGCCGAGGTCCATCGCCAGGCTGAGCGCCCCGGTGAGACACCCGAACGCGTCGGCGCCTTCCTTGATCGGATTGGCGACGTTCGCGGCGTCCAAGGCCCCCTTGAAGATCTGGATGCCCGCCTTGGCCGTGTTGCAGATGCCGGCGAACACCCCGATGACATCCCCGGCCTGGGCCGCGGCATTGGCGTCCTTGAGCGCCTGCGCGTAATCGTAGAGCCCGGTGCCAAAGTCGATCGCGGCCGAGCCGAGCTCACCGATGCCAAGCAGGTCCGCGATGCACGGCCCCATGTCGCCGATCGCCGAGACCAATGTCCCGAACTCGTCGGCCTCCCCAACAAAGCAGTCCGGGGCGGGGGCGGCGGGGCCGGGGACGAGGCCGTTGCCGGAGACG
>JBEISV010000054.1:0-16668 GCA_040375265.1 Verrucomicrobiales bacterium
AATTCGTAGCCGGGCACGTTCAGGAGCGTCTCCGCGGAGCCATCCGGATACAGCGCCTCGAAACGCATGCGGGCCCCGCGGTAGTGCATGTGCGGGCTAAGTTCGTAGAGCAGCGAATCGCGCGCCATCACGGTCTCGGCAATCACCTCATGGTCGCGAGCGCCCGGCGGGATGGTGAAGCCGATGTCGTAGGCGGCGGTGGTGGTCAATTCCCGGGCCGGCGGTGTAGGCGCCAGGTAGAAGCCGAGCTGGGTCGTGTCCGTCGTCGCCTTGCCGCTCGGCGTGTAGTGCATTTGGAACACGATGAAGGCGCCCCGGGGCAGCAGCTTCCCGGTGCCGGCGGGGAAAGCCACCTGGTCCATTCCGGGCACGTAGCCGGCGAAGAACCCGCCGAGCCCGCCCTGCACCTGGAGAAACTCATTCGCGTTGCGTGCGACGAAGACAAGACAGTGATGCACCACCTCGCGGTTGCCCGGCTTCACGGAGGCCGCCCGCAGCCACACGTTGGACGGGAACGGATTCTGGACCAGCAGGTAGCGATAGGGAATCTCACCCGTCGCCGGCAGCGATTGGGTGGCGATGGAGACCACCTTGTCCGGCGTCCCCAGCAACCAATCTGCCGGGGCCGCGGGCGGTTCCTCGGCCAACGGATCGCCCGCGTCGCCCTTCGGCGCGCCGGCATCGATCCAGGCCACGAGCCGCGAGGCTTCGACGGGACTGAGGGAAAAATCGTTGGCAAACCGATTGTGCGCCGGATCGGCATGCCACGGCGGCATGTGGCCGGCCGCGACGTTCATCCGGATGCCGGCCGCCTTCCCCGCCACGACCGCGTGGTTGGTCATCGCGAAGGACCCGATGTCGCCCGGCCGGTGGCAGGTCACGCACTTCGCCTGCAACAGCGGGGCGATCTCCGTCCGGAACGTCGGCGTGGCGAGCGGTTCCAAGCCTAGGCTCGCGGCGGAATTCTTTACGTGCTCCACCGCCACCGGTTGGCCGGCGAGGAATTGTTCCAGCGCGGCGGCCAGATGCGGCTGGTTCGTCCCGCCCAGCTCACGGCAGGGCGTCGCCAGGGCGCCAGTGTAGAAGGTTTCCGCGAAGCTGCGATTCAAGGCCACCACGTCCTGCACCGCCCGGGCGCCGAAGGTGCGCGCCACCAGTTGGGCCACGTCGTGCAGCACGGGCGCGTTTATTGCGGTCGCGGCAGTTGCGATCTCCGTGCGGCTGTCGCGCGGGTTCACCAGCCAGAACCGGACCCCGGCTGCGCCGAACTTTTCCTGCAACGGCCGGACCGCCTGCCAGGTGTCGGCCAAGCGGGCGTTGTCGGTGAAGACCAGCACCACCGCCTTGGCATCGCCCTCGCGCAGGAAGTCATGGCGTTTCCCGGTTTGATCGAGGAGGGCGAAGTTTTCAGCCACCGGCGGCAGCTCCGGAATCCGGGTTTCGAGACGGTAGAACCGCCGGCCCAGCTTGCTGACGTCCGGATCAAACCAGACCCGTTCGTGCGTGCCGGGGGCCAACCGCATCAGGGTTTCCCAGCGCGCCGGATCGTTCAGGTCATCGCCTGCCCGCAGCTCGAAGGCGGAATCAGGATCGGCGGCGCTCAGCGTCAGCCGCGGCGCCCCGCAAACGGGATCCACCGTGGGGCGCAGGGCCGGGACCGCGGCCACGCCCAGGACCGAAACGATTCCCAACCCGAGACAACACAGGATGGCGCGCATGGCTCAGCGGCGCTCGCCTTCGAACGTGACAACGACTTCGCCGGGCTTGGCGTAGCCCAGTTCGCGGACTTTGCGTTCCTGGGTTCGCGGGTCCGATTGGATGGCCTTCAATTCGGCCTGGAGGCGTTTCACCTCGGCTTCCAACTGGGCCACTTCCTCGCGCTTCACGTTGACCTCCTCGCGCATCTGCTGGTTCTGGCGGATGAGCGGCAGGTAATTGATGCCGACGCCCACGACGACGGCGAGGACGATGAGCACGACCAAGGCGCGATTCAGCCAGCCGTAGATGCCGAGGGGACGTTCGTCGGGATAATCGCTCATTTGTTGATGCGCTTCATGGCCTGGAGCTTCTTGTCCGGGCCAAAGGTGAGACGGAGAAAATGGTCGGGCGTGGAAATGAAATCGGTTCCGGCACCCGGATAAAACCCGCCATACGGGCCGATGCGCGGCCACACGGGCGGCCCGACCGGCCGGATGCGGCCATGGGAGAGCAGCCACTCGGCCACGGTCGTGCCATCGGAGGTCACGGCGGACTTGTCGGGCGGGCCCCATTCCTTCACCGCGTCATCGTAGGTGTAGGTGCCCACGCGGCCGGCCCAGTCCACCCGGCTCGCACAGCCCGCCAGCAGCAACACCAATGCCGCCAGGCAGCCCAGTCCCAGCCGGGAAAACCAGCGGAGTGACGTTGCGCGTGCCATGCCGGCAGCGTAGCGGAGGCGCCCCGCGCAAAGCAACCCCGCCTCCGCCCCACTCAACCCCAAAACCGCGGCCACCTCAATCGGCCGCAAGGCAATACAGGAAACGTTCCCCGCGCAGGTAAAGTTCGCGCCCAGCCGGGGCGGCGGAGGCGCTGAAACTGTCGTCGAGCCGGTTCACCGCCAGCACGGCGTTCGCCGCGTCATGCCGCAGCACCACCGTGGTGCCATCCCGTGCGTTGACGTAGATCCGACCGGCCGCCCCGACGGGCGACGCAAAGATGAAGTCGCGGATACCGTCGAGCCGGAGCGGTTCACCGCGGAACTTGCCCGTGCCCGGGTCGAGGCGGACCAGCACGTTCTGGTTGTGCCGCAGGTGATAGAGCGTGTCGCCAAAGAGCAACGGCGAGGAAACGTAGGGCGTGAGTCGTTTCAGGCTCCAGACGACGTTGGTCGTGCCCGTCAGGTCACCTTTCGCCCCGGCCAACCGGAGAGCCAGCATTGCCTGCGTGTAGTAGCTGTTGCCGGCAATCAGGATGCCGCCGTAGTTCACGGGCGAGGCCACCACGTTGTCGGTCAGGCCGGCGCATTCCCACAGCAGTTTCCCCGTGGCCACTTCGTAGCCGCGCACGCGTTTGGTGGCACTGACCACGACTTGGACCTGGCCGTCCTGCTCGACGATGAGCGGCGTGGACCACGACGTTTTCTCGTCGCGGGCGACCTTCCAGCGTTGGTCCCCGGTCCGCTTGTCGAAAGCGTAGAGGAACGACTCGCCCTCATGATCCCAGTTCACGATCAGGGTGTCGCCGTGCAAGACCGGCGAACTCCCTTCGCCATGCGCATGGAGTGTCTGCATCTTGCCGAGATCCTTCTGCCAACGGATCACGCCATTCGTGTCTAGGGCGTGGAGTCCGCGGGAGCCGAAGTTCGCGAAGATGAGGGAGCCTTCCGTGACGGGCGAACCCGACACCGGACTGCCGGTCGTGTGTCCGCCCTCGTGCGGCCAATCGTCCCGCACGACGGTCTTCCACAGCACCCGGCCGTCCTTCCGGCTCACGGCCAGCACGGCGTATTGGTGTCGGTGCGTGACCGGGACGCTGTCGTGGACTCCGGGCGCGGAGTCGAACACCGGCTTCTGCGGCTCGCCAATCGGTTCCGCCAGCAGCACCACCACCCGGTCGCCGAAAACGATGGGCGACGAGTGTCCCTTGCCCGGCAGCGGGAGTTTCCAACGGACATTCTTGGTTTCGCTCCATTCCACCGGCGGATCGGCATCCGGCGCCACGCCATTGGCCAGCGGTCCCCGCCATTGGCGCCATTCCCCCGGCGCGGAAGCAGCCGACTCGGCGGCCCACGCCGAACCGAGCGTCAACCAAGCGAGGACGTGAAGCAGGACGGAGCGGCGGGACATGCGCATGGAGGTTACTCCGAGTCCCGCGGCTCGGCCACGTTCGATGTTGCCGGCTGGAATTTATCGCCGGCGCAAGCGGAGCGCGTTGCCGATCACGATCAGGTCGCTCGCGCCCATGGCGACCGCGGACAGCATCGGGCTCAGGAAACCCAGCGCCGCGAGTGGCACGAACGCGGCGTTGTAGAAGAAGGCCCAGAACAGGTTCTGCCGGATCACGCGAAGGGTCGCTTGGGCCAGTCCGAGTGCCTCGGGAATCGCCGCCAAATCGGATTTCAGCAACACGAGGTCCGCGGCCTCCTTCGCAACATCCGAGGCCAGCGTGACGGCAATGCCCAAGTCGGCCTGCGCGAGCGCCGGACCGTCGTTGATACCGTCGCCGACGAAGGCGACCCGGAGTCCGCGCGCCTGAAGTTCCTTCAGCTTGGCGGCCTTCTGTTCGGGATGCACCTCGGCGAAGACGTGGTCCGCCGCGATGCCGGCCAGGCCCGCCATCACGGCGCCGGTGTGGCGGTTGTCGCCGGTCAGCAGGAAGATTTCGTGGCCGGCGCCGCGGAGTTGTTCCACGACGGCGGCCGCGCCCGGCTTCAGTTCATCGCGCAGCGCGAAGGCACCCCAGACTTCGCGGTCGGCCACAAGCAGCGCGATGGTCGCGCCCTGCGAATGCCACGCGTCGAGGAACGGCTGGACGCGGGCAAGGTCCACGCCGTCGTCGCGGAACCAAGCAACCGAACCAACCCGCAACGTCTGGTTCCACCAGCGGGCCTCGACGCCGGCGCCGCGTCGCTCCTGCCAGCCTTCGACCGCCAAGTCGCCGGGCGCCAGCGTCGCCAGCGTGCGGCTGAGCGGATGCTGCGAACGACGCGCCATGGACGCAGCAAGTTCCGCCAGCGGCACCACCCGGTTATCCGCCGTGCGGAAATCCTCGCTGGCAACCACCTTGGGTTTTCCTTCCGTGAGCGTCCCCGTCTTGTCGAAGACCACCGCGTTGATCCGGCCCGATTTTTCCAGGGCCAGCGCGTCCCGGATCAGGATGCCCCGACGCGCCGCCGCGTTGACGCCGGCCATGAGCGCCGTCGGCGTGGCGAGTCCCATCGCGCAGGGACACGCCACGATGAGCACCGCAGCGAACATGAAGAACGCCGCGGCCAACGGTGATTCCGGTAGGTGCCCGTGCCAGAGCCAGCGCCCTAGATTCGCGTGGACGGCCGAGGCCGATTCGTAGGCCAAGCCCCACCAGAGCGCCGCCGCCACGGCGATTCCGACGACGACGGGCACGAAGACGGCACTGACCTGGTCTGCGAGCCGTTGGATGTCGGCCCGGCTGGACTGCGCCCGCTCCACGGCGGCGATGATGTGCGCCAAGGCGGTCGCCTCGCCGGTGGCGGTCACCCGCGCAACCAAGGCGCCCGACTGATTGACCGTGCCAGCAAACAGCTTCGCACCCGGCGCCTTTTCGACCGGCAGCGGTTCACCCGTGAGCATCGCCTCATCCACGGCTGAGGCTCCTTCCACCACCATTGCATCCACCGGCACTCGGTCGCCGGGGCGCAACGTGATCAGGTCGCCGGCCCGCAACGAGGCGACCGGCACCTCATCTTCGGTTCCACCGCCGGGCCCGCGCCGCCGGGCCGTCGCCGGCGCCAACGTGAGCAGCGCCTTCAGCGACTCGCCGGCCTTCGCCCCCATGCGGGCTTCGATCCAATGGCCGACGCTGATCAGCGTGAGGATGCCCACCGCCTCCATGAAGTAGAGGTGGCCGGGAATGCCCGCGAACAACGCCCAGGTGCTAAACCCAAACGCCGCCGTCGAACCGAGCGCCACCAGCGTGTCCATGTTCGACCGGCCGACGCGCAATTGCCGCCAGGCGCCCCGGTAAAACTTCCCGCCGGCCAACACCTGCACCGGCAGTGCCAAGGCGAACGCAACCCAGTGATACGCCCGGTTCATGCCCAAACCCAAAGCCCACTCGGCCACCATCAGCGCCAGCGTCACCGGCGCCCCCAGCAGCATGGCCGTGCGCCATGGATTCGCCGGCGCTTCCGGGCTGCCGGAGCCGGCAACTTCCCCTGGCGAAGCCGGCACCCGATAACCCGCCGCCACCACGGCGGCGACCAACTGTTCGCGTGAGGCCGGCTTGGCCACGTCGAGCCGAACGGAAGCCTGCCGTCGCTCCAGCGACACGATGGCGGCATTCACGCCCGGCACCGACATCAGGACCCGCTGGACACTCTGGACGCACCCGCCGCAGTCCATGCCCTCGACCGGCAGGACGATCACCGGCGCGGCCACCGGCACCACGGCCTTGGCGGCGCGGCGGGGTTTGAAACTGATTGGAGCCTCGGCCATCGGGCAGGAGTTTCGGTCCGCCGGCGCAGCGGGCAAACCGTTTGTTCATCCGCAGATTTCGCAGATTAACAAACGTGGCCTCTTCAGTTCATCTGCGTCATCTCCGGACTCCCTGCTGAGCCCACCTGGACACCCTATGCGGGACGACAGCCCCTCAAGTGCTGCCGGTTTGCAACCGGCAGCACCTTGGGCCGGCTTGCCGCCCAAGCCGAATCGCGGCACTCACGATTTCCAGGTGCGCCCCGCCCGATTTCTTCCGCTTTGCGGCGCGCCAGCCGTCCCGTAGCCTCGCCGCCATGTTCGAATCCCTCAGCGGCAAGCTGCAGAACGTGTTCCGCAACCTGCGCGGCCTCGGCCAGATCTCCGAATCCAACGTCAGCGACGCCCTGCGCGACGTGCGCATGGCCCTGCTCGACGCCGACGTGAACTTCCAGGTCGCCAAGAACTTCATCGAGGCGGTCCGCCAGAAGGCCATCGGATCCGAGGTCATCCGGTCCGTCCACCCGGGCCAGCAGATGATCAAGATCATCCACGACGAACTCGTGGAACTGCTCGGCTCGACCAACGCCGACCTCCAGCTCAGCGGCAGCCCGCAGTGCATCCTCATGTGCGGCCTGCACGGCTCCGGCAAGACGACCAGTTCGGCCAAGCTCGCCAAGCTGCTCACCAAGCGCGGCCAGCAGGTGCTGCTCGTCGCGGCTGACGTTTACCGGCCCGCCGCCATGGACCAGCTCGCCACCCTCGGCGCCAAGCTGGAGATCCCCGTGTTCGTGAAGCAGGGCGAGACGGACGTGCTCAAGATCGCCGCCGAGGCCTTCGACTACGCGCAACGCAACGCCCGCAATGTCCTCATTTTCGACACCGCCGGCCGGCTCCAGATCGATGAGCCGCTCGTGCAGGAACTCGTCCGGCTCAAGGCGCAGATCAAGCCGAGCGAAATCCTGCTCGTGCTCGACGCCGCCACCGGCCAGGAGGCCGTGAACGTCGCCAGCCACTTCGACAAGGCGCTGGGCGTCACCGGCGCCATCCTGACCAAGCTCGACGGCGACGCCCGCGGCGGCGCGGCGCTCAGCTTCAAGAGCGTCGTCGGCAAGCCCATCAAGTTCATGGGCGTCGGTGAAAAGCCGGAAGACTTCGAACCGTTTCATCCCGAGCGCATGGCCCAGCGCATCCTCGGCATGGGCGACGTCGTGTCGCTCGTAGAGAAGGCGGCCGAGGCCATCGACCAGGAAAAGGCGATGGATCTCGAGGCCAAGATGCGGCGGGGCCAGTTCACGCTGGAGGATTTCCTCACCCAGCTCGGCGAGATGAAGAAGATGGGACCGCTCGAAAACCTTGTCGGCCTGCTGCCCGGCGGCGCAGACATGCTCAAGGGCGCCGACCTGTCCAAGAGCGAGAAGGAATTCCGCCGTATGGAAGCCATCATGCGCGGCATGACGCCGAAGGAACGTCAGACGCCGAACATCCTCAACGCCCGCCGCCGGCTCCGCATCGCCAAGGGCAGCGGCGTGCAGGTGAGCGACGTGAACAACCTGCTGAAGCGTTTCGATGACATGCAGCAGATGATGCGGAAGCTCGGCAAGATGCAGAAGATGATGGGCAAGTTCGGCGGCAAGATGCCGATGATGCCGGGCATGGGCGGGTTCCGGGGGTGAACTGGGCCACAGTAGTCAGGGCACTGTAGCGGTGTATCGCACGACGGGTTCATCAGCATGAAAGATCAGGTAACAGCGATTATCGAGAGCTTTGAAGACGGCGACATGACCGAGTCCGATGCGGTAGCCCGAATTCAGGCACTTACAGGCCGAGTTGTTGACGCTGATTGGCTGCGCAACTACTGGAGTTCTGAATCACTTGAGGACTTCGTTGACCGGCTCTGTGCTGAGTCGATAGCCGATTGGCGGCAGATTTCAGATGACCAGGCACTCAAACTGATTGCGGAGTATTTCCAGACGGAAAGCCGAGGTCGGCAAGACAGCATAGAGGAGGCTCTGGACCGTCGCTTTGGGAAGCCAACCGGCACTTTGAGCAACCTTGTTCACATGCGGGATCTTTCCGAACCAAGTGAGATTTTGGGTGAATTGAAGAAGGACACCCGGATCTACCTTTGATTCACGCGTGCCGCCTGCGAGCAAACCACTGAACACTGATTACTATGCGCCCCTTGGCTTCCCTTCTCCGCATCGCTTCTGCCGCCATCTTCCTCGCCGTCACCAGTTGCGCCACGGCTCGCGAAACGACTGTGCCCCTCTTCAACGGCAAGGACCTGACCGGCTGGGTGCAGCACGGGGGCAAGGCGACGTATTCCGTGGAGCACGGCGAAATCGTGGGCCGCGCTACCCCCAACACGCCCAACTCGTTCCTCTGCACCGAACGCAGCTTCACCAACTTCGTGCTCACGCTCGAGTTCAAGCCCATGACCGGACTGAACTCCGGCATCCAGTTCCGCAGCCGCGTGAGCGAAGGCACCGCCGCCGACCGCATCGTGTGGAACGGCAAGACTAACTCCCCGCCCAAGGGCCGCGTTTATGGCTACCAAGCCGAGATCGATCCCAGTGCGCGCGCCTGGACCGCCGGGCTCTACGAGGAAGGCCGCCGCGGCTGGTTGCAGGACCTCACGAAGAACGAGCCCGCCCGCAAGGCCTACCGCGCCAACGATTGGAATACGCTGCGCATCGAGGCCCGCGGCGACCACTTGCAGACCTGGCTCAACGGCGTGCCCGCCACCGACCTCCACGACGGCGCGCTGACCGCCGGTTTCATCGGCCTGCAAGTCCACGGCGTGAAGACCAACACCCAGCCGCTGGAAATCCGTTGGCGCAACCTGCGCCTCACGGAACTGCCGTGACCATCCGCTTCGATCCGAACTTCGAAACAAACCCTGCCATCGCGGGAAAAGGCAGGCCAACGGCCTGCGACACGATAGCCCAGGGCAACGCCCAGGGAACCCCAACCGGATTCAAGGAAGCCCTGAAAGGGCGACACCAAATGTCCCGCCCTTTCAGGGCTTGGCGCTTGAGCCCACTCGATCACCCGGGGCGTTGCCCCGGGCTATCTTGTCCCGCTCTTTCAGAGCTTCGGTCTCGGGTTTCGGGTCCAAACCCTCTATGTCGTCGGAGACGAGGTCACGAGTCTCACTCTGCTTCGGAAGGCCGCCGAAACCTCGCGCCGATTCCCAAGGGTTCAGCACGCAGGCTACCCGGTCGAACCGCCGGCCGCTGAATAAACTAACGGATGCTCAGTCTGACTCGCCGTGGTTCCCAATGGGTTCCACGTTATGAAAACAAAACTCGTTGCCGCAGTTCTGATCGCGTTGTCCGCCGCCGCTGCCACCCATGCCGGGAATGTTTTCTGGGGCGTGAGCGTGGGCAGTTGGGGCGGGGATGTCAGTGTTGGGGTTTCGGCCGACCACGGCCATGGTCATGGTCACTATCGGGGACATGGTCACGGCCATCGTCGTTTCGTGCCGACCGTCGTGCATTGCGCACCGCCGCCCGCGGTGGTGTATGCCCCGGCGCCGGTCTGGGTGATGCCGCCGCCGATGGTGGTCGGTTACGCGCCGGTGGTGCCGCTCGCCCCGGTCTATGTCCCGGCGCCCGTCGTGGTAGCGCCGGCGTGTGCCCCTCGTTTTGGATTTCGGGCCCACTGGTGAGTGCCAGTTGGTTCGTTGCATAGGAAGAGGAGAGGCCCGCCGGACGGAGACCCGGCGGGCCTCGTTTTTCCAGGACGTCCCGTCGCATTGAAGCCGCTCCCCGTTTCCCCGCCGCCCGTCGGCAGCCCGCCCGCGCCGAACCTCTGGCTGCGGGAGCCCCGATTTCCCGATTCCCAAGCGGGCTTTCCCCCGGCTCAATCCGCCCCGCCGGACGGCCCCCTGTCGCCGGCGCCTGCCGTGCCGCCCGCCCCTGAACACACATTCCAAGACGCTGAACTTTCCCGCACCCGGGTGACCGTGGACGGAAAGTTCTTCCGCCTCGGCAGCCGGAAGTTTTACCCGAAGGGCGTCACCTACGGTCCGTTCGCCCCGAATGCGGCGGGGGAACCCTTTCCCGAACCGGCGCAGGTCGAACGCGACCTCGACCTACTCGCGACGCTCGGCGCCAATCTCGTCCGGCTGTATTTCGTGCCGCCGCGCTGGTTTCTCGACGCCGTCCACCGGCGCGGGATCAAGGCGTTGGTGGACGTGCCGTGGAACAAGCACCAGTGCTTCCTCGATGCCGCGGCCACCCGGGACGCCGCCCGCGACGCCGTGCGCGACGCCGCCCGGCGCTGCGCGGTGCATCCGGCCGTGTTCGCGCTGTCCATCGTCAACGAGATCCCCGCGGACATCGTCCGCTGGAGCGGCGCGGAAGCCGTCAGCGAATTCCTCGACGAACTGATCGCCGAGGTGAAGGCGGTTGATCGCGAACTGCTCTGCACCTTCGGCAACTTCCCGCCGACCGAATTCCTGCGGCCACGCACGGTGGATTTCTGGTGCTGGAACGTTTACCTGCACGCCCAGCGACCCTTCGAAAATTATCTCGCGCGGCTCCAGATGCTGGCGGACACGAAGCCGCTGATGCTCGGGGAATTCGGCATCGACTCGCTGCGCGAAACCGAGGCGCAGCAGGCGGAAATTCTCGGCTGGCAAATAGAGACCGCCTTCCGGGCGGGATGCGCGGGCTCGGTGGTGTTCGCCTTCACGGACGATTGGTTCAAGGACGGCCGAGCGATCACCGACTGGGCGTTTGGCCTCGTCACGCGCGACCGCCAGCCGAAGGCAGCCTTTGCGCAGGTGCGCCAGCAGTTCGGCATCGCGCCCTACTTCCCGTTGCCGCAGTCGCCGCGGGTGTCCGTGGTCGTGGCCAGCTACAACGGCGCCGCCACGCTCAAGACCTGCCTCCAGTCGCTGGAGCGGCTCAATTATCCCGACTACGAGGTGATCCTCGTGGACGACGGTTCGACCGATGAAAGCGAGTCCATCGCCGCCCTGTTCCCGGCGGTGCGCTACTTCCGGCACGCGGAAAATCGCGGCCTCGGTGTGGCGCGGAACACTGGCATCGCGGCAGCCGGCGGCGAGATCATCGCCTTCACCGATTCGGACTGCCGGGCCGACGAGGACTGGCTCCACTACCTCGTGGGCGACCTGCTGAATTCCCGCTTCGCCGGCATTGGCGGGCACAACTTCCTGCCGCCCGACGATTCGCCGACCGCAGCCTGCGTGATGGTTTCGCCGGGCGGCCCCGCGCACGTGATGCTCACCGACCGCCTCGCGGAGCACATCCCGGGCTGCAACATGGCCTTCTACCGCTGGGCGCTGGAAAGCATCGGCGGCTTTGACCCGATCTACTGGAAGGCCGGCGACGACGTCGATGTCTGCTGGCGGCTTCAGCAGCGCGGTTACCGGCTGGGGTTCAGCCCGGCCGGCTTTGTCTGGCACTACCGACGCAACACCATCCAAGCCTACCTGAAGCAGCAGTCCGGCTACGGCGACGCGGAGGCCCTGCTGGAACGGCGCCACCCGGAAAATTTCAACCGCTTCGGCGGCTCGATCTGGCAGGGCCGCATCTATTCGCCGGCCAAATACGGCGTCGAACTGAACCGATCCGTCATCTACCACGGGCTCTTTGGCACCGCCTTTTTCCAGAGCATCTACGCCGCCCAGCCCAGCCTGCTGCTCGTCGTCGTCACCAGCCTCGAATACCACGTCCTGATCACCCTGCCGCTGCTGGTGCTGGGTTCCATCGTGCCCTTTCTGACCGCCTTCGGCCTGGGCAGCCTGGCGTTCTCGCTCGGTCTCTGCGTGCTGGCGGCGTGGCAGGCCGACCTGCCGCGCAGCCGGCAACGTTTCTGGGCGCGCCCCTTGGTGGCGTTGCTCTTCCTCCTGCAGCCGATCGTCCGCGGCTGGGCGCGCCACAAGGGCCATCTCCGCGGGCAGCAAAGTTCGCCCGGCACCCGCGAATCGCTGGACTCGCTCAGCCTGTCGGGCCGCGAGGAAGAGCTAGGCCAGTTGCTTTACTGGAGCGAAAAGGGACTGGATCGCATGGCCTTCCTCGCGCGGCTCCTGGAGCGCCTCGACCAACGGGGCTGGCCCAACAAACCGGACACCGGTTGGAGTCCGCACGACGTCGAGATCTTCGGCCCACGCTGGGCCCGGCTCGAACTCACCACCGCCGCCGAATACTACCACGGCGGCCGCGAAATCATCCGCTGCCGGCTCCAGGCCCATTGGAGTTTTCCCGCCCGGGCCATGTTCTGGTCCATCGCCGGCCTGCTGCTGATCGTGATCGGTTTCGTCGGCAACAACACGGAGACGTCGCTCCGCTGGTGGGTCTGGTCGTTGCTGCTGTTCCTGCCGCTGATTTCCTGGTGGCTGAACAGCGCCAAACGCGACCTCTTGCGCCTCATCGCCACCTTCACCGACGAACTCGCGAAGGAGTTCAAGCTGGTGAAGCTCGATCCGGAGACCATCGCCCGGACCATGCACCCGGCCCGTCGCCCCGAGTGAACGTCGGCCGGGCCGTTCTCGGCTCGCCAAGACCGCCACGCGCCCGCTTTCCTACCGGTGACATGGCACGCGCGGCTGAACCCGAATCCTCCCCGGCAGCGACATTGCCGCCGCCGCTCCGAGCCGCGTCCCGCACGGAAGTTTGGGCCGGTCGCCGTCGGCTCACCTACTTTGGCGGATGCGACTACTTCCGTCTGTCGTCGCATCCGCAGGTGGTCGCGGCCGCGAACCGGGCCGCGCGGGAATTCGGCCTTGGCGTCGCCGCCTCGCGCCGGACGACCGGCAATCATCCGCTTTACGAGGAGTTGGAACAGAGCTTGGCGGTCTTCTTCGGGGTCGAAGCCGCCCGCCTCGTCGGCACCGGCTACGTCACGAATCTCATCGTGGCCCAAGCCTTGGCTGGCGATTTCACGCACCTGCTGCTCGACGCCGGGGCGCATCCCAGCCTGCACGACGCGGCGGCCCTGATCACAATCCCTTGCCGACCTTACCGGGCCGGCGACGCCGCGGACGCCGTGCGCCAACAACGCCACCTGCCCGCCCAAGCCCGCTGCCTTGTCCTCACCGACGGCATCAACGCGACCTCCGGATCCGCCGCGCCGTTGGGCGAGCTGCGCGCCGGCCTGCGTCCGGAAACTTGGCTGCTGGTGGACGATTGCCACGGTCTCGGCACGGTCGGCCCGACCGGACGCGGCACGGTGGAACTGGCCGGCCTCGGTCCCGAACGCCGGCTGCAAACCGGCACGCTGAGCAAAGCCTTCGGCGCCTTCGGCGGTTTCATCCTGGGCCCGCGCGCCGTCATCGCCCGGCTGAACAACAGCCGGCTGTTCACCGGCAGCACGCCGCCACCGCTGCCGCTCGTCGCCGCCGCCCTGGAATCCTTGAAGCTGCTCCGCACCCGGCCGGCGCTGCGCGAACGGCTGAACCGCAACGTCGCCACCGTTAAGTCCGCGCTGCACGCCGCCGGCCGGCTGGACGCCATCACACCGGGACCAATCTGCAGGGTTGTGCCGCGCGACGCGGAGGACGAAGCCCGATTGCGCCGACGCCTTCTGCGGGCCGGAGTCTTCCCTTCGTTCCTGAACTACCCAGGCGTGCCGGCCGGCGGCGCATTTCGGTTCACGCTGTCGAGCAAGCATGCACGCGACCAAATCCAAGCACTGATCGGCGCGCTGACCGGGTAATCGCCATGAAGGTCCCGTTCAGATCGATTGGGCTGTTAGTGGCGATTGGCTCTCTTGTCTTGGTTTCGGTCGGATTCCGGGTTGTTGATCCGTTCGAACCACAAGTCGAAGGAAAGCGCGCCAGCGAATGGGCAGAATTGGCCACTTCCCCGGCAACTTCCCTGGAGGCTCAGTTTCAGAAGACCCACGCCTGGTCGCGTCTCCGCGAGCTTCCAGCAAATGAAGCCGCTTCAGCTCTGCTCAAGGCTTACCGGAAGCAAAACCTCGGGCCCATTGAGCGGATTGTCCGCAACTTGCGCCTGTATCGAATTGAACGGGTCTCGATGTTTCGATGGAGCGGGCGGTTCCTCGAACCTGTTTACGGGTCCGTATTGGAAAAGGCCTATCGTAGAAGCGACATGGTCAACGCATTGGCCGACGCGCCCGAGCCATCGGTAGCCCTACCCGTCTTGGTCGCACACGCGGAAGCTGATTCCACTGATGAATCTTGGATGGTGTTGAAACTGCTGAGGCCTGACGCAGGCCCAGCCTTGGTCACTTACGTGCGATCGCATCCCGACCAATCCTCGGCGCTGACATTGCTTTGCCTGTTGCAACCATTCCGAACCAACTGCGGCGAACCGAATGTCGTCCGACTACGAGAGATTTTCCTGCACCATCCTTTGCCGCCAACCCGTGCGGTAGCGGCCACCGGCCTTGGCAGGTTGGGACGCCAAGCCCAGCCGGCCATCGCCGAACTGCAAATAGCTGCCACCAATCAATTTGAGTGGCCGGAAGTCAGGGACTCCGCAGTCGAAGCACTACAAGCGCTGACGGGCACAAACTCACGGCCGCTTTTGCCGCCCTAAACCGACCCGCTGTCTTTGCGCTTCGGCAAAAAAGATCGCGGCGGCGCTGGCGACGTTGAGCGAATCGACGGACTCGCACATCGGGATCGCGACTGCTTCGTCGCAGGCCGCCAGAACTTCCGGGCGGAGGCCGTCGCCTTCGGAGCCGAGCACGATGCATTTGTCGCCGGTCAGGTCCGCCTCCCACAGCGTGCGGCGGTCGGTGTGCGGGTGGGCAGCGAGACAACGGACGCCGTGGGCACGGAGTTGGGTGAGCGTTGTTGCCAAATCCGTCCCCGCGGCGCAGGCGTGGTAGGGCAGTTGGAAGATTGTGCCCATGGAACTGCGCACGGAACGCCGGAGGTAAGCGTGTCCTGAGGTCTCGCCGACGATGATGGCCTGCACGCCGAGCGCCGCCGCATTGCGAATCACGGCCCCAACGTTCTCCGCGTTGCTCAGGCCATCGATCGCGGCAAAAAGGTGCGGGTGGGGAAGACTGAGAAGTTCGTCCACGGTCGCAGCCCGGGGCACCTGCGCGAGGGCAAGCTGGCCCTGGAAAATCGAGAACCCAGTGAGGTTTCTCAGGACGTCCCGGCCGGCGACAAAGAGGGTGATGGTTTCCGCTCGGGTCGCCAGCAGCGGTTCGTAATCTCTCACGCACTCGGGCGGCACCAGCACCGACTCGATCCGGTGTGGTGATTCCAGCAACCGACGGATGACCTTCTCGCCTTCGGCCACGAACACGCCTTGGTTCAAGTGGTCGAGCTGCGCCTTCAGGTTGCGGAAGGGCATCAGCCGCGGGTCCGCGAAGTCGGTGATCGGGGTGACCGTGAACACGGCGGAAGGAGGAATGACCAAGGACCAATCCTCAATGACCACCGGGAGCGGAACCCTCCGTCTGTCCTTTGGTCATTTGCTCTCGGGTTTCCTGGCCGGCAGCACCTGCACCGTGATCCCCGACGCGGCCGTCGCGCTGCGATGCACCCGCTGGGTGGCCTTGCAGAAGTCCTCCGGCTTCGCCCACGCGATGTTGGGGACGAAGGTCTGCGGATTGCAGTCCACGAGCGGGAACCACGAACTTTGCACCTGCACCATCACGCGGTGGCCGCGGCGGAACGTGTGCAGCACGTCGGGGATCGTGAACTCGATCTTCGTGGTTTTGCCGGACTCCAGCGCCTCCGGTTTTTCGAAGCTGTTCCGGAAACGGCTGCGCATTACGTCGCCGCGGACGAGCTGCTGGTAGCCGCCCATCTGGAGGTAGGCAGGGTTGGGCTCCGGGTTCGGGAAGTGCGGCTGGTAAACGTCGATCAGCTTCACCACCCAGTCGGCATCAGTTCCGGTGGTCGCGACGTGCAGCGTCGCCTTCAGCGGGCCGGCAAACGTGAGGTCTTCCTCCAGCGGTTCAGTCTCGTAAACCAGCACGTCGGGCCGGGCGGCGGCGAACCGTTGGTCGTGCGTCGGGTAACCGCGCGGATAGTCGGTGGTGACTTCCTGCGTAAACGGCACGGGCTTGGCGGGATCGCTAACGTATTCGTCGAAGGCCGTGGCGCCGTCCGCCGGCTGGGCAACCAACGCGAGGCGTCCCTGCGGGTGGAAGAACAGGGTCTGCTCCTTCGCCTCGCGCGGCGGCCAGACGTCGAACTTCCGCCATTGGTGCGTGCCGGTCTCGAACATCAGCGCCTCGGTGGCCACGTAGTTGGTGTCGCCCTTGAGGAAGCGGCGGAAGAAGGGCAGCTCGATCTTCTCGCGGTAGTATTCGGAGGTCTTGGCGTTGAATTTGATGTCGCCAACCTTGTCACCGTCACCGCCGGCCCATTGGCCGTGCGTCCAAGGGCCCATGACGAGCACGTTGGTGATGCCGGAGTTCTGGCGCTCGGTCCAACGGTAGGTTTCCAGCGCGCCGAACAGGTCTTCGCCGTCGAACCAGCCCCCGACCGTCAGCACCGCGCAGCGGACATTCTTCAGGTGCGGCCGGATGTTCCGGGCCTGCCAGAAGGCGTCGT
>JBEISV010000168.1:0-8839 GCA_040375265.1 Verrucomicrobiales bacterium
AACCCGCCGGCGTTGATGCTGTCCGGATGCTCATCCAGCAGCACGTAAAGGTCGCTGGGGCCGGCAGCGGCGAGGTCGGAAGTCTTATAGAACGTCCGGTATTTCTTCTGGTTCGCGACCATCGAACCACCCGGCGGCAGCCATTCGCCCGGACCACCCATCGCCTGGCTCATGCCCATGCTCCGCACCCGGCTGTATTTCTGGCCGCCCAGCTTGATCTGGCTGACGTCGGCCGGGCATTTGTAGACGGCGGTGCTCTGGAGGTAGCGGGCGAACTTCGACAGCTTCTCGTCCGTCAGCATCAGCTTGTTCGTGTTGTCCGTAGGATACGGCCCGGGCCAGCCCAACCAGCCGCCGACCCACTGATACGCCTCGTCGCGCGCGTTGCCCGGCGCGGTGATCCGCTCCTGGTTGTCCAGCGGATACATCAGGTGCGCGAGCTGGAGCTGCTTGAGGTTGCTCATGCAGGAGATGCCCTGTGCCTTGGTCTTCGCCTTGCTCAGCGCCGGCAACAGCATGCCGGCCAGGATCGCGATGATGGCGATGACGACGAGCAATTCGATCAGCGTGAAGCCCGCGGCCGGGCGGACGGAAGACTGGTTTCGGAATGACTTCATGGGAGTGCGCTCAGGCAATGATGGAGTTGATGACTTCGCCATGGACGTCGGTCAAGCGGCGGTCCACGCCGTTGTGGCGAAAAGTCAGTTTCGTATGCTCGACGCCGAGCAGCTTCAGGATGGTTGCGTGGATGTCGTAAACTTGGGTCGGGTTCGCGCGTTCCAGCGGCTTGTAACCCCATTCGTCGCTCAACCCGTGCGTGATGCCGCCGCGGATGCCGCCGCCGCAAAGCCAGTTGGTGAAGACGAACGGATTGTGGTCGCGCCCCTTCCCGCCCTGCGCGCACGGCATCCGGCCGAATTCAGTCGTCCACAGGATGATCGTGTCGTCGAGCAGGCCGCGTTGCTTCAGGTCCTTGATGAGGGCCGCAATCGGCTTGGCCATGCCGAGCGAGAGCGGGCCGTGGTCGCGGGCGATGTCCTCATGGGAATCCCAGTTGCGTCGCGGGAACCCGTTGTCGTTGCCCGACCAGATCTGCACGAACCGGACGCCCCGTTCCAGCAGACGGCGCGCGCTCAGGCACTTCCGGCCCATGATGTCCGTCTCCTCGGGCACGTTGATTTCGGCCGGCCATTTCTTGGTCGTGCGGTCGATGCCGTAGAGGTCGAACACCCAGTCCGGTTCGCGCGACAGGTCCAAGGCCTCCGGCGCGGCGAGCTGCATCCGGGCGGCGAGTTCGTAGCTGCGAATGCGCGCCTCCAGCCGCGAGTCGCCGGGTCGTTCAGCGGCATGAACCAGGTTGAGCTGTTCCAGCACGTCGAGGCTCGCGGCTTCCGACGCCGGCTGGATGAAACCCGCCTTCGCCGGTGGGAAGAGGTCTTCAATCGGGTCCGCCGCGCCCACCCGGACCAGCGTTCCCTGATGCTGGCCCGGCAGGAAGCCGGCGTCCCAGTTTTTCGCGCCGTTCGACGGAAATCCGCGCACATCGGGCATCACGACGAACGACGGCAAATTTTCATTCTCCGTGCCCAGCGCGTAGCTGACCCACGCGCCCATGCCCGGAAAGCCCGGCGTATTGAAGCCCGTGGCCTGGAGCAGCGTCGCCTGCGAATGGACGCCCGTCTTGCCGACCAGATTGTGGATGAACGCCAGTTCATCCGCGACCTCACCCAGCGGGGCCACGATGTCGCTGAGCATCTTGCCGCACTGGCCGTAGGGCCGGAACTTCCACGGCGAGGCGAAAGTCGCACCGAGGCCGTCCTGGAACAGCTCCACCTTTTCGCCCGCGTCCCACTTCTCGCCGTTCCGTTTTTCGAGCAGCGGCTTGTAATCCCACATGTCCACATGGCTCGCCGCGCCCGCCATGAACAGCTGCACCACCCGCTTAGCCCGGGGGCGGAACGGAGCTGGATGGGCACTCGAAGGCTTGGCGGACCCGGCCTCGGCCGCCAGCAGTCCCTGCTCACCGAGCAGCGTGGCCAAGGCGATGCCACCCAACCCGCCGCCGGAACGCCATAGGAAGTCCCGGCGCGAGTGAGGCGTGGCTGCGAGCCGCCGATGCCAGGGTGAAGTATTCATGCGTCAACGGTGTGCTTGGCGTTTGCAGTGGCACCGGCGCCCCCGCCGGTGTTCGTGCAGCAGGCGCCCTCGCCTGCTGACCTCCTGGCCCGCTCGACAGGCGATGGCGCCTGTCGGTCCCGCACAGACGGGGGCGTCTGTGCCACTGGCCGCTGCCAACACCGGCAGGGCTCAGTTTCATCGAGGATCAACGCATCCGTCATGGTGTCAGTCCACGAACGCAAACTCGTTCAGGTTCAGGATCACCCGGCAGGCATTCGCCAGCCCGTGCTGCGCGGTGAACTCCACCAGAGTCGCCCGTTCGCTAGCCGAAGGAGCGCGCCCCAAGGCGATCCGGAACGCGCGCTCGATCCGCGCTTCGGTTGAATCCGCCTCGCGTTCCATTCGGGCCGCGAAGTGTTTCGCCATGGCCACGGTGAGCTGGTTGTTCATCAGCGCCAGCGCCTGGAGCGCATTCAGCGTCTCGTTTCGCCGGTCCACCGACATCGAAGGGTCCGCGCAATCCAGCACCCGCATGAACGGCTGCGGCTGCGAGCGCACCAGGAAACGGTAAACCGAACGCCGCTGCGACTTCGGGTCCTCGGGATCATGCAACTGGTATTCGTAATGCGGCGAGTGTTCCGGCCGTTCGAGGACAAAGTCGCGGAAGCTTGGTCCACCCATCGTCAAGTCGAGCTTGCCCGCCACCGCCAAGACGCTGTCGCGCACCGCCTCCGCCTCCAGCTTGCGCCGATTCATCCGCCAGAGCAGCCGGTTGTCGGCGTCGATCGAAGTCGGATTGCGGACGTCGGAATTCGGAAGTGACCTGCCGTTCCGGCTTCCGGCTTCCAACTTCCCACCTTCCGAAACCTGCCGATACGTGCTGCTGAGCACGATCAGTCGGTGGAGCGCCTTGAGCGACTGGCCACCGTCGCGGAACTCGGCTGCCAGCCAGTCGAGTAACTCCGGATGCGTCGGTTTCTGTCCCATGCGCCCGAAGTCATTGGGGGTGTCCACAATCCCGCGGCCAAAGTGATAGTGCCACACGCGGTTGACGAACACCCGCCAGGTCAGCGGATTCCGCTCGTCCGTCAGCCACTGCGCCAACGCGACGCGACGCGCACTTTCCGCCGCCGCCGAATCCACCGCCAAGTCACCGCTGCCTCCCACGAAACGCACCGTCCCGGGGCCGACTTCCTTGCCCGGTTTGTTCACGTCGCCTCGGTTCAGCGCAAAGATCGTCCGCGGTTTGCCGCCATCCGGGCCCGTGCCGCGGAACGCCCCGCCGCCGTGGTGAACGGTGCCGGCGTAAACCACCTTGGCCGCAGGCAGCTTGGCCAAGGCGCCCTCCACTGCTTCCAGCTCGGTTTTCACCATCGCCAACCGGTCGCGGGAACCATCGTTCGGCGCGCGCGCCAGCAACTCCTTGCGCGCCTCCTCCAGCAGCTCCCGTTTCGGCGCGAAGGCCGTCTTAGTGAAACTGTGGAAGTAACCGTCGGTCAGGTTCTGCCTAGCCCAGCGCGGGCCGGCCTCGATGCTGTCGGTCGACGTCACCTCCGCGCCCAGCGCGAGGTTACGCCCGTCGGCCGCCAGGACCTGGAGTTCGGCGAGCGCGAAGATGAAGTCGTTCTGCCGCGGCGCGAGCTTCGTGGCGGTGACGCGGACGTAACGCGCCGACTTTCCGCTGGCCTTCGTTTCGCGCGGCGCCACGCCGGGATTCGGCACGTCGGCCGGCGTCTGGTCTTCCAGCACGGACACGCCGCCCGCGAAATTCGGGTCGTCCGACGCCTCAATCCGGAAGCGGACCGGAAAGCCGAAACCGGCGCCGATGCCCGCGAAGTCGTCGTGACACGCCGCATACACAAGCCGGTCGATCGGCACCGACCGACCAAGATCTACTTGGACCCACTTCGTCACGTCGGCCTTCGCCTCGATCTGGCTGTGCCACCCAAATTCGGCGCGTTCGGACCGGCCGTCGCCGGCCTTGAGGTCGCCGAGCAAGCGGTCGAGCAATTGCAACGGGCGCCCGCCGGCAGCGTTCAGCTTTTTCTCCAAATCGGACTTCGACGCCTGCAGCTCCTTCTTCCGCGTCTCCAGCTTGGCCCGTTCCCGCGCCATGGCCGGATCGGTGTCGAAGCGCTTGTCGGCCCGGTCCAGCGCAGCAAACACCGCGGTCATGCGGTAGTAGTCCTCCGACGACACCGGATCGAACTTGTGGTTGTGGCACCGCGCGCACTGCACCGTGCTGGCGCAGAAGGTGTTCATCACGTTCGCCACCATGTCGTCCCGGTCGAGCAAGCGCGCGATCTTGCCGTCGGTCTTGGTCTCGGGAACTTCCGCATGGCCGATCAGGTCCCACGGTCCGGCGGCGATGAAGCCGAGCGCCGAGATGCCATCCTCGGTGTCCGGCCACAGCGCGTCACCCGCCACCTGCTCCTGCACGAAGCGGCCGTAGGGCTTGTCGGCATTCAGCGCGCGGATGACGTAGTCGCGATACGGCCACGCATTCGGCCTAGGCTGATCCTTGTCGTAGCCGTGTGTCTCGCCGTAGTGAACCACGTCGAGCCAATGCCGCGCCCAACGTTCACCGTAATGCGGCGAGGCCAGCAACTGCACTACGAGCCGCTCGTAAGCATCGTCCGCCGGATCGGCAACGAAGGCGTCCACCGCTTCCGGCGTGGGCGGCAGCCCCAGCAGGTCGAAGTAAAGCCGGCGAATCAGCGTGCGCCGGTCCGCCTCGGGCGATGGCGCGAGACCCTCCTGCTCCAACCGGGCAAAGATGAATCGGTCCACCGGAGTGCGCACCCGGGCCACGAGCGCGGGACTGCGGATTTCCGGTTCCGCCGGCCGGACGAGCGGCTTGAGCGACCACCAGTCGAAGTCGTCCAGCTTCGACTTCCCTTCAGCGGCCAGCAACCCGGCAGCCGCGAGCCAAACTCCAACAATGGCTGAGGCGACTCGCCGGAAGCACCGGGATTCTCTGGGTGAACGCATGGACGGGGAACGATGACCGGCGGACAGTAATCGGACCGCCCCGCGTTCGTCATCCCTAGACTTGGTGGCGAAGCGGTTTTCGCCCGTAACCGCTAGCTGGCGTCGGTGTCCTGCTCGCGGAACAAAGCCAAGCCAGTCCGGGGTAACGTCACGTCGCCAAACGATCCGATCGGGTGCGTTTCCTCGATCACCAAACGAAAAGGGTCATCCGCGGGATTCTGTGCCAATCCGACCACCTTGGGATCGGCCCGCAGGAGGGAGACCGCCAACTTCCCGGCCCGTTCCGGTGAGTCCGCCTCGACGAAGACGGTCGTAAAGAATCCGAGGCGCTGCGTAACCCCGTCCATGACGGTGAGAAAATTCTCGCCGAGGATGAAGACGCGATACTTGCCCATCGTTCCCCCCAGTTCAGGACTACTTACCCAGAACCTCCCGCAGCGCCGCAACGAAACGCTCGTTCTCCACCTGCGTGCCGACCGTGATGCGAAGCCACTCAGGCAACCGGTAGCTGGCCATCGGGCGCGTGATCAGGCCGCGGCGTTGCAGCTCAGCGAACACGCGGGCGCCGTCGCCAACCTTCACCAGCACGAAGTTCGCGGCCGACGGGACGTATTCCAAACCCAGCTCGCGGAAGGTCGCCTCCAGGTAGTCGCGGCCGCGCCGGTTGTTCTCGCGGGTGGCGGCCAGGTGATCGCCATCCTCGAGGGCCGCGAGGGCACCGGCCTGGGCAATCGAGTTCAGGTTGAACGGCTGCCGCACCTTTTCGATGGCCGACACGAGCGCCGGCGCCACGATGCCGTAGCCCAAGCGCAGGCCGGCCAAGCCGAAGATCTTCGAGAAGGTCCGCATCAGGATCACGTTCGGGTGCTTGCCGGCACGGATCAGGGCGAGGGAGTCGAACGGTTCGTCGAGGAACTCGACGTAGGCTTCGTCCAGCGCGACCAAGACGTGGGGCGGCACTTCGGCAAGCAGCTTCGCGAGGTCGGCATGTGACGTGAGTGTGCCGGTCGGGTTGTTCGGGTTGGCGAGGAAAAGGACCTTGGTGCGCGGCGTGATGGCCGCCAACAGCGCCGGGATGTCGCTGCCGAATCCCTTCGCCGGCACGGTCACCAGCTTCGCCCCGAAGAGCGCGGTCACGATCGGATAAACCGCGAAACAGTATTGCGACACCACCACCTCGTCGCCGGGCTGGAGCACCGCGTGGCCGATGAACTCGATGATCTCGTTGGAGCCGTTGCCCAACACTAGATTCGCCGGCTCGACGCCCAGCGTTTCGGCGAGCTTGCGCTTGAGGTAGAAGGCATTGCCGTCGGGATAGAGGTGCAGGTTGCGCAGCACCTTTTCCATGGCGGCCAAGGCCTTCGGCGAGGGGCCGAGCGGATTTTCGTTCGAGGCCAGCTTGACGATGGACGCGGCGGCGAGGCCGACCTCACGGGCGACTTCCTCGATGGGCTTGCCGGGGATGTAAACGGGCAGCGTGTCGAGATTCGGATTGAGCGCGACGGAACTCATGTGCGCGCGGAGAGTTGGTCGAAGCCGGCCGGCCGGCAAGTTCGCCGGCGCCCCCGGGGAGCAAAAGTCGGACTTCGGCCTGCCGCTGGGATCGATGTTGCCACGAAGGGAAGCCGGCCGGTTAGCGGCGTTGTCCGCTCACGCCTACACGGAGGTAACCTCACCCCAGCGCTCCAGCGCGGTCATGATGGCGGCGGTGCGGTTTTCGACCCCGAGCTTGGCGAAGATGTGTTCGAGGTGCTTCTTCACGGTGGCCTGGGCCATCCCCAGAATCGTGGCGATGTCGGCGTTCCCCTTCCCTTGGATCAGCCAAAACAGGACCTCATTCTGACGGTCCGTGAGGCCGAGTCCCGCCAGGTCGGAGGGCTGCGCCGGCTTGCGGGCGCCCGTCACCGCCGCCGCAATCGCCTGCTGGCGGCGGGCGAGGCGCACGCGAATGGCGCCGAGGAGGTCGTCCACCTTCACGGGCTTGGTCAGGTAATCATCCGCGCCATGGTTCATGCCGGCCCGCACTTCCTCCCTTTCGCCCCGGGCCGTGAGAAACAGGAAGGGCGTCGCGGCCGTCCGGACATCAGCGCGGATCTGCCGGAGCACCCCGAAGCCGTCGATGCCCGGCATCATGAGGTCGCAAAGCACCAGGTCAGGGCGTTCGGCGCGGGCCAGGGCGACCCCTTCCTCGCCGCCCGGCGCCCCCAGCACGGCGAACCCTTCGGCGCGCAGGATGGTGACGAGGTTGCGGAGCATTTGGGGTTCGTCCTCGATGACCAGGATGCGGGCGGGAACGGGAGCATTCATGGGGCGGGGGAAAAGAGCGGCACGCGGACAATCACGCGGGTGCCGACGTTCTCGGCGCTGTCGAGCTCGATGGTGCCGTGGTGCAGGTCGAGGCAATGGCGGATGACCACCAGACCGAGGCCAGTGCCGGGCAGGTGGCGGACGTTCTCGCCGCGCTGGAAGGCGGTGAACAGCCGTTCGCGGCTCGCCGCGGGAATGCCCAGGCCGCGGTCGGTCACGCACAGGACGGCGTAGGCCCCTTCCCGGCGCAGGTCGAGCTCAACGGCCCGGCCGGCCGGCGAATACTTGACCGCGTTCGACAGCAGATTCGCCACGACATGCCGCAGCAGGTCCGCGTCTCCACGGGCCACCGGCGGCAATTCCTCCGCGGTCAGCCGGATCGGGCAGCGTCCGTCCGTCGCCAGCGACATGTCGCCAACCCAGCGTTGGCAGGCCTCGTGCAGGTCGAATTCGCCGGGTCGGAATTCCATGCGTCCCGCCTCCACCCGGCCGAACATCAGCACCTCCTCCATCAGCGCCGCCATTCGCCACGCGTGCGACTGGATCGCCCGGAGGTGCTCCAGTCGCTCGGCGTCGGGTAGGCGGGCGAAGTAGCGTTCCAGAATCTCCGCCGAGGAGTGGATGATGCCGATGGGCGTGCGGAACTCGTGCGAAACCAGCGACACGAAGGAGCTTTTCAGCCGGCTCAGTTCGCGTTCGCGCGTCAGCGACCGGAGCAACTCCTCCTCGGCCTGCTTGCGCTCGTTGATCACGACACTGAGGGCCAGGATGTGGGGCTCGCCTTCCACGTCGATCTTCTCCGCGGCCAGGATGACCGTGTCGAGCCGGCCCGACTTGGCGCGCAACGTCACTTCCATCGGTCGGACCCGGCCTTCAGTCCGGAGTCGGCGGAAAAACTCCTCCCGATGGGATTCCTCCACCCAGACCCCCAGCTCTCCGGTCGTGCGGCCGATGATCTCGTCCCTGGTGAAGCCGGAGGAATCCAGCAGCGCTTGGTTGACCTCGACGAAACGTTGATCGCTCACCCGGACGATCGACACCGTGGAAGGCATGGCGGCAAACGCCTTGCTGAAGCGCTCCTCCGATTCCCGCAGCCGTTGGGTCCGCGCCCGCAACTGTTCTTCGGCCCGCTTGCGGTCGATGGTCAATGCCGTCTGCCCCGCCACAAAGCTAAGCAACCGCTTTTCCTCCTCGCCGAAGGCCGTCGCATTCACGGGATCCTGGACCGCCATTACGCCGAAGGTCCGCCCTTCCACGGTCAGCGGCACGCCTAGCCAGATCGCCGCCGGATGTCCCGACTGGAGGTATTCGCCGGCGTCCTTCAGCCGCTGGATCTCGACCAGGTCCGCCAGTGCCGCCCGGCCGGAACGCAGCACGTATTCCGTCATGCCGCGCCGCCCGGTTCGCGGCGGTGGCGGCGGGT
>JBEISV010000579.1:0-2800 GCA_040375265.1 Verrucomicrobiales bacterium
CCTCGTCGGTGAGCGTGTTGCCAATGCCCTCGACCGTGGCCTGGTTGACGAAGAACTCCCGGGCATCGGGTTGGGCGTCGGCGTCGTAGGTGACGACCTTGATGCCCTTGGCGCGGGCCTTCCGCAGGGCGGTGGAAATGCCGTCACGGTTCTCGCAGGCGACGGCGATGGCATCCACGCCGAGATTGATCCATTGCTCGACGATCTCGTTCTGCTTGGCCGGATCCGGATCGGTCGGGCCATCGAAGATCAACTCGACGCCCAACTCCTTCGCGGCCGCCTCCGCGCCCTGGCGGCACGACATGAAATAGGCGTTGCCCTTCGACTTCGGCATGAAGGCCACGGTCAGCTTCTGGCTGCCGCCGCCCGCCGACTGCCCCTCGGAAGCGGGTTTGCAGCCGAGCAGCAACGCGAGCACGGTCAAGGCGAGCAGGGAGAGAAAACGGTGCATGAGGGCGAGAATAGGGAAGGGGACTGCCGGATTCTAGCCCGGGTTTCGGTCCGCCCCGAGAACGGGCGCGTCTGGATACAGCCGGCGAAATCCGCCCATTGAATTCCCTCTCTTCCACTTGGAGTGGAGGAGAGGGCCAGGGAGAGCAGGCGCAACGCCCGGGGGGATGCCCCCTCTACCCGCTCGTGCCTCGCATGGCGATGGAGTCGCCCGGGCGCGATACTCAGACACGCCCGCAATCCGCATCGCCCGGAAGTCGCTTCAGTTGGGCGAGACCTCGGAATTGTCGAGGGCCGCGTTGCCGACCGGGGCATCCCATCGCTTGCTGGTGTTGGGGATGACCGTGCCGCTGAAGACGCCGTAGAACTGGCCCCAGATGAGCTGGCTGGGCTTGGAGCCCGCGGAATGGCCGTCCACGTAGACGATGTTCACCCGGGTATTGTGTTTCCGCATCTGCGACTGGAAGCGGAAGTTCTGGTTGCCCTTCGGCGCCGTCTGCTGCGGGAAGGAACCGCCGGCCCAATAACCGTCGAGCCACGCCGCGTCGGCCTTCTCATTGCCGATGCCACCGCCGATCTGCTTCGGATCGTCGGTGCCGTTGACCTCGGTAACGGCGACGACGTCGGTGGGGCGGGGGACGCTGGACTGCTTGAACGACCGGCCGCTGTCCCCGCCGAACACGCCGAGGTAATTGAAGCCGTAGGACAGGAAGCCGGTGATGGACGGATCGAAGTCGCCGCGCTCGGTCTTGTAGGTGATGCCACGTCGTTTCTTGGGGCACACCCAGACCTTGGGCGCGCCCGTGTAGTTGGAGAGCGAGCTCGCCGGGGTGCGCAGCCATTCGCCGCCGCAGTTCAGCCCGCGTGAATTCCGGTAGGGGCCCATGGCCCACCATTGGTTGGGAAACGATTCCCGGTTGTCGTCCGCATACATCTGGATCGCGAGGCCGATCTGCTTGGTGTTGCTGAGGCAGGCCGCGGACATGCCCTTGTCCTTCGCCTTGCCCAGCGCGGGCAGCAGCATTCCGGCGAGGATCGCGATGATTGCGATCACCACCAGGAGTTCAATCAGCGTGAACGCGGCGGCGCGATGGGAGCGCAAGGCGGCGCGGGCCGAACCAACCGGGGAGTGCATGCCCGTGGATTGCGAATCCGCACGGATTTGGCCAGCCCGGAATTGCCGGGGCAGGGGCGGCGCGCCGTTCGCGCGGCCATTTTCAGCGGCGACCCGCCTGGAATCGCCGCCAGCCGAACCAGGCAAGCATTCCGGCCAGTGCCGGCATCGACACGGTCGCCTCGGGAACCTCAGCGACGGCCATGGCGGTGGCATCGCGATGCGGCCCCACACTGAGCTGGGTCGTGGCGGCGGTGGCTTGGTTCACGGAATAGAAATGGCGGTGAAACCACGTCATCGCGTAGAGCGTGCCGCCCGCGCCGAAGTCGATGTCACTGACGTAGCTGGCCCCGTCGCTGTGGAGCAGGGTGCCCACGAGCGACACGCTTGGGATAGGCAGCAGGTCCACTCGGAAGAGTTGGTCAGTGTTCAACCCCTGATTGGCGCTCAGGAAAATGTCACCGAAGCTCGGCTGATACGCCACGCCTGTGACCTGGTAGCCGGCCAAGACGCTGAAGTTGGCCGAATAGGTGACCGTGGCGCTGCCGAGGTTGAAGAAGAAGAGGTCCTGCGCCGCGTTGCTGAAACCCCAGAGCCCGCCGGGGGCGAAATCCAGATCACCGATCTGGGTGTAGCCCGTCGGTCCCTTGGGAATTGGCCCGGTGGTGGTGAGATTGAAGATCATGCCCGCCGGGTCGGCACTGTAGTATTTGCCCGCCGGCGTGATCGCCAGGCTGTCCGAGGGAAACAGCGGATTGCCGAACGAGGAATCGGCATTGGTCAGCGGATCAACCAGCTCGATCTGGCCCAGCCCGTTGAGCACGCCAAACGAACTGGCCGCCAGCGGAACGACACTGCCCAAAGCCAGCGCGAGGCAGACGGAGCGGGGAAATACTTTCATGTCTCGACCGTGGCGGAAGGGTTGTCGGCCGCCAATCCGAATTCCGGCCCGCATTACCTCGCCGCCAAGTCCACGCAGACCATTTCGTGGTCGTTGCGGACATACACGCGGCGGTTGGCAAAGGCCGGATGCACCCAAACCACCGGCCGGCCCGGATCGGGGTTCGCCGGTTCGAGCAGGTTCGCCCGGCTGATCTCCTCGTAGCCCTGCGGTGATAGCTTCGCGATGATCAGGTCGCCCTTCTCGCTGAAGAGGAAGAAGCGGTTGCCCTGCTTCACCGTGAAGCAGTTGCCCCAGCGCTCGGACTTGCCGCTCGTCGGCGCGAAGGTCTCCCA
>JBEISV010000006.1:0-32247 GCA_040375265.1 Verrucomicrobiales bacterium
GCCTGGCGGAATTGGTCCAGGGAAGCCAGCGGACGCTGCCCTTCGTCGGCGAAGGCGCGCTCCCGGGCCACGTTCTGGCGCGACCGCTGCAAATCGAGGAAGGCGTTCCGCGCCGTGTCGCGTGCCTGCAGCACCTGGAAGTAATCGCCCGTAGTCGTGACGGTGAAGTTTTGCCGGTATTGGGCAAACTCACGCATCGCGTAGAGCAGGTTCCGTTCGGCCTGGGTCAGGCTCTCCATGGTAACCTTGAATCCGGCACCCCGCAGCAGCGGCTGGGTCAGGGTGCCGCCAAGCCGGGAACCGGTGTTTGGCGTGCCATTGCCTCCGACAAACCGCAGGAAATCCGCCGTGAAATCGGCGGACAACCGGGCGCCCGTCGCGAGCAGCCAGTCGACCCCGAAAAGCCCCCGGCCGGTGGCCAGTTTGTTGCCGTTCCGGACGGCCGTGACCGTTTCGCCGGTGATTGGGTCCTGGCCGGTGACCACCACCGGCGTCGTGCTCTGGATGGCGGCATTGGCCCGGGAGCCGACGACCGGCTTGAGCCGCCAACGGGCCAGCGACAGGTCCAGCGCCTCCAGATACAGCAGTTCCCGGCGGCCTTGGAACTCCCGGCTTTGGCGCACCGACAATTCCATCGCCGTGTCGAGGTCGAGCACCCGGGCGCCGCGTTCCACCTCGGCTTCGGTGCCGAGGAATTCCTCGGGTTCCGCGGCGAGCGGCAGGTTCTCCAGGCGCAGCGGATCCTTCGCCTCCGCGGTAAAATTGGTGTCCATGTTGGGCACCGCGGGGGTCTTTTCCCGGATTAGCCGCGCGGCCTCCTTGTCGGCGGAATTGCGCCAATACTTCGACGAGCAGCCGGTGACGGCGGTCGCGAGCAACAGGCCGGACAGGATTCGCAGAATGTGGGGGCGTTGGGGGGGACTCACGCGCTTAGGGACCGGCAGTGGACTCGACGGCAGACGGTTTGTTCAATCAGCAATCGGCGACTATTTGGAAACGGAGGAAATTGGTAGGGCTTCCGGCAGCGGGCGCTGCCGACCCGCGGCGGTTCTCGCCGATCCGACAGGTCCGTGGTATGGCGCATCTCCGTTCGACCGGGTGGCCGCGCTGGCATCACGCGCCAATCTTGGTGGATTGGTGGACGCCCGGACGGTTCTTGCGGCTTACGGACAGGGCGCCTCCGCCTCGCGTCGACCGTTTTCCGGCTTCCTTCGCCCGCCGGTGTCCGCCATCTGTCAGGGCATGTCGCACCTCGCCCGCGCCCGGGATGTCTTCGCCACGGAGATCGCCGCGCTGAAAGCCGTCCAGGCTACGTTGGATGCCAGCTTTGATCGGGCGGTCGAATCTGTGGTCGCCGCGATGGCGCAGGACCGCAAGCTGGTCGTGGTGGGCATCGGCAAGTCGGGCAACATCGGCCGGAAGATCGCCGCTACGCTCAGCAGCACCGGCACGCCGGCCGTGGTCCTGGATTCGGTGGATGCCTTGCACGGCGACCTGGGAATCGTGAACGAAGGCGATGTCGTGCTGGCGCTTAGCTATTCGGGCGAATCGGAGGAACTGATCCACCTGCTGCCCGCCCTCAAGCGGTTCGGCGTCCGGATCGTCGCACTGACGGGCGGGCCGAAGTCCACCCTTGGCAGCCACGCCGACGTGGTCCTGAACTGCCGGGTGCCGAAGGAAGCGTGCCCCTTCAACTTGGCTCCGACTTCCAGCACCACCGCGACCCTGGTGCTCGGCGATGCGCTGGCGATGGCCGTGATGGACGCGCGCGGTTTCAAGGTGAAGGACTTCGCCCAGCGTCATCCTGCCGGTGCCATCGGCCGCGCCATGCTGCTGAAGGTCGGGGACATCATGCGCCGCGGCGAACGCAACGCCGTCGCCCCGGCCGCCCTCACCGTGAAGGAAGCCCTGCTCGTGATGACCCGCGCCAAGTCCGGCTCGGTCGCCGTCGTGGACCGCCGCGGCAAGCTGGCCGGCGTCTTCACGGACGGCGACCTCCGCCGCCGCATGGCCGCGGATGAAAAGGCGCTGACCCGGGTGCTGAAGGATGTGATGACTCCCGGCCCGGTTTGCATCCGCGACGAAGCGCTGGCCGCGGAGGCCGTCCGGATCTTCAACGAGCGCAACATCGACGACCTGATCGTGGTCAACGCGAAGCGCGAGCCCGTGGGCCTGGTCGATTCGCAGGACCTGCCCAAGCTGAAGCTGATGTAGGCGCCGGTCCGCGTCATGGCTCCCACGTCGTGCCCTGCATCAGGGGTTGGCCGGTTTCCGGGGAGGTTCCGGGACCAGTCCATCCACGCATTCGAAGAAGTTCAGCAGGCAGGGGCACTTCAGCCGATAGAACACGTTGAGCCCGCGCTTCTCGGTCGCCAGCAGGCCGGCGGCCCGCATCAGGCTGAGGTGCTTGGAGACCGTCGAGATGTCGGCGCCGACCAGTTCGGTGAGCTCCCGCACGCAGCGTTCGCCGTCCTGCAATGCGTCGGCAATGGCCAGCCGGGAAGGGTGGGCCAGCGCCTTGAGGAGCGCGATCCGCCGTGCGTTGCGGGCCGAGGGGGTCGACATCGGGCGGAACATTCGGGTTCCGGCGGAGACGGGCAAGCGCGGTTCGGGCGGTGCCGGTCCGGCTTATTCGCCGGGGTCGAAAGGTTTGGCGGCGGGTAGCCAAGGCGCCACCAGGGCAAGTTCCGGCGCGGACAGTGCGTCCGGGACCAAGGTGGCGGCCATTTTGCGCGCCTCGGAGGAAAGCCCAGCCCGGCCCAGGGCGGCCGCCCGGACCATCCGCCAGGAGACGGGTGCGTCGCTCCAGTTGATGGCCGGATCCTCCAACGCCTTGACGGCCTTTTCGGCATCTGTTTCGCGCAGGGCGGCCAGCGCGGCCACGATCTGGTAAAGGTCGCGATTCGGATAGGCGCCGGGGCCGGCTGCGACGGTTTTCCGGGTCTTCTCCTCGTCCACTTGCAGCAGAAGCTGGCAATAGGCGAGGGCCAGCCGGGCTCCGGAATCTTCGGGGTGCAATTCCGCCGTGCGGCGCAAAGTGACGTGGAGGGTCCGGGGATCACGGTGGACCGTGCCGAGGCGCATCAGTTCGTTTGCGGCGCGGGCGGCGAACATCGGGTCCAAAAGGAGGAATTCCCAGGACTTGACCGCCGCTGCGGTTGCCCCGACGGATTCCGCGTTCCGGGCCAGCAGTTCCAAGGCGTCGGCATCGCCGCGGCAGTTGGCCAAGGCAATCTCCCAAAGGCTTTTGAATTCGTTGGTCCGGCCCGCTGCCTGGGCGGCGCCGGCACGGAAGATTGCCACCTGTTTGGGGGCGAGTGGGTTGCCGGGGGCGGCGAGGAGGCGATCCGTTCCCGCGATGTCCCCGGTGGCCGCGAGGGCGCCCAGGCGGAGGCGGCACAGGCTCTGGTTCGCGAGGGCCAGGGGTTCCGGGATCAATTCGAGGACCGCCGAGTGCTGGCCCGTCTGGGCCAGGATTTCGCCGGCGGCGATGAGTTCCGAGGAAGCGGTCGAGAGCTGGTTGGCGGTTATGAAGGGTTTCAGCAGGCTGGTCACCGGGGCGGCTTTGCGGCGCAACGCCAGCACAAGGCGCACCGTTCGTTCTCGGAATGAGGCCTTGGCGTCGTCGGGCAGCAGGGTCGCCAGCAATCCTTCTTCCGCCCGGGTCACCAGATTTCGGGCCAGCAAGGCGGTTGCCGCCTCGGCCCGCAGGCGGGACGCCGTCATCACCATGGCCAGTAGCCGAACCTTGGCGCGGGTCCAATCCTCCGGCCGCGGACTGCCCAAATCGAGCATCGCCAACCGGAGTTCAACCGTCTGGGTTTCGGCCCCGGCGGCGGCGGCGGCTTCCGCCGCGGCCCGCGCCTGCGGCAGGTCGCCTTCCTTGGAAAAGATCTCGGAAACCAGGATCAACCCGGCGGGATCGCCCGGGTTGGACTGATGAAACGGTGCGAGGCTGCGGCGCGCGAGGTCGGGGCGGTGGATGTTCAGGGCAAGCCGGGTGAAGGCCAGTCGGTCCGCAGCGTTCAGCGCGCCGGTATTTTCCAGCAGTCGCCAATAGGCGACGGCTTCCGGGTTGTTGAACGTGGAATAAAACTCGGCCAAACCTCGCAGCACGTTGGGATGCGCCGGAGCGAGCGCATGGGCCGCCAGCAGCGCTCCGTGCGCCCCGGTCCAGTCGCGATTCTGACGGGCGTCGCGAGCCCGACTAGCAAACTGGGCCACCAACGCCAGGTTGCGATGTTTCCACGCCGCCCGTGCGGCGAAGCCGGTGCCAATCGCGAGAGCCAAACTCGTGAGGACAATGATCCCGACGCGGAAGAATCGTCCGGGTGACGTGGGGGGGAGGACGGGATGCATACGCAGTAGGATCCTTCGCGCGGTGTCGGTGATGGGGTCTCGATTGTGTTTGCCCGCGCCGTTTCGGTCGAGTTTCCCTAGGAAAACACCCCAGAACAGTCGGGCGTTTTTGCAATTTCCGTCTGCCGAAGCGCCTAGCTGACCTTACCCCGTCGCCTGCGGATTTGGTCGGCGACGCCGAGTGCCAAGGCCAAGGCGGCCACGCCGGTTCCTGCTTCCGGCACCGGGGGCGGAATATTGATGGTCAATCCGGACACGGTGCGCCATTCCTCGCCGCCGGCATCCTCAGTGTAGTCCCGGCCGCTGAAACTCGCTCCGTTCAGGCTGAAAATCGTGCCGAAGCGGGTGTAGATGGTGACATACACATTGGGCCCGGCGGGAATCAGGCTTTGGGGCAACAGCCAGAGGACGTCGTCATTGCCGCTGCCGCCGCTCACCAAGTTGTAGTCCAGCAGAAGGGTCCGGTTGCGGGTCACGGTCTGCACGCCGCCGCTCCAAGTGCCGTCATCCATGTCCCAGACGGGGTTGCCGGCAAACTGCTGCAACTGCGCCAAGGTCGTGGCCTGGGCGGCGGTGACCTGAGTTGAAGTGACGAAAACCTTCAGGTCGTCCAAGGACAGATACCGGCCCTGCGCATTGTTGTTCTCGTTGATGTCCAACGAAAACGACCAGTAGCTGTTCCCGAGGTTGGCCGGGGCCAGCAACAGCGAATTGTTCAGCGACACCCCGCTCTGATTGTTGTAAGTCCCATTGTCCCCATTGCTGAGGCCTTCCCCGACACCCCCCTGACCGTCCGCCTTGAGGTAGGAACCATACTGGCCCGAACCGCTGACCACGCTGGTGTTGTAGCGGGGAAAGAAATACGCCCCATTGATCAGCGCCGAGCCGCCGTTGGGGACCGTCAGGTCAAAGGGCTGAGTGACTTGTGCCCGGGCGACCCAGGCATTCCCCAACACCGCGGCCGTCAGCAGAAGCACGCTGCCGCAAACATGTATTTTCATTCTGATTCGCTCCGAGTTGCGAACTCCCGCGGAGTGTCTTTAGGCCAAGAACCGAAACCGATTGGGCGACACGGTCGCCTACAGTTATCCGCTCCCCGAAATTCACTCCCCAACCGAATTCGCAATCTACCACTGCACACCGTTTGTCATTCCGGTGTCCATTGGTTCAGACGACCATGGGGTATGGCCGGGCGACTTGAACACCGTTACATTTAGGTAGCCGGAGGCCGGGTATATCCCGACTTCGCGGCCGGGACCCACCCCGGAACTGCGCCGATGGGTCGCTCCGCCGTGGCGCCGAATCCCAGCTGCGTTGCACTCGCAGTGCCGTTGCCTTGCTGCCGTAGGGCACTGAATAGCGCGCACTGCGGGCGGGCATTGCCCGCGGCGAAACACAGTCCGTTCGGCCGCCGGTCTTCCCAAACTTGCCAAACCACCGTCCGCGGCCAGTCTCGGCGGGGTTCCGCGTTGCATTCACCCATGAATAAATCCCTCGTCTTGGCCGGTTTGTTGGCCGGTTTCCAGTTCGCCCTCGGCTCTGCCCTCGCCCATTCCGCCACCGAGCCCGCGCCGCGGCCGGACAAGTGGTGGCAGGAGCGGCACGCCGGCTTCAACACGAACGTGGCCGCGTTGGGGTCGAAGTCCCAGGTGCTCTTCATCGGCGATTCGATCACCCAGGGATGGGAAGGGGAGGGCAAGGAGGTGTGGGCGAAATACTATGCCCACCGCAAGGCCATCAACCTCGGCATCGGCGGCGACCGCACGCAGCATGTCCTGTGGCGGCTGGAGAACGGGAACCTGGCCGGGCTCAAGCCCAAGGCGGCGGTGGTCATGATCGGCACGAACAATTCGAACGGCGAGGAAAACACCCCGGAGCAGATCGTCGAGGGCGTCCGCGCCATCGTGAGCAAGCTCCGCGCGACGCTGCCGGACACGAAGGTGCTGTTGGTGGCGATCTTCCCGCGGAGCGAGAATTTCAGCGTCCAGCGCGGCAAGCTGGCCCAGATCAACCAGGTGCTGCGGCGGGCCGCCGACGAGCAGAACGTGTTCTGGGTGGATTTCGGCCACCAGTTCCTCAACGACGACGGCACGATGCCCAAGGAACTGATGCCAGATTACCTGCACCTGTCGCCGAAGGGTTATGCCATCTGGGCGGAAGCCATCGAGGCGAAGCTGGCGGCCATCGTGGGCGATGCGCCGGTGTCGGCTCCCGCCGCGGCCGCGGGCAGCCTGACCGGAGATTGGGTGCTGACCATTCCCGGCCCCGACGGGCAGCCGATCGATTTCCCGGCTTCGTTGCGGCAGGACGGTAACACGCTCACGGGCCGGGTCGCCCGGGGAGAACAGGCGGGCAAGTTCCTCGAAATCCAGGAAGGCAAGGTGGAGGGTAACAGGGTTAGTTGGACCATCAAACGGGACCGCGAAGGTGGCACCGCGATGGTCTACCAGATGACCGGCACGCTGGAGGGCGGAAAGCTGACCGGGAAGACCGACACCACGATGGACGGCAACCCGATCAGCACCGGTTGGACGGCGAAGCGGAAGTAGCGGTGTCCCTTGGGCGCACCGGTAGGTAATGGAGTAGTCGAATTTGGCTATTCTCGGACCGCGCGCCCCTTGGGCATCGTCGGGCGCTCAATGAAGGCTACCCGAAATACCCTCACCCGGCTGGCACCTCTGGTGACCGCGCTCGCCCTTGGATTCCACCTCCCGGCCTTGGCCGGACCAGAAAGGGGGGCGGGTTCGTCCCGCTTCCCGAAGGTTCGGCTAACGGAGAATCGCCGCGGGCAGGTGGCCGTGGATGAACTGCGGGAGCATTTGCCCGGCGTGGCTTCTGCCTACGGCCTCAATGGCGCCCAGCTCCGCGTGCTGCTGCTCCAGGATCGTGAGCTGGAAGTGGATCGTTCCGGTCGTCTGCTTTACACCGATCCCGCGCCGGTCCTGACGGCCCCGGCGTCCGCCCTGCCGGCGGCAATTGCGCCGGCCGATGCGTTCGTGCTGCACAGCCGCCCGGGCGCCAGCCGGACCATCTACCTGGACTTCACGGGCCGGACGATGAGCGGCAACGCCTGGACTGCGAACTACAATGCCGGCGCGAACATCGTGGCGCCGGTCTTCGATACCGACGGCAACCCGGGCGTGTTCGGCGACCGCGAACGCAGCCTGATCATCGAGGTCTGGCAGCGGGTGGCCGAGGATTACGCGCCCTTTGACGTGGACGTGACCACCGAGCTGGCGAGCGAGGGATTGCTGACCCGAAGTTCGACGGCCGACACCGTGTTTGGCACCCGGGTGCTGGTAAGTCCGATCAGCCAGTATTGGGGCGCCTATGGCGGCATTGCTTACGTGGGGGCGTTCGATGACGTCGGGGACACCTACAAGCCCGCGCTGGTTTTCCCGGAGAACTTGGGTTGGAGCGCGAAGAACATCGCCGAGGCCGCATCGCATGAGGCCGGTCACAACTTGGGTCTGAACCACGACGGCACCGCGAGCGTCGGTTATTACTCCGGCCATGGCAGCGGCGCGACCGGTTGGGCGCCGATCATGGGTGTGGGCTATTACCAAAACCTGTCCCAATGGAGCCGCGGCGAATACCTCGGGGCCAACAACGCCCAGAACGACCTGGCGGTGATCAACACCTACGGCCTGCCCACGCGGGCGGACGACCACGGCAACGCGGCGCTGACCGCGACCCCGTTGGCCGGCGGTGCCAACCTGAGCGGCGCCGGGGTGATCGAGACCGCGGCGGACGTGGACGTGCATTCGTTTGCCTTGGCCGGAACCTCCGCCGTTATGCTGAACGTGGACCCGGTGGCGACCGGCCCGAACCTCGATGTCGTGGCTGAACTACGGGATGCCAACGGCGTCCTGCTGGGCACCTCCAATCCCACCGCGGCCCTGAACGCAGCGTTCACCGGCACCCTGAATGCGGGGACCTACTTCCTCACCGTCGGCGGCACGGGGCTCGGCGATCCGCTGGGGACCGGCTATTCCGATTATGGTTCGCTCGGCCAATACACGGTCACCGGCACCGTGGGGACTCCGAATGCCCTGCCGACCGCCGTGATCGCGGCAACGCCGACCAGCGGGACAGCGCCGGTTACGGTCGCCTTCAGCGGCGCCGGTTCGGCGGACCCAGATGGCACCATCGCCAGCTACTCCTGGAACTTCGGCGACGGCACGACTGGCACCGGTGTGGCGGTCAACAAGACCTATTCCACGGCGGGCACCTTCACCGCGACGCTGACCGTCACCGACAACGGCGGCGGCACGGCGTCGGCGACCCGGGTCATAACGGTCGGCGCGCCGGCCAAGGTCGTGAAGGTGAAGTCCGTTGCCCTGAACAAGAGTCTTTCCAAGGGCAAATACACCGCCAAGGCGGTCGTTACGGTTGTGGACCAGGCCGGAGTTGCGGTTGGCGGGGTGGCCGTTACCGGGACGTTCTCGGGCGCCGTGAGCGGAGCCAAGTCGGGCACCACGGCCAGTTCCGGTAGCAGCGCAGGTAAGGTCACACTGACCTCGAATACCTTCACGGTGAACGGTGGCGTAACCTTCACCATCACCGGACTGGCCAAGTCCGGTTACACCTACAGCGCGGCGAACAACTTGGTGACCTCGGCCAGCATCCCGTGAGCGGGAATTGGATCGGAAGTGAAGCGAGGCGGCGAACCTGAGTTTCGCCGCCTTTTTGCTTCGGAAGCGGAGCCTGAGGTCACGAGCCATCTCCGGCCGGCTTGGACGCCAAAAATACCTATTTTTGAGTAGTTCAGGCCGCTGGGAACGGTGGAACTAATCAGGTTTGACGATTCAAAAGTAGGTGTTTTGCACGGATAGATTGAGGCGAACAGAACACCCCACATGTTAAGGTTCATCAAATCCCTCTGGATCGCGACGCTGGCAGCGGCCGCGACGTTCACCTCCTGCGTTCGGCTTGATGCCGGTAACGGTTCCGCGGTTCCGGCCAAGGCCGGTTCGGCCGCCCCGTGCGTCGCCCCCGCCGTTCCCGGAAGATAAGCCTGACGTCATCCCCCGGACGTCGGACCCCGAATCCCCCTATCCCTCCCATGGTTTCCCCCCGCCATGAACACACCCTTATTGTGCCTCCGTCTGGCCGCGCTCGCGGCGACCGTCACGTTGCTGATCCCCGCGCCGGCCTTCGCCGGACCTGACCGGGGTTCCGGCCACCGCTCGTTCCCGAAGCTGCGCCTCAAGTCCCCGCATCGCGGCCGCGACGCGGTTGACCAGCTCTCGACGCGCCTGCCGGAGGTGGCTCGGGCTTACGGCCTGAACTCAGCTGAACTGAGGCGAATGTTGCTGGTGGACCCGACGCTAAACGTCGACGTCGAAGGCCGCCTCCATTACGCCGAACCGCTGCCGCAGGCGGCCGGCGAAGTCACGGGTTCGCCGCAGGCCGCGGTGGTTTCGGTGGACCAGGTTTTTCTCCTCCACAGCCGGCCGGGCGCCAAGCGGACCATCTACCTGGACTTCGACGGGCACCTGCTGTCCGGCGTGTCGTGGAACACCAGCTATAACGCCGGCGCCGACATCGTCGCGCCGGCCTTTGACCTCGATGGCGACCCGACCAGCTTCAACGACGCCGAACGCGCGGTGGTTCAGGAAGTCTGGCAGCGCGTCGCAGAGGATTTTGCCCCGTTCGACGTGGACGTCACCACCGAGCCAGGCAGCGAAGACCGGCTGACGCGCTCCATCTGGTCGGACGACGTGTTTGGCGCCCGCATCCTGATCAGCCCGATCAGCCAATATTTCGGCAGCTACGGCGGCCTAGCCTACGTTGGCACGTTTGACGACATCAGCGACACCTACAAGACCGCCTTGGTCTTCCCCGAACGTCTTTCCGGAAATCCGAAATACATCGCGGAGGCCGCGGCCCACGAATGTGGACATTCCTTGGGACTCAACCACGACGGGGTGACGGCCGTGTCTTCCTACTACACGGGGCACGGTTCGGGCGAGACGGGCTGGGCTCCGCTGATGGGCGCCGGCTACTACGCCAACCTAACGCAATGGAGCAAAGGCGAGTATGCGGCGGCCGACAATTCACAGGACGATCTCGCGGTGATGAAGACTTTCGGGCTGCCGGTGCGGGCGGACGACCACGGGAACGACTCCGCGATGGCCACCGCCTTGCCCGGGGGGGATGCCTGGACAGCGGAGGGACTCATCGGCACCGCTGCGGACGAGGACGTTTTCAGTTTTTCCACCGCCGGGGGCGAATTGACCCTGACCGTTTCGGCGGCCGCCGTAGGCCCGAACTTGGATCTCGCCGCCGAGTTGCGGGACGCCGCGGGCACGGTTTTGGCGACGTCCAGCCCGGAAGGTCTGCTGGGGGCGGAAGTCGTCCTAGCGGTGCCGGCGGGAACCTACTTCCTGCATGTCCGCGGAGCCGGCCAAGGTGATCCCCTGCTGAATGGCTACTCGGCTTATGGATCCTTGGGCCAATACGCCCTATCCGGCTCGGTCGTTGGCGGGCGTCCTGAAATATTCCTCGAACCGCAGGCCCCGGTGGCGGTCGCCACGTTCACGCCGACCGAAGGCATTGCCGGGGTCACACAGTTCACCTTTGACGCCGCGGCGTCCTCCGATCCGGACGGTGCGGTGGTGGGTTATGCCTGGGACTTTGGCGATGGCACCGGTGCCGCCGGAGTTCAGGTCGCGAAGATCTATCCCCGGCCGGGCCAATACATGGTGACCTTGACCGTGATGGACGAGGCAGGACTCACGCACTCGACGGGCGGAACGGTGGTGGTGGCTGCCCCGAATGTGCCGCCCGTCGCCGTCGCCGTCGCCAGCCTGAGCGCTGGGGTGGCGCCCGTGACCGTGACCTTGGACGGTTCCGGCTCATCGGACCTGGACGGCAGCATCGCCGACTACGTGTGGAGTTTTGGCGACGGCACCGCCGCGAGCGGCCCGATTGTCAGCAAGACCTTCGCCGTCGCCGGCACCTACCCGGTGGTGCTGACGGTTACGGATGACCGCGGCGCCACGGCGACCAGCACGACCACGATCGTGGTCAGCCCGGCCCTGAAGCAGTTGCGGGTGCAATCTATCGGGCTGGTCCAGCAAGCTTCCGGAACCAAGGTGTTCATCCAGTCCGCCGTGCAAATTGCCGACACGAAGGGAAATCCCGTGTCCGGGGCGAAGGTGTCCTTCCGGTGGTCGGGGACGGTCTCGGGCTCCAGTTCCGCCACGACCGATGCGGCAGGACGGATTCTCGTCAATTCGAAGACCTTCACCTCGGCCGGCTCGGTCACATTTGCGGTCTCCGGCCTCAGCAAGGCGGGTTACACCTACAACGCTGCGAACAACCTAGTGACGACGGTCACCATCTCCGCGAGCAAGCTGCCCCGGGCCCGCTAGGCCGGTTGATTTTCGGTGACGTGGCCGGTGGCGAGCGCCGCCGCACGATTGCCCAGGACGCCAAGGACGGTGGATTTTATCCACCTGGGAACGGCGCGACGAGGTCCCCCAAACCTCGTCGCGCTTTTTCGCGCCCGGAGGCCGCGGCTCGACGGCCGACGCCAGACCGGATTGAATCCGCCCATGAATTCCCTGCGCCGCCTTGGACTGAGCCTATTGCTCCTCGTGCCAACCCTCTGGGCCGGTGCGCCGGCCCGCGTCGTTGACCTCTGGCCGGGCGTCGCCCCGGGCGAGAATGGCGACCTGGGTGAGGAACGGGACCTGACCAAACCCACCGACCAACTGATCGCCGGCCAGCGGGTAATCCGTCTGGGCAACGTCTCGAAGCCGACCCTGAGTGTTTTCAAGCCGGCCACGGAGAAGGACACCGGCGCGGCCGTGCTCGTCTGTCCCGGCGGCGGTTACCACATCCTGGCGCTCGACCTCGAGGGCACCGAGGTTTGCGAATGGCTCAACTCCATCGGCGTCACCGGCGTGTTGTTGAAATACCGGGTCCCTAAGCGCCCCGGGCTCGAAAAGGACGCCGTCGCGATCCAGGACGCCCAGCGGGCCATGGGCCTGCTGCGGCAGCACGCCGGCGACTGGGGCCTCGATGCCCGGCGCCTGGGTGTGCTCGGCTTCTCGGCCGGCGGCCACTTGTCGGCGGCGTTGAGCACCCGCTTCGAACGGCGCAGTTACGCCCCGGTGGACGCCGCCGACCAACTGAGCTGCCGGCCGGACTTCGCGGTGCTGATCTATCCGGGTTACCTCACGGACAAGGAGCAGGGCGACCGCGTGGCCGCCGACCTGCCGCTCTCCACCAACACACCGCCGATGTTCCTCGCGATGAGCCAGGACGATCCCGTGCGCGTCGAAAACGTCGTCCAGTTCGGGGCCGCGTTGCAGGCGGCCAAGGTGCCGTTTGAACTGCATGTCTATCCCACCGGCGGACACGGCTATGGCCTGCGACGGACGGAGAACCCAGTGACCTCGTGGCCCGACCGGACGGCCGATTGGATGCGGGCCAGCGGTTGGATGAAGCGGCGCTAACCCGGGCTCGAAGGGGCGGCCGCCTCGCGACGTGAGGTTACGCGGGTGGATTCACGTCGCGCCCGGTCGCCAACTTCACCCGGCTGCGCCATTCGTCGGCCGACACTTCGACCGGCTTGGCCCGGCAGGATTGCTCCGCGCCCGGGAAATTCCACAGGTTGGGAAAGTCGCGGCATTGCTGCGGTTTCACCGGATTCACCCGGCAGTCGTCGCCCACGAGGAATACGCAGGCGCCGTTGGCCTGATCGGTCAGTGCCAACCCGCTGCGGGCGGCGTTCAGGCGGGTGTAGGTCGCGATGAAGACCGCTTCGGCGAGGCCCAGATGTTCGGCCATGCCGGCGAGCTCGGCGTCGGTGATCTTGACCTGCCCGGGCCAGCGGCAGCAGGCCGTGCAGCGGTCGCATTCGAGGAAGATCGGCACCGGCGGAGGAAAACCGTCCGTGCCGGGGAAGCAAGCCGGGGTTGGTGAACCGCCAATGGAGAGTTGCCACCGGCCGGCCAGGGGTTTTTCTTCGTCAGTCATGAAGCACGAACGTCTTAGTCTCAGGCCGCCGCTTTTTCCCCGCTCCGTTTCCCTGCTTCTCGGCGCCTTTCTGTTGGCGTCCACGGCGTCGGTCAGCGCCGGGATCACCGCCTACGGGGCCTTCAAGGGCGCCAACTTTGAGCAACTCGCCGCGGGAACCCCCACGGCCACCAGCGGGGAATCCCACGGCGCCTATTTCTTCGTGAAGACGGCGGCGGAGGAAGAGATCTTCCTGGCCTCGGCCCAACCGACGGGTGCCCTCACGCCGCAGGTGCTCTTCCCCAACTCCGAGGATCCAACCCTGTCGGAGGCCGACTCCAGTTTCGCCTCCCTGGCGACCCTCAACGCCGCGGTGCCTGACGGGGCGATTTCCTTCTCGTTGTTCGACGGTGACTTCAACCAACTGTCGGCGTCCCTTACCCTGACGGGCAGCGCTTTCCCCGCCGCCGCCGGCCTGTCGAATTTTGCCGACTCGCAGAAGATCGACGCCAAGCAGGACTTCAACCTGCAATGGACGGTGCCGGCGGGCGTGACCGCGCAGGACTATGTGCAGGTCCAAGTTGAAAATTCCGACGGGACCTTGCTGGCGACCGCGTTCCCTTGGGCGTCCGGCGCGCTGCCCGCGACCACCACTTCGTTCACGATTCCCGCCAACACCCTGACCGGCACCGATCTGGACGCGCAGTTGGTGTTCATCCACGTCACCGCCCGCAATACCACCGCAATCCCCAATGCCACCGGCCTGAGCGGCTACTTCTGCTCCACTCGCATCCCGCTGAAACTGACGACCGGTGGCGGCGGGGGCGGGGACACGACGGCACCGAGCCTGGTCTCGTCGAACCCCGGCGCGATGGCCACGGGCGTGCCCACCAACACCGCGGTCGTGCTGACGTTCAGCGAGCCGATGCAGGCCGCGCAGTCGGTCAACTGGTTCAACGTGCCGAATGCGGCGGCCATCAACTACGCCTGGAGCGGCGACGGTCGGACGCTGACCTGCACTTTGCCGGGCGGATTTCCGGCCGGCACGCAGGTCATCTGGGGCTTGGATCGGGACGCGTTCCGCGATGTCGCCGGCAACACACTCGCGGCCGGAATGATTGGCGGCTTGTTCACGACCGCCGCGGGCGGAGGCGGCGGCACCCCGTGCGAAGATGGGTTCTCACAGCGTTCCAACTTCTTCTTCGTCTCCAAGGAAGTTTCCCACGTCCAGACTTCCGCGGCCGCACCCGCGCCGGGCGGCGACCCCGTGGCGATGTTCGGCAGCTTCTTCACCCCGACCAGTGGCGTGAATGTTTCGGCGGCGTCCGTGCGCCTACCGGGCGGTGAAGTCCGCAACCTCACCGGCGTCCTTGGCCGCTACTTCCTGAGTGTCCCGGCCGCCTCCGAGTCCGCCCTGAACACCGCGGTCCCGGCGGGCAACTACACCGCCAGCGTGACCGTCGGCGGCAGCAGCGGCAGCCTGACGGTGCCCATGGTGACCGCTCCGCCGGTGCCCCAGTGCGCCAACTTCGCCGCCGCGCAGGCCGTCGATCCGGCGGCTGCCTTCACGCTGCAGTGGAACACCTTCACCGGCGCCACGGGCAATGACCGCCTGGAAATCTCGATCCAAGACAGCCAGGGTAACACCGTCTTCCAGGCGCCGGACGAGTGCGCCCAACCGCCGCGTCTCCTCGCCGCCACGGCCACTTCCGTAACCTTGTCGGCCGGCCTGTTGCAGGCGGGGAAAACCTACGACGTCGAACTGCGGTTCCTGAAGGTCGGGTCGGTGGCCAGCAGCGCCGCGCCGGCCTTTGAAGGCACCGCCGGCTTCTCCAAGGTCACGCGTTTCACCCTGAAGACGACCGGCGGCGCGAGCGGTTCCGTGGTCATCAAGGCGTTCCGGCTGCCCGCCGACAACCGCTTCGAGGTGGATGTCGAAGCTGGAGCCAGCCAGACCGTGTTCTTGGACGCATGGGTTAACCTCAGCACCTGGGAGCAGGTCAACGGCAAAGTCACCGGCCCGCTGGGTTTGGCGACGTTGAAGGACCAACGCTCGCAGGTGCCGAACGCCCAAGTCTATCGCGTTCGCACCCAGTGACGGACCGTTTCAGCGGCATGCGACGGAGTGGCGGCTTCCGGGCCGCCACTTTTCGTTTTGCCCTTCCGCGTTGAGAGCGCCGGCACTTGTCCGGCTTACAAATCTGTAATCCTCCAGAAAGCTTCCCGTCATGCGGCCGGTGTCATTTGTTGCGTGATGAACGAAACGACAACGACATTCCCCATGAAGCATAACCATCGATCCCTGAGTAAGTTTGTCCCGTTAATCCTCCTTGGCGGCATGCTGGGCGCCCGCACCGCGGTCTGGGCCGGCGGCAAGGGCGAGAAGACCAAACCGACCGTTGAGCTGAACCTCAAGGTGGACGACACGCCGGTGGCCCGGGACGGCCGGATCGCCACCAGCTTTTCGCCGGTCGTGAAGAAGGTCGCGCCGAGCGTCGTGAAGGTGTTCACCAAGCAGAAGAGCAAGGTGGTCACCCAGGGCGGTCCTGGTCCCGGCATGGGGAATCCGATGTTCCGCGAATTCTTCGGCGATGAATCTCCGTTCGGTCCCGGCGGCGGACGCCAGTTCCGGACGCCGCCGCAGAAGGGCATCGGTTCCGGGGTCATCCTCACCAAGGACGGCTACATCATCACCAACAACCACGTCGTGGAAGGCGCCGACGAGGTCGACGTCACCTTGAACGACGGCCGGGAACTGAAGGCCAAGGTGATCGGCAAGGACCCGAAGTCCGACGTGGCGGTGATCAAGGTCGAGGGCAAGGATTTGCCGGCGATCTCGCTGGCTGACAGCGACAAGATCGAAGTCGGCGACGTCGTGTTGGCCGTCGGAAATCCGTTCGGCATCGGCCAGACCGTCACGATGGGCATGGTCAGCGCCACGGGCCGGGATGCCCGCGGGTTGGTGGATCTCGATTACCAGGATTTCATCCAGACTGACGCCGCGATCAACCCAGGCAATTCCGGCGGCGCGCTCGTGGACGCCCAAGGCCGTTTGGTCGGCATCAACACCGCCATCCTGAGCCGCAGTGGCGGCAACCAGGGAATTGGTTTCGCCATTCCCACCAACTTGGCCCGCGAGGTCATGGATGAGTTGGTGACCCACGGCCAGGTGACCCGCGGTTACCTCGGCGTGCTTATCCAGGACATCACCCCTGGGCTGGCGAAGGAATTCAAGCTGGAGGATCGTAAGGGTGCCCTCGTCGGCGAAGTGACAGCGAAGAGCCCGGCCGCGAAGGCGGGCGTGGAAAGCGGCGACATCGTGCTCGCACTCAACGACAAGGAAGTTACCGACAGCCGGCACCTCAAGCTGGAGATTGCCCGGATCAAGCCGGGCGAATCCGCCACGCTCAAGGTGCTGCGCGAAGGCGAATCCAAGACTCTGAAGGTCAAGGTCGGCGAACTGCCGGGGCAGCAGGAGCTCGCCAAGAACGATGCTGGCAAGGACGACGAAGGCACGCTCAACGGCGTGACGGTGTCGGACCTGGAACCGCGGATGCGCCAGCAATTCGGCGTGCCGCCAAAGGTGAAGGGCGCCTTGGTAACGCAGGTGGAACCCGATTCCGCCGCCGCCGAGGCCGGGTTGCAGGCCGGGGACGTGATTCTCGAAATCAACCATGAGGTGGTCACCGGCGCCTCCGAGGCGGTCAAGCTCACCGAAGAGCCGGCGGACAAGACGACGCTGCTGAAACTGTGGACGCGGGGTGCGACCCGTTTCGTGGTGGTGGATGAGTCCAGCCGGGGTTGACCGGCATGCTTTGGGTCAGTGTTGGTGTTCATTGGGTTGGGGCGCCGTCGGCAGGAAACTGTCGGCGGCGTTTTGCGTTGCCGCGGGGTGGTGTTAGCCTGCGACGCGTTAAACGAAACTCCCCGTGAATTCACCGCATATCGAGCCTGCGTCCGGAACGGAAACCGGCCCCGCCCCCCGTGCCGCGACGAAGCCGCTGAGCGATAAGCAGAGCGAGCCCGACCACCGCCAACTGCGGATCGACAAGGTCGGCGTGCGGGGCCTGCGGTTCCCGGTGCAGGTGCGTGACAAGACGACTCACGCCCTCCAGAACACGGTGGCGACCGTGGGGTTGTTCGTCGACCTGCCGCAGGAGTTCAAGGGCACCCACATGAGCCGTTTCGTCGAGGTGCTCAACGCCCACGGCGCGGTCATCCATGTCGCCAACATCCCGGACATGCTGATCGCCCTGCAGAAGAAGCTGCACGCCCAGAACGCGCACCTGGAGATGGAGTTCCCCTATTTCATGGTGAAGAAGGCCCCGGTATCGGGGAAGGAAGGCGTGGTGGATTACACCGTCCGCTTCGACGCCGCCATGGTTGGCGCCCAGCTCGACTTCCGGCTGACCGTGAAATGCAACGTCACGACCCTCTGTCCCTGCTCCAAGGCCATTTCCAAATACGGCGCCCACAACCAGCGCGGAGAGGTTACCGTGCAGGTCCGGTCCGATAAGATCGTCTGGATCGAGGACCTCATCGCGCACATCGAGGCCAGCGGGAGCAGCGAGATGTATTCGCTGCTCAAGCGGGAGGACGAGAAGGCGGTCACTGAGCGTGCCTACGAGAATCCGGTCTTCGTTGAGGACCTGGTCCGCAACGTGGCGTTGAAGCTGAACGCCCTGCCCGAGATCGCCTGGTATCGCGTGGAGGCCGAGAACTACGAAAGCATCCACAACCACAACGCCTACGCCTGCATCGAGAAGGCGTGATGCGTGTGGGGGCATTGGCCACCCAGTTCAGCCGACAGTGCTCAGAAGCGGCATTTGAAGTTGGTCGGCACGCCTGCCCCGACGAGGCTCTCTTACTTCGCGATGCTGATAAACACCCTGCCCGTCGCCTCCTCAACCGCGGCCCATGCAATCAGTGAGCTCCCGGGGCAAGGTCACCGCGATGAACTCCCAGACGGGCAGCACACCGCCGATGCCGTAGTAGGCGTCGGGTCCCCTGCGCGGGTAATTTGATGCCGGCGGGCGCGGCGGAAACTCGTGCCACGGCGCCGTAGGCATGGCGGAATCCCGGCAACGTTTCGTCCGCCCCGCTTTGCCTCTGTTCGCCCGAAGGCGTTTGGGGCAAGGACGCCAGAATTCATCCGATCCCAAGTCCGAAGACCCAGAACCCGGCATTCTTGATCGCGGGCTCTTGCCTCAATAATTCCGGTTTCATAGGGCCGCCAGTTTCCCGGCCTGCACCTGCCAGCGGACGAATTCCTGGCCGAGTTCCGCGGGCCAGTTCTCCGCGGTGCAGGTCATAAACACTTGGCCGCCGGCGCGGCGGGCCTGATTCAGCAGGGGTAGCAGGCCGGCGCGGCGGCGGGCGTCGAGTTCGCCCATGACGTCGTCGATCAGGAGGACGGGCGGGGCGCCGTGGATGCCGGTGAGATATTCCGCCTGCGCCATTTTCAGGGCGAGGGCGAGGGTGCGTTTCTGGCCTTCGCTGGTGAATGTGGCTGCCGGCTGGCCGTTGACGATCAAGGCGAGGTCGTCGCGGTGCGGGCCCAGCACGGTGGTCTTGAGCACGCGTTCGCGGGCCCGGCTCTGGGCGAGCGCGACGGCGAAGTCGCCGGTGACGCTGGGCTGGTATTCCAGCACGAGTTCGTCGGCATCGGCGGCAATCCGGCGGAAGGCGAGCCGGACCAGCGGGGAGAGCTTCGGGGTGAATGCGCGCCGGGCGGCCATGAGCTGGTCGCCGAGTTCCACAAGCTGGCCGGTGAAGGCGGCGAGCTGTTCCGTGTCGGGCTGCGGCTGCTTGAGCAGGGCGTTGCGGTTGCGCAGGGCCTGAGTGTAGCGCAGGAGCAGATTCAGGTAGCCAGGCTGGGTCTGAGACAGCAGCAGGTCGAGGAACCGCCGACGGACCCGCGAGGTGCCCTTCACGAGCTGGAGATCCTCGGTGCAGAAGACGACGGCGCGGAGCGTGCCGAGGTAATCTGCGAGGCGTTTCACCGGGGTGCCGTTGAGCGACAGCTTGCGTTCGCGGCTCGACCAGTAGGCCTTGATCTCGGCGGGGGCTCGGCCGACGACGGTGCCGCCGACGAAGTAGCCCTTGGCCTCATGCCGGATCATCTGGGCGCCGCCGACGCCCCGGAACGACCGGAGGGTGGCAAGGAGGTAGATGGCCTCCAGGACGTTGGTCTTGCCCTGGGCGTTGTCGCCCAACAGGACGTGGAAACCGGGCCCGAAATCCGCGTCCAGCCGCACGTAATTGCGGAAGTCGCGGAGGCGAAGGTGGGCCAGATGCACGGCGGCAATCTCCGGATTCGCCCGGGAAATTACAAAACCCAACTGGGCGGCGGGCGGGCCAGCCGGCAATTCCCTTGAACGGGTGCTTTTCACGGGCGCCGCGCCGGTGGCACCCTTTCCGCATGTCAGCTCCCACCGCCTTCACACGTCGCCAATTTCTGGGCACGTCTGCCCTTGCCACCGCCGCGTTGGCCACCGGTTGCCAGTCGGCTGCCGGTGCCCGCCGAATTTCTCCCAATGAAAAGCTGAACCTCGGCGTCGTCGGTGTCGGCGGCCGGGGAGGGGAGGATCTCGCCGGGGTGGCCAGCCAGAACATCGTGGCCCTGTGCGATGTCGACTCCGGCATCCTGGCCGGGGCCAAGGCGAAGTTCCCGGGCGCTGCGACCTATTCGGATTTCCGGCGGATGCTGGATCGCAAGGATCTCGACGGCGTGGTCATCGGCACGCCGGACCACACGCATGCTGTCATTGCGGTCGCCGCCCTGCAGAGCGGGCGCCACACCTATTGCGAGAAGCCGCTGACGCATACGATCTCGGAACTCCGGCGGATGGAGGAAGTCGCCCGGAAATCTGGCCTCCAGACCCAGACCGGCAACCAGATCCACGCAACCCGCAACTACCGGCGCGTGGTGGAGCTGATCCAAGGGAACGTCATCGGACCCGTGCGCGAGGTGCACCACTGGGCCGGCAGCGTGTGGGAGACGAAACCCTGGCCAAAGGCCGAGCCGGTGCCGGCGACGCTGGATTACGAACAGTGGATCGGTCCGGTGAAGGAGGTGCCGTTCAGCAAGGAATTCGTGCCGTTCAACTGGCGGCGCTGGTGGCATTTCGGCGGCGGCACGCTCACGGACTTCTGCTGCCACCACATTGACCTGGGCGCATGGGCCCTGCAGCTGGGCCTGCCCACGGTGATCGAGGCCGACGGCCCGTCCCCGGACCAACATTGCGCGCCGACCGGGTTGCATGTGCGCTACGAATTCCCTGGTCGCGGCCATTTGCCGCCCGTGACGATGCACTGGTATTCCGGCGCCGGGCGCCCGCAGATCGCCGGTGTGCCCGACCTATCGAAATGGGGCGGCGGCTCCCTGTTCATTGGCGAACGGGGCATGCTGTTGGCGGACTACGGCCGGCACATCCTGTTGCCCGAGGAAAAGTTCAAGGGCGCGACCCTGCCGCCGTCGTCGTTGGCGGAGTCGGTCGGACACCACGAGGAATGGATCCGCGCCTGCAAGGGCGAGAATCTGGCGCTGCCGCAGTTCGCGGCGCTCGGGAAGACGAATTCACCCTTCAGTTACGGGGCGTTGCTTACGGAGATCGGCCTGCTCGGGAACATCGCCTTCCGCACCGGCAAACGAATTGAGTGGGACGCGGAGAAAATGCGGGCAAAAGGCGTGCCGGAAGCGGACCGACTCATCCACCACGAATACCGCCCGGGCTGGAAGCTGGGTTGAAGTGCCTGGCCGCAGGGCCCCTCGTCGGGCCGAACTGTGCCGCCGGTTTCCGGAGATTGTGGACGGCGGCTTGGGCGGCGCGAAGTTCGGTGCAATACTTTCCCCGCTTAGTTCGTCACTGAACCGTTCATGAGGCGTCAGATCACAGTCCTTTCGTTGCTGGTGGCCGCGGCCGTGGGGTCGGGATGGCTGGCGTTCACCCGGAATTCGGGCAAGGGCACGCTGCGGCGTCCGGTGTTGGACCAAACCAAGGCTGGCGCGGCCCTGCACGCCGACGTGTTGCCGCTGCTGAACCGGTATTGCTGGGATTGCCACGGCGACGGCGCGGCAAAGGGCGATGTCGGGCTGGATGCCTTCACCAACGTGACGGCCGTGCTGCAGGATCGCCGGACGTGGGAGCGGGTCCTGCGCACGGTGGATTCGGGCGACATGCCGCCCAAGAAAAAGAAGCAGCCCACGGCCCCGGAGCGGGCGAAATTGACCGGCTGGATCGAAAAGACGCTGTTTCCCGTCGACCCGGATAATCCGGACCCCGGCCGGGTGACGCTGCACCGGCTGAACCGGGTCGAATACGACAACACGATCCGGGACCTCGTTGGGGTGGATTTCAAGCCGGCCGAGGACTTTCCGCAGGACGACATCGGCTATGGTTTCGACAACATCGGCGACGTGCTTTCGCTGCCGCCGGTCCTGTTGGAGAAGTATCTCAAGGCGGCGGAACGCATCCTGGATGAAGCCTTGGTCACGGGTCCGCGCCCGACGCCGGTCCGGGTCTTCGATACGGCCAAACTTGAGGGCGGGCAGGATCTGGGCCCGATTCGGGGCCTGTCCGCCAACGGCGAAATCGTCGTGCCGATGAAGTTTACCGTTCCGGGCCAATACCAGCTGACGTTCGAGGCCTACGGCGACCAGGTGAAGCCGGATCCCGTCAAGGCCGCGGTGCGCTTGGACGGGGCGGACGTTAAGTTGTTGGAGGTGCCGCAGCGGAAGGGGAGTCCCGGCAAGTTCGAGGTGGAGTTCGAAGTCAAAGCCGGAGCCGGTCAGCGCCTGACGGTGGCGTTCCTCAACGACGTGTATGAAAAACGGACGGTCGAACGCGAGGAAGGGCAGGGGGAGAAGAAGCGCAAGCGGAAGGAAGAGGTCATCGACGATCGCAATCTTTTCACCCAGAAGTTTGAACTCACGGGCCCGCTGGGGGTGGACCAGCCCTTGCCTGCGTCCCATCACCGCGTGTTTTTCAAGCTGCCGGCGAAGGGCAAGGAAAGCGCCGTGGGCCGGGAGCTGGTCGGCAAGTTTGCCCAACGGGCCTGGCGACGGCCGGTGACGGCCGGTGAGCTTGACCGCCTGATGCGGCTGTTTGAGCAGGGGCGCCGGGACGGCGAGAATTTCGAAGCTTCCGTGAAGTTGGCCCTGACCGCGGTGCTGGTTTCGCCCCATTTTCTCTTCCGCGGTGAAATTCAGCCCAACCCGGACAACCCGGCCCAGGTGCAGGTAATCGACGAATGGGCGCTGGCCTCGCGGCTTAGCTACTTCCTGTGGTCCACGATGCCCGACGACGAGCTGTTCGCGCTCGCCGCCAAAAACCGGCTGCGGAAGAACCTCGAGGCGCAGTTAAAACGCATGCTGCTCGATCCGAGGGCGCGGGCGTTGACTGAAAACTTTGCCGGTCAGTGGTTGCAGTTGCGATTGCTGGACCTTATCGAACCGGACCGAAAGCAGTTTCCTGGGTTCAGCGATGACTTGCGCCGGGCGATGCGGACGGAGACTGAACGCTTCTTCGAATACATCATCCACGAAGACCGGCCGGTCAGCGATTTCCTGCTGGCGGACTACACGTTTGTGAATGGCGCCCTCGCCCAGCATTACGGCCTGGAAGGTGTGACTGGCGACGATTTCGTGAAGGTTTCACTCAAGGGATCTCCCCGGCAAGGTGTGCTTACCCAAGGCAGCATCCTGACGCTGACGTCGAATCCGACCCGGACCTCGCCGGTCAAGCGCGGCAAATGGGTGCTGGAGAATGTCCTGGCCACGCCGCCTCCGCCTCCGCCCCCCGGGGTTTCCTCCCTCGAAAGCCAGGCCGCGCTGAAGGGCACGCTGCGGCAGCGGATGGAGCAGCACCGGGAAAACGCGGTCTGCGCCAGTTGCCACGAGAAAATGGACGCCATCGGTTTCGGTTTCGAGCATTTCGACGGGATCGGTGGGTTTCGGGAAAAGGACGGCAAGGACCCGGTGGAGAGCAGCGGGGAGCTGTCGGCCCAGCAGACTTTCAAGGATCACCGCGATCTCAACGCGTTGCTGATCGAGGCGCACCGGGCGGATTTCCTGCGGTGCCTGACCGAAAAGATGCTGACCTACGCCTTGGGCCGTGGGCTGGAATACTACGACAAACCGGCGGTGCAGGGCATTGTGCGGCAACTGGAGCAGGAGGAGCTCAAGTTTTCCGCGCTGGTGAAGGGCGTGGTGAACAGCGTGCCGTTCCAGAAACGTCGCGGCGAAGGGGACCTGGCGCAGCAGGCGGGTAACTAGCGCCGCTTGTTGCCCCGCGCGGAACCCGCTAGGGTGGCCGCGAAGCATGAAGCTGCTTTCCCGCGCGCCAGACCAAGTCGTGTTCCGCATTACCAAGCGGGAATACGAGGCTTTGCTGGTGGCCCTGCGGTTGCGTTCGCACCTGCCGCGCCGGCCGCGTTCCTTGGCCAGCGACACACCGCGGGAAGATCGGTTGGTCGTGGCGCAGGAGGATTTGGCCACAGCCCTCAAGGATCACCGCGAGGAGCTTTCCCAAGGCATGGAAGCGCTGCTGGCCGACCAGGCCCGGTGCGTGCCGCAGAAGGGCGGCGGCTACCAGTTGATCTTGAAGGGAGTTGACGCGGAACTGCTCCTCCAAGCTTTGAATGATGTCCGGGTAGGCGCCTGGGAAAAACTGGGTTGCCCGGATTTCGAGTCGGGTGATCGGCCGGAGGTTTCGGACGAGAATTTCCTCTGCTTCTGGGCGTTCCAGGTCACCGACGTGTTTCAGGGGGAACTGCTCGCCGCCTTGATGCCGGAGGAATAATGGTCGCGCTGCTGGACGATGGACTTTGGTTTCCGGACCCGCGTAAGGCGCGTCCCGATGGTTTGGTGGCGGTCGGTGGCGATCTGTCGGTGGAACGCCTGCTGTTGGCCTACCGGTGTGGGGTGTTTCCCTGGAGTGCGGAGCCCATCACTTGGTGGTCGCCGAATCCCCGGGCAATTTTTGATCTGGAGCACATCCATGTCTCACGAAGTCTCGAAAGAACCCTCAAGAAGGGTCACTTTACCGTTACCTACGACGAAGCCTTCGAAAAGGTGATCCAAGGCTGCGCCGAGGCGCCCCGGCGGGAGGGGCAGACTTGGATTTCGCCCGAATTCATCGCCGCCTACACCCGCTTGCACTACGCCGGGCATGCCCACTCGGTCGAAGTCTGGCATGAAGGCCAATTGGCCGGGGGGATTTACGGGGTTTCCGTCGGCGGCCTATTTGCCGGGGAATCCATGTTTCACCGGGTCACCGACGCCTCCAAGGTTGCCTTGGTCCACTGCGCGCAGCGGTTGGCAGCGCGGCATTTCACGCTGTTTGACACCCAGATGGTGACGTCCGTGACGTCGTCACTCGGCGCCTTTGACATTCCCCGGACCGAATACTTGTCCCGGTTGGCGAGCGCGGTTTTTCGCACCTGTGAGTTCGCCTGAAGTGGGGCTTGGGTCGAGTTTAGGCGACTTTGTGAAAAAAATCACAAATGCGACTTGCCGCTCCCGGACACCAAATCCAAGCTCCGGCCGCCGGTGGCGGTTGCCATCGGTGCCGTTGCTTTTATGGCTACCCCTGTTCCCGCCAGCGCCCCGAACGTGACCGAGTTCGGCTACAACTCGAAGGTTGAAGGCGAGGTCGTCCATACGACCGTGGATGCCGCCATCAATTGGTTCCGCAAGAACTCGCTCTGGCCCATGCCCATGGGCTTGGCGTGCTGCGCGATTGAGTTGATGGCGGCCGGAGCCAGCCGGTTTGACATTTCCCGGTTTGGCTCGGAAGTGATGCGTTTTTCGCCCCGTCAGTCGGACGTGATGATCGTGGCCGGCACGGTGACCTACAAGATGGCCTTGGCCGTCCGCCGTATCTATGAACAAATGGCCGAGCCCAAGTGGGTCATTGCTATGGGCGCCTGCGCCTCGACCGGCGGCATGTATCGCAGCTACGCGGTGCTGCAGGGGGTGGATAACATTTTGCCGGTGGACGTTTACGTTGCTGGCTGCCCGCCGCGGCCGGAAGCGCTGCTGGATGCCTTGATGAAGCTACAAGTCAAGGTCGCCAAGGAACCCTTCATGAAGAATTGGAAGCGTGACGCCGCGCCGGCTCAATATGGCCGTTTGGGCATCGAACTGGGCGAAAAGGGCGAAGTCATCCACCGTTAAACCGCTTTTCCTGACGTGCCGACACCTCTCGAACTAGCCAGCCAACTGCGCGACAAGTTCCCGGAACTGCTTTCCCCGCCGACGGAATTTCGCGGCGAAGCGACCTTGGTTTTGTCGGAGGCGGGCCGGATTGCCGATGTCTGCAGATACGCCAAGACGGAACTCGGGTTCGACCTGCTGCTCGACCTGAGCAGCGTGGACAATTACGGTGATGATCCGCGGTGGACGGTAGTTTACGAGATCTACGGGGTCTCCCACGGCTGCCACCTCCGCCTCAAGACCAGATTTTCTGAGGAAAAGTCGGAGTTGCCGACCGTCTCGGCGGTCTGGCGCACCGCGGATTGGCACGAGCGCGAGATTTACGACATGATGGGCATCCGGTTTTCGGGCCACCCGGATCTCAGGCGCATCCTGATGTGGGATGGCTATCCGTATTTCCCGCTGCGGAAGGACTTTCCGTTGGCGGGCAAACCGACCGAACTGCCTGAAACGGCCTTCACCCGCCCGGCTCCCTTGGAAGGGGGACCGTTTATCACCCCGGCCACCTTGGACGGCGCGGTTCAGCGGGAACCGCGGGCGCGGACATTCGAGGAATAATTCCATGGCTGTTCAGGAAATCAGCTTCAAGGACACTGCGGCCCGGGTCGCGTCGGTTTCGGCGGACGAGCTTCGCGATCTGGAGGGCGACAAGCTCGTCCTGAACATGGGGCCTTCGCACCCCGCCACGCATGGCGTGCTAAGGCTCACGATCGAACTGGACGGCGAGACGATCACCAAGGCAACGCCGGACGTCGGTTACCTGCACCGCGGCGACGAGAAGATCGCCGAGAACATGACGTGGAACCAGTTCATCCCTTACACGGACCGGCTGGACTACCTCGCGACCATCGCCAACAACGTCGCCTATTCGCTGGCAGTGGAGAAGCTGCTGGGCATCCACGACAAGCTGCCGCCGCGGTGCCAATACATTCGGGTCATCTGCTGCGAATTGGCCCGGATTTCCGCCCACTTGCTGGGCTTGGGCGCCTACGCGATGGATGTCGGCGCGCTGACGGTGTTCATGCACACGTTCACGGAACGTGAGAAGATCTACAATTTCTACGAGGCCCTGACCGGCGCCCGCTTCACGACCAGCTACACCCGCATCGGCGGCGTTTCCCGGGACACCCCGGCGGGCTGGTGTGAGACCATTCGTAAGTTCTGCGACGAAGTCGTCATCAACTTTGACGAATCCGAGAAACTGCTGACGCGGAACCGCATCTTCGTGGATCGCACCCGCGATGTCGGCGTGATCTCGAAGGAACTGGCCATCGATTACGGGCTGACCGGCCCCAATCTGCGCGGCTGCGGGGTGGCTTACGACGTGCGCAAGGCGCATCCGTATCTCTGCTACGCCGACCTGGATTTCGACATTCCCGTCGGTTCGGTGGGCGATTGCTACGACCGCTACTTGGTGCGGATGGAAGAGATGCGCCAAAGCGTGCGCATCATCCGCCAGTGTCTCGACCGGATTCCGGGTGGTTTCGACAACGCCAGCAAGGAACCGGTCAACGTGGCCGACGGCAAGGTGGTGCTCCCCAAGAAAGACAAGGTGCTCACGAGCATGGAGGAACTGATCCATCAGTTCATGCTGGTAACCCAAGGCGTCAATTGCCCGCCCGGGGAGGTGTATTTCGGGGCCGAGAATCCCAAGGGTGAACTTGGATTCTACATCAACAGCCGCGGTGGCGGCGCGCCGTATCGCCTGAAGATCCGTGCCCCGTCGTTCGTGAACCTGAGCATCCTGCCGGCGATCCTGCCCGGGCACCTAATGAGCGATGTTGTTTCGATCCTTGGGTCCTTCGACTTCGTGATGGGGGAATGCGACCGTTAGCCGCTTTTTGACGATGGCCTTTACTGTTCCAGCGAATTTGGAAGCCCAGCTCGACGAGTTGGTGACGCACTATCCGGTCAAGCGGAGCGCGTCGTTGATGTTCCTCCACGCTTTGCAGGAGCACTTCGGCCACGTGTCCGACGACGCCATCGAATGGACCGCGGGCAAGCTCGGGCTCCAGCCGATCAACGTGTATGAGTTGGTGACGTTCTATCCGATGTTCCGGCAGAAGCCGCTCGGTAAGACGCACATCAAGGTCTGTCGCACGCTGAGCTGTGCGCTGGCCGGCAGTGGGGAGTTGCGCGAGCACTTCTGCCAGAAGCTGGGCTTGGATTCCCATGCCCACGCGCCGCAGACGACGCCCGACGGCAAGTTCACGGTCGAATTCGTGGAGTGCCTCGCGGATTGTGGCAACGCCCCGACGGTGTTGCTGAACGATGACCTGCTTCCCAAGGTCACGCCGGCCAAGGCCGACGATATCATCGCAAAGGGGAAGGGACTTTGAAGATTGGCTGCCCGACATGGATTTGAACCATGACAAGCAGATTCAGAGACTGCTGTGCTACCGTTACACCATCGGGCAGGCCGGAAGCGGGGCGAAGTTAGTGAGATGAAGGGTTGAGTCAAGCATTGCCATGCCGGAACAGTATAAAATGATTTTGAAGCACGCGGATTCACCGGGATATACCCCGGACATGGCGTGCTACCTGCGTCACGGCGGCTATGAGGCGCTGAAGAAAGCGCTCGCCACCGTGCCGCGCGAACTGGCCGACGGCAAAAAACTGTCGGCGCAGGAAGTCGTTCGCGAAGAAGTTAAGGCTTCGGGCCTGCGGGGACGCGGCGGCGCCGGCTTCAGTGCTGGACTGAAGTGGAGCTTCGTGGACCGGCGCAGCGGCAAGCCGATTTACCTGATCTGCAACGCGGACGAATCGGAACCGGGCACGTTCAAGGACCGCCAGATCCTCCACAAGGATCCGCATCAGCTGATCGAAGGCATGATCATCTCGTGCTGGGCGAACGACGTGAAGCTCGCCTACATCTACATTCGCGGCGAGATGCCCCACGGCGCGCGGCTGTTGAATCAGGCGTTGGCGGAAGCCCGGGCCAACGGGTTCCTCGGGAAAAACATCTTGGGCACCGGTTACGACTTGGAAATCCACGTCCACCGGGGTGCCGGTGCCTACATCTGCGGCGAGGAGACCGGCCTGATCGAATCCCTCGAGGGCAAGCGTGCCTATCCGCGCATCAAGCCGCCGTATTTTCCGGCCGTGCTCGGGCTCTACATGTGCCCGACCATCGTCAACAACGTGGAGACGCTCTGCCACGTGAAACATATCGTCACGATGGGGCCGGCGGAATATGCCAAGCTGGGCACGCCGAACAACACCGGCACGCGGATCGTCAGCCTCAGTGGTGACGTCCTGAAGCCCGGATACTTCGAGGTCGAGGTCGGCAAGGTCACGCTCGGCCAACTGATCAATGATCCGAACTTCGGCGGTGGCCTGAAGCCTGGGCGTTCGCTCAAGGCGGTCATTCCCGGCGGTTCGTCGTCCAAGGTTTTGAAGGCTGGGGAAGTCTTCAAGCTGAACCGCAAGGGCGCGGACGGCCAGATGACCAAGGTGGACGTTCCGCTGCTGGACCTACCTTACGATTTCGACTCGTTGCAGGGCGCGGGCACGATGTCCGGCTCCGGCGCGATCATCGTGATGGACGATTCGCGTAGCATGGTGGACGTGCTGGCGAACCTCTCCGAGTTTTACGCCCACGAAAGCTGCGGCCAATGCACGCCCTGCCGCGAAGGGGCGCTGTGGCTTGCGAAGGGCACCCATCGGTTGGCCCACGGGGACGGCCGCAAGCAGGACGCCGAATACCTGTCGCACATCGCCCAGAACATCCAGGGCCGGACGATCTGCGCCTTCGGTGAGGCGGCCTCCTGGCCAGTTTTGAGCTTCGTGAAGAAGTTCAAGGACGAGTTCGAGGCCAAGGGTGCTGCCGACGAGGCGGCCAAGACCGGGAAACCGGCTGCGAGTTCGAACCAGCACTGATTTTCGCCAACATGTCCAACGCCGCGACAACTGCTCCCGCGCCCGCCGCGCCGCCGCCGGTCGAGAAGATCAAGATCAAGGTGGACGGCCGCGAGGTCGAGGTGCCGAAGCTGCTGCCGAATTGGCAGGGCAAGCTGGAGCCAACGACCATGCTCCAGGCCGTCCAGATCGCCGGTGGCGAGGTGCCGCATTACTGCTACCACCCGAAGCTGCCCGTGGCCGGCAATTGCCGCATGTGCCTGGTCGAGTTCGGCACTCCGATGATCGGTCCGGACCGTAAACCGGTGCTCAACGAGGACGGTTCGCCCAAGATCGCGAAGTCGGTGTTGCCGTATGAGCCGCAGACGCCACGCGGCGCTATCGCCTGTGCGACGCCGATTTCACCGGGCATGGAGCTGTATCCGAATTCGCCTGCGACCAAGCAGATGCGCGAGGCGGTGCTCGAATCGCTGCTCATCAACCATCCGCTCGACTGCCCGATCTGTGACCAGGCCGGCGAATGCAAGCTGCAGGAATACTCAGTTCAGCACGGCCAAGCCGGCAGTCGGTTTGTCGAGGCGAAGGTGCACAAGCCCAAGGCCGTGGACCTCGGGCCGCGCATCGTGCTCGACGACGAGCGCTGCGTGCTCTGCACCCGTTGCATCCGCTTCACCAAGGACATCGCCGGTGACGACGCGCTCGGCATCGTGAATCGCGGTTCCTACAACACTATTGCCGCGTGGAGGGAAGGGGCCTTCGAAAACAACTACACGCTCAACACCGTGGACCTCTGCCCGGTGGGCGCGCTGACGTCGAAGGATTTCCGCTTCAAGATGCGCGTCTGGTTCCTGCGGGAAACCAAGAGCGTCTGCACGAGCTGCGGCACCGGTTGCAACATCACCATCGGTTCCCGCGAAGGCACGATCCACCGCTATGAACCGCGGGACAACGACGCGGTCAACGGGCCGTGGATGTGTGATTCTGGCCGGCTGAACTACAAGTGGGTCGCCCGCGAAGATCGCCTCAAGGATGTCCTGGTGCGCGGCACGAAGTCGGGTTGGGCCACCGCGTTGAAGGAGATTTCCGCGAGGTTGGCTACTGCCCAGCAAGGCAGCGTGGCTATCGTGGCTTCGGCCCGCCAGACGACCGAGGAGCTTTACCTGCTGAAGAAGCTGGCGACCAAGCTGGGCGCGGTAACCGACTCGGTGTCCCGCCAAGGGCAGGCGGACAAGTTGCTGGTGTCGGCGGATCGCAACCCGAACACGAACGGCGCCATCTTCACCGGCATCGTGGACTGCCACGCCGAGATGGGCCGCAACTTGGCCAAGATCGCCGACGGCATCCGCAGCGGTTCGATCCGAACCCTGATCGTCTTTGGTGAGGATGTGACCAAACACGGCATCGGAACCGACCTGCTCGCGAAGCTGGAGACTCTGATCGTCAGCGACATCCTCCCGAATGCGACCACGGCCGCGGCCACCTACCTGCTCCCGGGCTGCGCCCATGCCGAGAAGCGCGGGACGTTCGTGAACGTGAAGGGGCGCGTGCAGAAGTTCATGAAGGCCGTTGAGCCAAAGGGCGATGTCCGCGCGGAATGGGAGTTTCTGCACGAGCTGGTCCACAATGTTACCGGCCAAAACGGCTTCAGCAGCATTGAGGGATTGTTCAACCAGATGGCGCAGGAAGTTCCCGCCTTGGCCGGACTCGAATGGGCCAAGGTCGGCGACACCGGAGTCACCGTTCAGATCTGACGCGACATGGATTCGATCAAATTTCTCGACCCCACGACGCAGTTCGTCCTCTTCAGCGTGCTGAAGGTGATCTTGGTCTTCTCCATCGGGATGGGCGGGGTTGCCTACTCGGTCCTGGTAGAGCGGAAGGTGTCCGCGTGGATCCAGGACCGTCCCGGTCCCAACCGCGTCGCGCCGTTCTTTGTCGAGTTTATCCCGGTGATCGGCCCTTGGCTGGTGCGGTTGGGCATCTTCCAGCCAATGGCGGACGGCCTGAAGTCGTTCCTCAAGGAGGACTTCACGCCGAGCTACGTGCGGAAGGTCTATTTCTGGCTCGCCCCGGCGATCGCGTGCGTGCCATCGCTGATGACGTTCGCGGTGATTCCGTTCGGCTCGTCCTTGGGCAACGCGGCGAATCCGATGGTCATCGCCGACCTTAACGTCGGCATCCTCTACACCTTCGGCATCGTGTCGCTGGGGGTCTACGGCATCGTGCTCGCGGGTTATGCGTCGAACTCCAAGTATCCGTTCCTCGGGAGCATCCGCTCGAGCGCCCAGATGATCTCCTACGAGATCGCGATGGGGATGAGCGTGGTTGCGGTGTTCCTGCTGGTCGGTGACCTGAACCTGTCGTCCGTCGTCCAATACCAGAGCGGTGGCCTGCACCAGTGGCTAATCTGGAAGCAGCCGCTGGCCTTCGTCATTTTCCTGATCGCCGCCTTTGCGGAAACCAACCGCCTGCCGTTCGACCTGCCGGAATCCGAAACCGAACTCGTCGGCGGTTACCACACGGAATACAGCTCGATGAAGTTCGCCCTGTTCTTCATGGGCGAATACGCCGCGATGATCGCCGCCTCCAGCATGATGGTGACACTGTTCCTCGGCGGCTGGAGTTCCCCCTTCGGCAGCGAAGTGGCCACCTCGGTGCTGGGCGGGCTGATTCACATCGGTTGGTTCCTGGCCAAGGTTGCTTTCCTGATGGTGGTCTTCATCTGGACCCGCTGGATGCTTCCGCGCTTCCGCTATGACCAACTGATGGACCTGGGCTGGCGCCGGTTTATCCCGCTGGCCCTCGCCAACATCCTCGTCACCGCCCTGATCGTGGCCTTCACC
>JBEISV010000331.1:0-5378 GCA_040375265.1 Verrucomicrobiales bacterium
CCCCCTCGGCCGTGGCGGATCGCGGGATGCCTGCTCACCGTTCCGTTCGCCCTTTTTGCCGCCGAACCGGAAACCCCGGCGGCGACCCCGCCCCCCGTCATCACGGCGGCGGCCCCGGCCCCGGCCGAGTCGGCGACTCCGGTGACGGCCGAGAAATCCATGTCGGGCAAGCAGGTGTTCTCGTTCCGGGCCCAGGATCTCGAGCTCAAGTCGGCGCTCGCGATGTTCGCCCGCGCCAACAATCTCAACATCGTGCCGGATTCCGACGTGACCGGCACCGTGACCGTGGATCTCCGCGACGTGCCCCTCGCCGAGGCGATGGAGTCCCTGCTGCTCTCGAGCGACTGCGTGTGGAAACAGCAGAACAACCTCATCCGCGTCCGCGCCGCGGAGACCCGCACCTTCAAGGTGGACTACCTCCGGATGATCCGGAAAGGCACCGGCAGCAGCTCCGCTAACCTCGCCTCGGCCAGCTCCGGCAGCGGCAGCGGTGGTGGTAGCGGCGGTGGATCCGGTGGTGGTGGCGGCGGCGGCGGCGGATCCGGTGGTGGCGGCGGATCCGGTGGTGGATCTGGCGGCGGCGGCACGGCCGGTTCGTCGGTCAACGTGCAGCAGGACAACCCGGTGGAATTTTGGAAGGAGCTCCGCGAGGAACTCGGGCATCTGCTCACGGAAAAGGGCAAGGGCACGCTCGCGATCAACATGACCGCCGGCCTCATCCAGGTCACCGACCGGCCGGCGGCGCTCGAGCGCATGTCCAGCTACCTCGAAGGGCTCAAGAACACGATCCATCGCCAGGTGGACATCGAGGCCCGGCTCTACGACGTCACGCTGAACGACCAGTTCCAGCTCGGTGTGGACTGGGAACACGCCATCCAGATGTATGGCGGCAAGATGGCCATCTCGGGCGCGCCGACACCGACGGCCGCCGCGGGCGGGTTCAACCTGAAGAACGGCTCCTTTGCCGTCGATTTCCAGAACGCCAACACCAAGGTCCTGCTGCAGGCCTTGCAGGAGCAGGGCGAGGTGAAGGTGATTTCCAAGCCCAGCATCCGCACGCTCAACAACCAGACCGCGCTGATCAAGGTCGGCACGGAACGACCGTTCTTCTCGCAGGCCACCGTCCTCGTCCCGACCGTCGGCACTTCCAACGGCGGCACCACCACGACCGCCGCGGGCGTCGAGCAGGACGTCGTCACCACGATCACGATCGGCACGATCTTGGCGATCACGCCGCAGATTTCCGACGACGACTACGTGTCGCTCGACATCTCGCCGGTGCTGACCTCGCTGGTGGAAACCCAGACGTCGCCCAACAAGCGGGCCAACGCGCCCGTCCTCGACATCAAGCAGGCCTCGACGCTCATCCGCGTCCGCAGCGGCAGCACGGTGGTGATGGGCGGCCTGATCCAGGAGGAGACGGCCAAGACCCAGCGTAAGCTCCCGATCGCCGGCGACATCCCGATCCTGGGCCACCTGTTCCGCGGCAAGTTCGAGGGTAGCCGCCGCCGCGAGCTGATCATCTTCATCACGCCGCGCCTGGTGGAAGCGGACATCGCGGCCGCCACAAAGTAGCCAAGTTTGACATTTCCCCTTGGGGGGACGTTCGGACCTAGTTCGAGACGTCAAGGAAAGGGGGGACGGCCCGCCGGGTCAGACTGCGAGGGGGGGTATCTTGCAACTGACGGAAGGCGGGCCGTCTTTTCCTTGGTGGTGGCCGTTTCCGCCGGCTCAGAGCAACTCCACGGCCCGGTGCAGTTCCGCATCGGTGTTGTAGTAATGCGGGCTGAAGCGGATCCAGTGACGGCCGTCCCGCGTCTGGCGCAGGGAAGACACGATGCGGTGGCTGTCCAATTTGGCGTGGAGCGCTGGCAGGTTGTCCCCGGCCCGGGTAAAGGTGACGAGGCCGCTGTTGTTCTCGATTGGCAGTTCGAGGTTCAGCACTTCATAGCCTTTCGCGTCGATGGCCTGGGCCAGCCAGGCCCGCTTGCGCGCCAGTTCCGCGGCCACGTTTTCCTGGCCGATCTCCTCCAGCAGGGCGAAGGCGGCCCGCAGGCCCGCGAGCCCGACCAGGTTGTGCGTGCCGGCCTCGTAGCGCCGGGCGTCGTTGCGAAACTCGAGCGAGTCCTGGGCGATGAAGCCGGGGCACTTCACGTTGTGCCAGCCCTGCACCACCGGCCGGAGGAAAGGTTGCACCTCGCGCCGGACATACATGATGCCGGCGGCGCACGGGCCGAGCAGCCACTTGTGGGCGTCGGCGGCCATCAGGTCGAAATGCGGCGCCAGCGTAGGAAACGCGCCGAGCGTCTGGATGCCGTCCACGCAGAACAGGACGTTCTGGCTGCGCAGCCACTTGCTGATGGCCTCGAGGTTGAGCCGCCAGCCGCCAAGGAAGTGGCAGCTCGCGAGGGCGACGACCTTGGTGTTGGTGTCGACGGCGAACTGGATGTCCACGAGCCGGATCTTGCCGACGCCCTTGGCGGGCACGTAGCGGATCTCCACGCCGCGTTCCTCCAGGGCCATCCACGGATAGACGTTGGACGGATAATCGTCCTGGTAGACGAGCACGTTGTGACCCTTCCGCCAGTTGAGGCCGGCGGCGAGGTAGCTCAGCGCGGTCGAAGTGGGCCCGACGAAGGCGACTTCCTCGGGCTGCGCCTGGATGGCGTTGGCCGCCAGCCGGCGGGTATCGGCGATGAAGTTGGCCGGCAGGCTCGACTCCTGGTCATTGGCCAGGGCGGCCATGGTGCGGGCCGTCATCGCCTCGGCGACGCGCCGGGGCAGGGGGCACACGCCCGCGTGGCCGAGGTAAACCTTGTCCCGGCAGACCGGGAATTCGTGTTGGCGCAGCTCCTCGTTGGCGTGCAGTTCGGCAATCGTCATCGGCTCGAGCCTACGGGGAATGCGAGGCGAACAAAACCAAGGAATCGGGGAAAACCGGCGCCGCGCCTACTCGCGGCGGAAGATCAGGGTCTGGAAGTCCCGCGGGGTCTGGCCGCCGCGGCGAATCGTCGCCACGTAGCGCCGGCGTGTGTTGCCGAATTCGGCGGCGACCTGGACGAGGAAGTGGGAGCTGACCGTCGTCCACTGGGTGCCGAGCTGGGCGCCGGCGGCCCCGCCCCCGGCCGGTCCGAGCAGCTTGGCAATTTCGCCCGGGTTGCGGGCGGGATCGTCGTCGAAGGTGCCTTCCTGGCCGTCCGGACCGGCCCGGATCTTGATGATTTCCTGGGCGTGAACCTGGTCGCCGCCGAGCGCGAGGGCCAGGACCGGTTCGGGGGCGGTGTTGATGTTCACCTGGCCGGTGGACAGCGCGCAAAACACCCCGACCAAGCCGTTCCCGCTGCCACTGCCGGAACGGGCGGATCCGAAGCCGTTTCCACCGCCGCGGAACCCGCTGACCTGATACCCGCCGCCGAAGAAGAGTTCCGGGGTCACGCCCTTGACCTTCAGGAGTTCGGTGATGTCGTCGATGGGGCCGTTCTTCGCCAGGTAGGGCGGGTCCAATCCGAGGTAATAGTCGCTCTCCGCGCCACCGCCGATCTTCGGGAAATCATCCCGGTCGACCCAATCGAGGATGGAACTCGCGATGATGGAGTTATCGCCCGCGTCGACGCCCACGAGGCCGAGGCCGAGTTCCAGCAACTGGGGGCTGGCGCGGTTGATGTTGAACTTCCGCTCCTCGTCCACGATGCGGACGGAGATCCGCCCTTCGCCGACGGGGATGTTGGCGAGCGAAAGGCCTTCGAACGGATTTTCGCCCAGGTCCGGGTTGCCCGGGCCGCCGGCCCAGAACTGATTGAGGCCGTTGTAGGCCTGTTCGCCGGGCACCTGCTGCTGGAGCGCCAGGATCCACTTGGCGTATTCCACCCCGGAGCGCCCGAGCCACTCCAGTTCGGACTCCGAGCGGGTTGTGGTGGCCAAGCGCGTCTCGACCCGCATCTGGTAGCCGAAAGTCGCCGCGGTCACCGTGAGCGCGAACACCACCAGCAGCACGATGATCAGCGCCACGCCGCGCGGATGGCGGCGGGACGGGTGTTCCGTTGGTTGATGGAGGCGCATGGTCAGCGGGCGGGCGGTTGGATCAGGGCCCCGCCGGCGGCTCCGGGCGGGACGGTCGTGGACGAGACCAAGATGCTCCGGGTCACCACCTCGGGCGGACGGCTGCCGCCCCCGCCAAAACCCATGGAAACCCGGACCATCCGGGGCAACTGGTTGGTCCAACGCCATTCGGGAGCATACTCCAACGTGCGCGGATCCATGAACTCCAACTGGAACGCGCTCACGTCGCGGGCCAGCACGATGGGGACGGCGGCCACGTCGGCATCGGGCGGGGCGTGGGCGGAGTTCTGATACAGGCGCAGCTCGGGACCGGAGTCACCGGACTCGACGATCAGGTTGACCCGCCGCAGGCGTTCGGCGCCGAAGTAACCGCCGCCCGGGAACGATTCGGGGAGATTGGCGCAGAAACTCAGCGAGCTGAATTGCCCGGAACTGTCGGCGAAGAAGGCATACATGCCGGCGTTGGCCTGGAACATCTGCGCCGCGCTGACGGCTTCCTCCACGACGCGGACTGCCATGCGGGCCCGCTGGGCATTGACCGTGACCTGCAACGCCCGGTCGGTGCTACGGATGATGATCTGCCAAGTCCCGTAGAGCGACACGAGGATGAGCGACAGCACCAAGGTCGCGACCACGACCTCGATGATCGTGAAACCGCGGCGGGCGGTGCGCTGGAGCCGGGAAAGCCTCATTGCGGCAGCCCTCGCCGGGACACGGAGCCCGGCCGGAACAGGAGCAGCGAAAGGCGTGATTCCGCCTCGCCGCCGCCGGACACCACGAAGTCCACGCGGAACAGGCCATTGGTGCCGGCTTCGGTGATGGTCCGGGTCCAGCCGTAACCCGGGTGCGCGTCGCCGAAGTCGCCGGATTCGACGCCCTCCTCCAGCCGGTTGGTCAGGGACAGTTCGCCGGCCACGCTGCTCGCGTCGACATGCACGCGGTCGAGGATGCGGGCGGTGCGGATGCCCGTGGAGACGAGCATCAGGATGCTCGCGAGCGAAATCACGAGCACGGCGGTGGCGACCATCACCTCGATCAGGGTGAACGCGGTGTCGCTTCCGTCCCGCCGCGGCAACCGGCGCCGGCCCGAGTCGTTGGCGCGGCGGCAGTTCATCGGACGCTGGAGACGGTGGCCTGGCCGGTGAGCACCTCGAGCGTGAGGTGCTGCAATTCGCGCCGTTCAAACGCGAGGATGGCGTCCAGTTGGTCGCAGGTGCCGTTGGGGTAGACCCGGATCTGGGCCGTCTCCTCCTGCATCTGGTCCCGGAGGTTCACGGTCAGCCGTTCGAACGCGACGCCGTCGGCGAAGGCGGCCGAGA
>JBEISV010000263.1:0-6506 GCA_040375265.1 Verrucomicrobiales bacterium
CCGTAGTAGGCTCACTTGCTCCGCGGTCAGCGCCTCGCCCTTCTTCGGCATCTTCGCCACCTCGGCGTGGGTGCCGGTAACGGCCTGGAGCAGCACGGATTCGGCCGCCTTTCCGGGGACGATGGCCGGGCCATGATCGCCGCCCTTGAACGCGTCGGCCGGGCGGTCGAGCCGGAGTCCCGATTCCTGTTTCTTCTCGCCGTGGCAGGAAAAGCAGCGCTCGGCCAGCAGCGGGCGGATGTCCCGGGCGAAATCCGCGTTCGTCGCCCCGGTGGCGAGGGGAGTTCCCAGCAGACCGAGCAACCCGGCGAGCGGCAGAAGAGTGAAGCGGGATTTCATGGCGACAGCCTTCCAAGGACGAATCCCAGCGGCGAGCCTTCAATTCAATCCCGAGGACGGCTGGAGGGCGGCGCAGCCCCCCGGATGACAGGCGGTGGAAATCCCTGTCCCCTCGCGGCGTGACCGGGGATTACCGGGTGAAACGAAGCGCCAAATGAACGACTCCGAACTGCTTCAAGCCTGGGCCAACCGCCGTGACGAGGCCGCGTTTGCCGAGCTCGTCCGCCGCCATCTCGACCTGGTCCGCGCCTCCGCCCGCCGGCAGGTCGGCGCGTCGCCGCTGGCCGAGGATGTCACGCAGGCCGTCTTCCTGGTGCTGGCCCGCAAGGCCGGCTCGCTGGGGGACAAGGTGGTGCTGTCCGGCTGGCTGTTCCGCACCACGCGCTTCGTGGCCGCCCGCGCCCTGCGGGCCGAACAACGCCGCACCCACCACGAAACCGTCGCCGCCATGCAACCCGCCGTCACCGACGCCCCCGCCGTGCCCGAGCACTGGCAGGAGGTTGAACCCCATCTCGACGCCGGCTTGGCCGCCCTGCCCGCCGCCGACCGGGACGCCGTGCTGCTGCGCTACTTCGAAGGCAAACCGATCCGCAGCGTGGGCGAGCTACTGGGCGTCAACGAGGAGGCCGCGAAGAAGCGGGTCAGCCGGGCGGTGGAGAAACTTCGCACCTGGCTCGCCGGCCGGGGCGTCGTTCTCACGGCGGCCGGGTTGGTGACGTTGCTGGGGAATCTGCCGGTCGGCGCGGCTCCGGCGGAACTCGCCGGGCAGATTGCCGCCGCGGCCACGGCGAACACCGCGGGCGCGACTGCGGCCACGCTGGCTGCCGGGGCGTTGCGGGACTGGTGGCTGGCGCAACTCCGCCAATGGTTGCCGTGGGCCGCAGCCGCCTTGCTCTTGGTGACGGCTGGAATCTCGTCGCTGCTTCCAAGGTCCGAGACGACGGCTTCCGGGGAAGTGGCGACGGTCACCCCGGGCGATCCCCGCCCGACGACCGCGCCGGTTGCCATGGCCTCCGCGCCGCCAGCCGGCCCGGCGGCTGGGCTCACAACGTCCCGGCTGCTGCTGAACGTCCGTTCCATCGCTGGCAACCGCCCATTGGCGGCGCAACTCAAGGCGATGTTCTGGGGGCGCACGGGAGATTCCACCACGCTCGATCTCGCCACCGATGCCGACGGCAATGCGGAGATTCCCATCACGGATCCGCCCCAGGGTTCGCTCACGCTGTGGATTTCCGCGCCTGACCATGTGCCGGTCGTCGTGGAGTGGCGGCGGCACGAATTTACCGAGCCGGTGCTGGCCTACCAGTGCCTGCTGGAGCCCGGGCAGGAGTTGGTAGGCGTCGTCCAAGACGAGGCGGGCCGGCCGGTGGCCGATGCCCGGATCGAATTCGTCGGACCGGGCCTGACGGGCGGCAAACGGCAGAACATCGGATTTCATTCCCGGCTGAGCAGCACGTCGAGCGACGCGACAGGCCGTTTTCGCACCGGGCAATTGCCATCTTTGCGGGGTCATAATGGTCACATGACCTACGCCGTGATCCACCCGGAGTTCATCCGGCAGGAAATCGTGCTGGAGGGTTCGGTCACGGCGGCTACCCACCAGACCGTGGTCCTGCGGCGGGGCCTAAAGGTGGCCGGGCAGGTGCTCGGCGCCGACGGAGCGCCCGTGCCCGACGCCATTGTGGAGCATATCGGTCGCAACGGACACTCCGCGCAGGAGGCGCGGACCGGCGAGGACGGACGCTTCCTGCTCGGGTCGTTTTCTCCGGGCACGGTGGAACTGGTGGTGTCGGCCCCCGGATTCCTCACTGCCCGCGAAAAGGTTCCGGCGGGCACTGAAACGCTGCTGTTCCGGCTGCAGCCGGACGATCCTGGCAGCAACCCGCCGCCGGGATCTGCGCTGGCGGACACGGTCCGGCTGAGGGGCACCGTGGTGGATGCGGAGTCCGGCGAACCGCTGCCGCGCTTCAGCGTCCTGAGCCACAGTGGCGGTCCCGAACGACGCCTGCTCAGGGACGGCCATGCCGGCCGCTTTGACTGGGCGGTGGAAGGCGGTTTCCGGGAGCCCTTTACCGTGGAGGTGGACGCCGACGGCTACGAAACGGCGGTGTCGGATTTGCGGAACGTTCCCGCGGAAGAACATGCCTTCGCGTTTCGCCTGCGCCGCGGTGAGCCCGGGAGCGGACGCGTGGTCGATGCCGCGGGGCGGCCGGTGGCGGACGCGGTCGTCGGACTGAACGGGCTAGGCTTTGGTTTCATCATCCGCGACGACCGCACGTTCTCCGGCAACAACGCGCCGCAGACCATCACCGATGCCGCCGGGCAATTCTCCATCCGCCTGAAACCGAACACGGAGAGCCTGGTCGTGGTGCATGAAGTAGGATTCGCGTTGGTGCCCGTCGCACAAGCCAAGCGCGCCATGATCTTGCTGCAACCGTGGGGCGCGATCGAAGGAACGGTGCTCACGGCCGGCCAACCCGCTGCCGGGCAGCAGGTGTTCCTGCATGCCTGGCTGCCAGATTCAGACGCGCAGTTGTGGCCCGTTGCGCTCGACACGACCGTGACGTCCGATGCCCGGGGACGTTTCCGGTTCAATCATGTCCCGCCCGGGCCGGTGGCCTTGAGCCGCTACTACAAGTTTTCGCCCGGCACCGCGGGCAACGCTGGCATCGGTCCGCGACAGCGCGTGGATGTCCTCGCTGGCGGCGTGGTTGAAGTGATGCTGGCCACGACCGGTCGCACGTTGGTCGGCCGCTTTGAAATGGCACAACCTGTTGCCGGCCACCAGTGGCGGGATGACATACAGACGCTGGAGGAAATACGGTCGGATTTGCCGACTGTGCGAGAGGTGTTCCGGAATCATCCGGAGTTTCCGAAGTATCTCCGTGTTGAGCGCCGCCGCGAGGCGCAGATCCGGAAGTTCTTCCCGGACATCCAGCCCGACGGTTCCTTCCGCATGGACGACGTTCCGGCCGGAACTTACCGGCTGACACTCTGCGTGTCGGTGCCGCCCACGGATTACAGCGACGAGAACCAGCGCTTCTTCCGGCGCGAACTCGGGAAACTGGAAGTGCCCGTCGTGGTGCCGCCGGGCGACTTCAACGACCCGCCGCTGGACCTCGGCACCATCACGATCCCGGTGAAGCAACGCTGAAGCGGGATGAAATGGTCGGAGCGCGGACGCCCTCGTCCGCCAGCCTGGCCCGCCTGGTTGGAAATGGGCGCATCTTGACACTGCCCCGGGGTGCCGCCCTCGCCCTGCGAGACACCAGCGGGGAGGGGGTCAGGCCAGCACGCGAGGGCGCCACCTCTCCCCGGCCCTCTACCCCATCCGATGGCGGAGAGGGAGTCCATCGAGGGGCTCCGGGGCAGTGCCCAGATACGACCATCGGAAAGGCCCTGGCCTGCGCCGGCTTGCTTCCGGCGAACGGCGGGTTGAACGTCCCGCCATGAAAAAGGCCATCCTCATTGGTGCGGTTGTCGTCGTCCTCGCCCTGGTCGCCGCGGTCGTGTTGTTGGGCACCAATGTGGGCAAGCTGGTGAAGGCCGGCATCGAGACCTTCGGGCCCAAGTTCACCCAGACGACCGTCACCGTGGCTTCCGTGGACCTGTCACCCAGTTCCGGCTCCGGCGCGGTCAAGGGGTTGGTCATCGGCAATCCGGCGCCCTACACGGAGCCGGTCGCGATTCGCCTGGGCGAGGCCAGCCTTGCGGTCGATCCCGGTTCGCTGATGTCCGACAAGATCGTCGTGAAGTCGGTGCGGGTCACGGATCCTGAGGTCACGATCGAAGGCGGCCTGACCGACAACAATCTCAAGGCGCTGCTCGCGAACCTCAACCGCTTCACCGCCGCCGAGAAGTCGAAGCCCGCCGGGGAAACCGGGGCGCAGAAGAAGCTCCAGGTGGACGAGTTTGTCCTGAGCGGCACCAAGGTGAACGTGAAGCTGAACATTCCCGGCCTGGGCGGGGCGATACCGCCGCTGACCTTGCCGGAAATCCGGCTGACGAACCTCGGCAGCGGCAGCGAAGGCATCACCCCGGGCGAACTGACCCAGCGGGTGATCAACGAGGTCGTGACCAAGGTCATCCCGGCCGTCACGGCGCAGGTGGGCAACCTGACCAAGGGGGCCACCGATGCCGCCAAGGGCGCGCTCGACAAGGCTTCCGGCACCTTGAAGGGCGCCAGCAAGGGCCTAGACGGCCTGTTCAAGAAGTGAGCCGGCTCAGGCCTGTTTCTTCGGCGCCAGCGGGCTCAGCGGCACGCGCGGATTGTTCTGGGTGAAGTAGTTCATCGACCAGTCGGTCGGGAACAGCGCCACCCAGTTGCCGTCGCCATCGGTGGCGAATCGCCCGCCGGTGGGCAGGGAAATGCCTTCGAGTTCCTCCTCCTTCGTGCCGGCCGGCCGCCAGCGGACGACCTGGAACGGCGCCGATTCGCGCCGGGCCTCGGCATTGTATTCGGTCTCAAGCCGGTAGTGCAGCACCTCGAATTGCAGCGGTCCGACTGCCGCCAGCAACGGAACACGGCTGGCCGTGTCCTTGAGGTTGAACGCCTGCGCGACGCCCTCGAGCAACAGTTGGTCAAGGCCCTGGCGGAACTGCTTGAACTTCGCCGTGTTGGGGTTGTGGAAGTATTCGAAGACTTCCGGCGTGAACCGGGGAATCTCGTCGTAACGGATCTTCGGGTCCGTCGTCAGCGTGTCGCCGATGCCGAAGCCGTCGTGGCCGACCAGGCCGATGATGTCGCCGGGGAAGGCTTCGTCCACGGTCTCGCGTTCGTTGCCGAAGAGCTTGTGCGACGAGCTGAGGCGGACCTTCTTGCCCGACTGGACGTGGGTCACGGTCATGTCGCGCTCGAACTTGCCGCTGACCACGCGCACGAAGGCGATGCGGTCGCGGTGCTTCGGATCCATGTTGGCCTGGATCTTGAAGATGAAGCCGCTGAACTGCGGATGCTCGGGCTCAATGAAGCGCCCCTCGGATGCGTTTTCGGATGCCATGGACGGTCCCGCTCACAGCGGGGAAGAGGAGTTAAGCCGAAGCGCCGGCGGCTGACGAGCGCGGAGGTGGGGGCACTCCCGGCTTCCGGTTTCGGCCGGTTCGCGCTAGACAGAGGCGTGCGTTTCCCTTGGTTCATCGCCGCCTGGGTCAGCCTTGCCATGACGAGTCATTCCGCCCCCAGCTTCTCGCCCGCCCGCGCCACTCCCGAGCGGCCGTGCGTTTACCAGTTGTTTCTCCGGCAGTTCAGCAACCTGAACGAGACCCGGAAACCCAACGGGACGCTGGCTGAGAACGGCGTTGGCAAGTTCGCCGACGTGAATGACCGGGCGCTGCGTTCGCTCCGCGATCTTGGCATCACCCACATCTGGCTGACGGGCGTGCTGCGGCAGGCAACGGCGACCGACTATTCCGCCGTGGGCCTGCCGGCGGACGATCCGGACCTGCTCAAGGGTCTCGCCGGCTCGCCCTACGCGGTGCGCGACTACTTCGACGTCTGCCCCGACTACGCCACGGACCCGGCGAAGCGGCTCGACGAATTCCGCGGGCTGGTGGATCGCATCCATCGCAACCGGCTCCGCGTGATCATCGATCTGGTGCCCAACCATGTGGCCCGGAGCCATCATTCGGTGGTGAAGCCCGAGCACAACTTCGGCGCGCACGACGACCGCACCCGGTTCTTCTCGGCGGCCAACAACTTCTACTACCTGCCCGGACCGCTCCGCTTGCCAACGATGCAGGCCGGCCAGCCGGTGAGCCCGACCTGTGCGGTGACGGGCGGTTGCGACGGCGCGTTTGCCGCCGAAACCGACCACGCAAAGGTGACCGGCAACAACGGGATCACGAATGCGCCGAACCGGGGCGACTGGTATGAAACCGTGAAGCTGAACTACGGCTTCGATTTCACGCAGGGCCGGCATGGGCCGAAGGAGTTCCCGACCGCGGACGATCCCGGCAAGCCCATTCCCGATACATGGCTCAAGCTCGACGCCGTGCTGGCGCATTGGCAGGGCCTGGGCGTGGACGGTTTCCGCTGCGACATGGCGCACTGGGTGCCGCTCGAGTTCTGGCGCTGGGCCCTCAAGCGGGCGCGGGAACGTCGGCCCAGCGCGCTGTTCGTGGCCGAGGCCTACGACAATGACCCCAACAAGCTGACCGACGGCAACGTC